>NZ_CATKQA010000010.1:0-95623 GCF_949767575.1 Pseudomonas sp. IT-P2 | reverse complement strand
ACGGTAAAGGCTCGAACCGCAGACTCTGGTTGAGGGCCATACAACGCCTTGACCTTGATGTTATGGGCTGTTGTGCTCAGGCCGGTCAGCGTTTTGGTCCATTCCCCTTTGTTGTCGACGGGAGTATCGGGAGCGATGGGAGTAATGCCGTCGTAGATTTGCACACGCTGATTGGCGACGGCCGTACCGGTAATGGTCACACTGGTATCGAACGTGATGCCATTGGGTGGTACTTCGCCCAAGGAATCGGTGATGGATTTGATGGTCGGAGCCGAAGCAACCGCCACGGTAAAGGCTCGAACCGCAGACTCCGGTTGAGGGCCATACAGCGCCTTGACCTTGATGTTATGGGCTGTGGCGCTCAGGCCGTTCAGCGTTTTGGTCCATTCCCCTTTGTTGTCGATGAGAGTATCGGGAGCGATGGGAGTAACGCCGTCGTAGATTTGCACACGCTGATTGGCGACGGCCGTACCGATGATGGTCACACTGTTATAGAAAGTGATGTCGTTGGGTGGGACTTCACCCAAAGCGTCGGTGATGGATTTGATGGTCGGAGCCGAAGCAGTCGCCACCTTGAAGATTCGAACTGCGGATTCGAGTTGGTCGCCATAGGTTGCCTTGGCTTTGAGTGTGTAAGTTTTCAGGCTCAGGCTCGATAGCTTGATACTTCCCGCGCCGCTTGCATCCAGAAGTATCGGGTTTCCAATCGCCGTAATTCCGTCGTAAAGCTGCACAGTCTGGTGACTATCCGCATGAACCGATACCGTGACCTCAGTAAAATAGGTTGTGTCGTTGTCATCAACCGGGCCGCTGGCGTCCGTAACGGCTGTAATGCTTGGCTTCGTAGCGACTGCAATTGTAAAGGTACGCGGATCGCTGACCTTGTCATCGGCGTCGTATTGGGCAATTGCCTCTACCCGGTGCAAACCCTCAATCAAATCCACCGTCAGTGTCCATTCGCTGCTGGCATCCACCTTTGGCATACCTTTGGGTACACCATTGATTTGAACATCGACTTTCTCGGCCCGAGTGGCTGTCCCTTCGATCGTCAAACGCTTGTCGTAGGTCTGACCTGCCTCAGGAATGACCGTACCCGATGGCGTTTTCACGGTGGTGATGACAGGCGTGACGTACTCGTAGTGCTGGCGGATGACCAGCGGCAGTTTCGGGAAAACGATGGCGGCATCTTCATCCGTGCTGTTATCGAAAATGACCTTGCAAACCACGGTGGCGTTGGAGCCGTGCAGCAGCTTCAGCAATTCCGTTTTGAGCAGGGTTTCATTCAACCCTTGTGTGAGCTGTGTTGAGTTCACTTCACGCGCGGTGAGTAGATCGATTCTATAGTCGCCCGTGCTGGCCTGGCCTTCGATATACAGCCAGATCAACTGCTTGAGGGCAATGAAAGGCCATGCCTTGACCAGAACCTTCGCGTTCCCGGCGAGCTCCATTACCAGCAGTTCACCTGCCGCTGCTTCTGGAACCTCGGGCCGCGGCAGTTCCGTTTCAGGATTCGGGAAGTTGAGAACCTTCAGCGGAAGGATTTCCGAGGGGGTCCACAAGCCATAGCGTTGGACGTCGTAATTGACCGCTACCTCACGGTTGATGTTGGCCCCGACGAAGGAGGGCGGCAGGTGGAATCTCACGGTGCCGGTGGCCTCGGCGGGTTTCTCCACGTCTTCCGAAGTCCCGGCGCCTGGCGAGCCCCGCCATTTCAATCCGAGTATGTCGAGCAGGGCGTCCATGGACGGGTAGCTGCAATCGATGTCCACGCCATTGATGGCGTGCATCGGATTCAGAGTGCCGCCAGGGGCCTGGGCGACCGTAGGCGGCGGTAATTTGCCCAGGGGAATGCCAACCAGCACCTCAAGAGGGTCTGAATAGCTGTATTTTCCGGTGGCCGCGTGCAGCAACGTGTAGATGACTTTCACGTAGTAGCCGATATTGGCCGAGACATATTGTTTGTCCACCCGGAATCGTACTGGTTGGCCAACTGTCGCCAACGTGATCGGCACGCAGCCGGATGTACTGCCGTAAAGGTTGATCCCGATCCAGCGGAAGGTGAGCGTATCGCCCTTGACCCAGTTCACTGGCAAGACCCGCACATGAACCAGCTTGTCAGTTTGCGAGGGGTCGATAATGTCATCCGGAGCCTCTTCAACTTTGGGTGCCGGATGCGTTGCCTGCCATGATCCCACGTTGACCCGCAGGAACTCGGACTCACTGGTGCCGTACTGGCCGGGATCATCGTTGAATACCCGGTATTGAAGTTTGAGACTGCCGTTTTCCAGGACTTTGACGTGCTCGCCCATGACGTAAATCGTCACTTCGCCTGCCTTCTGCTCTTCGCCCGATACGGTGTGTTCTTCTTCATGCAGGTAATCATCACCGTTGGATTTTTTACCCAGCCAGATCACCGTCAGGAAATCGCCATTGTTGATGGCGGGATATCTGATTACCACCGATGCCGCTTGTATCAGGGCGGGCAAAATGTTCCCGACCACTTCGCTGATGGCAGGTGCCGGCAGCAATGATGGATTGCCGATCACAGTGGCGAACGTACGCCTGGAATAAAGTGTCGGGCTGCCATCCTGTTTACGTAACGCATAAGAGGCATCGAGGGTGCCTTGTGCGAAGAGTTTGACGAATGCGTACTCAACCGGGATTTCATGAATATAAGGCGGGGTGCGTACTATGGCTTCAACGGTGAACGTTCGAGGTGGTCTGTCGGGAATCGGGGTGCCGATCACCGTGAACTTGAGAGTGTCACCCGCCGCGTAGACGTCGCCGGCCTTGATCAGTACCTGCAGGGTGACAGGGTTGGCGTCCAGGTCGGCAAGAATGATTTTTCCGTCATCTGCTTCCTTGATGATGAGTGCATTGAGGCGCGATACCCCGGCATCGACCTGCACGGAAGTGGACTTTGACCACTTCACACTCCAGTTATAAACGAGATCGCAGATGTTGTAGTGGATGATCAATGCGGCGCTGTCGCCGGCCGTCAGGATATCTTCGGGCCGGGCCATGACGATAATCTCTACGGTGCCATCCACTTCTGCCTGCGTCAAAATATGAGGCGGAAGAAACACGCTGCCCCACTTCACGAGGATGATGTCGCCCACGGCGATGTTTGGATAACGCGTGATGATCAGGGGCACGCCGCTATCAAGCCATGGTTTGGTGACGCCGTTTTCGATGACATCTTGCGGTAGCCCGACGATAGGCAGCGCCGAGTGCCAAGGTTCAAAGGGCTCCTCATCGTCACCGGCCGGGTCGTCTACTTCCAGCAACAGCGTCAATGTGGCCGATGGGTCGTCGGGTTTGGTTTCGCCTGCCCGGGTCAATACGTAATGGCAGGTGAAAAGGCGGCCTGGTACAAGCCCGTCCGTGCGTACGAAAAAGAACCATCTCCGATCGAGGTCCTCATCCTTGACCTTGAGTTCGCCGACCTTTTTGTCATTCAGGATGACTTCCAGCAAGTCACCAATCGCCATATCCGGGTAAGGGTCGATAACGGCAAACAGCCCTGCCTCGTTCGCTTCGTATGCTTTTCTGTTGATTCCCCCGTCGGCACCCGGTACCGGGATGACCATGTCGGCGAAGTAGGGTGGGTACAATCCCGAAGACGGAGCGAACAGTTCATTACGACTGGGGAACAAGGACCGGCGGAAAGTGAACATGATCAACTCCATCCGAAGGGAAATACCAATGGCGTCAAGGGTTTCTGGTTTTGGACGCGAAGGCCGGCGATTACAGGATTACCGGGCATGAACGCACATCTGGACGTTCGAGCTGTGGATCCGGGACTGGAGTGATTTAAGGCGTGAAGCGAGGGAATTGTCGACTGTCAGAAATAACAGGTCGGCTAGCGTTTCCGATGAACGGTTCGTTGCTTTGAAAAGCTTGATGGCAGGGTGAGATCAGGGTTTGGACAACGTCTTCTGCCGCAAGATATAAACCGTCACCAGCACCGCGCTGGTCAACATGAACCCCCGGGCCCAAGGCAGCGGCACCAGGTAGCACGAGAACAGAATGCTCGCCCACATCAGCCCGATCGCGTAGACCTTGCCCTTGAGCGGAATGCCGTTGCCATCCAGGTAATCGCGGATCCATGGCCCGAGCCGGGGATGCTCGACCAGCCATTGATAGAAACGCGGAGAGCTGCGGGCGAAGCAGGCGGCTGCCAGCAGGAGGAAGGGGGTAGTGGGGAGAACAGGCAGGAAAATCCCGATCACCCCCAATGCCACGCTCAGCCAGCCGATGGCCAGCAGGATGTAGCGCAACATCAGGGAGCGGTTGCCTATGGGATTGTCCATAGGCCGGATCTTAGTGGTGACGTGGCTTGAGGATCGCCGGTTTTTCGTCGGGCGCCTGGCACAGCAGGTACAGCGCGGTCAGGGCTTCCGGGATCTGCACGATCATGTCGTCCATCAGGTTGGCGTCCTTGGCGATGTCTTCGAACTCGGGCTGTTCGTCGAACAGGCCCGAACCGACCATGATCGGCAGGAGCATTTCGCTGACTTCTTCTTCGGCGGTTTCGAACCAGGCCGCTTCGCGCAGGAACACGCCTTCCATGAAGCCGATGCACCAGCCGCGCAGTTCGGAATCGTCCGGGTCGTCGCCCAGGTCCAGTTCGCATGGCAGCTCGAACTCTTCGTCCGACGCCAGTTGGCGGGCGATGTGGGCCTTGAGTCCGATCAGCGTGGCTTCGATCTCTTCACGCTGCGCTTCGCTGCTGTAATGCGGCTCTTCGGCGAACAGGGCGTCGATCCATTCACGCTCCGGCACGTCTTCGGCGCAGATCGACAGCGCGGTCAGGTAACCGTGAGCGGCCACGTAGTCCAGCGCCTCTTCATGCAGCTCGTCGGCGTCGAGGAAGACTTGCAGGCGGGTTAGTTGCTCGGCGAAGGACATTAAAGGGCTACCTTGGGGGAATAAACAATGCGGGAATTCTAGGCCTTCTTGAGCCCTCAAGCCAGCCGCACGGCAGATTTGCCCGCACAAGCTTCTTATCGGCGGTGCCCTTTGCCGGGAAGGGCTCGGGTATACTGCCGCGCTTTGCGATCCCTGCCGGTGTCGCGGCTGATTATGTACGGCGCATGCAATGCAAGCTTACGTTTTGTTTAAAGCAGCCTCGGCTGTCTTGAACCAGCCTGTGCAGGGATGTTTCGGTGGATTTTTGGAGTTTTTATGCTCGAACAGGCTCAACGCGTCCTCAAGGACATCTTCGGCTACGACAGTTTCCGTGGCCGTCAGGGTGCAATCATTGAGCGCGTGGCCAGTGGCGGTGATGCCCTTGTGCTGATGCCGACCGGCGGCGGCAAATCCCTGTGCTTCCAGGTGCCGGCGCTGCTGCGCGATGGCCTGGCGGTGGTCGTATCGCCGCTGATCGCATTGATGGACGATCAGGTCGCCACTCTCGAAGAGCTGGGCGTGGCCGCCGCCGCGTTGAACTCCACCCTGAGCGCCGAACAGCAGCGCGACCTCGCCAACCGGATCAAGCGTGGCGAAGTGAAAATGCTCTATCTGGCGCCGGAGCGCTTGGTGCAGCCGCGCATGCTGTCGTTCCTGCAAGGCTTGAACATCGCCCTGTTCGCCATCGACGAAGCGCACTGCGTATCGCAATGGGGCCATGACTTCCGCCCGGAATACCTGCAACTGGGGCAGTTGGCGGAAATGTTCCCCGACGTGCCGCGCATTGCCCTGACCGCCACCGCCGACAAGCGTACCCGCGAAGAAATCGTCACCCGCCTGCACCTGCAGAATGCCGAGCGTTTCCTCTCGAGTTTCGACCGGCCGAACATCTTCTACCGCATCGTGCCCAAGGAGCAGCCGCGCAAGCAGTTGCTGGCGTTCCTGGCCGAGCGGCGCAGCGATGCCGGCATCGTCTACTGCCTGTCGCGCAAGAAGGTGGAAGAGGTGGCCGCGTTTCTCACCGAGCAGGGTTTCCCGGCGCTGCCGTACCATGCCGGTCTGCCCAACGATCTGCGTGCCTATCACCAGAAACGCTTCCTCAACGAGGAAGGCCTGATCATGGTCGCCACCGTGGCGTTCGGCATGGGCATCGACAAACCCAACGTGCGCTTCGTTGCTCACCTCGACCTGCCGAAATCCCTTGAGGCGTATTACCAGGAAACCGGACGTGGCGGCCGTGACGGCCTGCCGGCGGACGCGTGGATGGCCTACGGTCTGCAAGACGTGGTAATGCTCAAGCAGATGCTGCAGAACTCCGAAGGCGACGAGCGCCACAAGCGTCTGGAGCAGCACAAGCTCGACGCCATGCTCTCGCTCTGCGAAGAAACCCGCTGCCGCCGTCAGGCGCTGCTGGCCTACTTCGACGAAGACATGCCCGAGCCGTGCGGTCACTGCGACAACTGCACCGACGGCGTGCAGACCTGGGACGCCACCGAGCCTGCGCGTCAGGCGCTGTCGGCGATCTACCGCACCGGCCAGCGTTATGGCGTCGGCCATCTGGTGGACGTGCTGCTGGGCAAGGACAACGAAAAGGTCCGCAGTTTCGGCCATCAGCACCTGTCGGTGTACGGCGTCGGCAAGGCGCTGAGCGAGAGCGAATGGCGCTCGCTGTTCCGTCAGTTGGTGGCCCGTGGTCTGGCGGATGTCGATCACGAAGGCTATGGCGGCCTGCGATTGAGTGATACCTGCCGGCCTTTGCTCAAGGGTGAAGTGACCCTTGAACTGCGCCGCGACCTCAAACCACAGATCACCGCCAAGAGCGGCAGCAAGAGCCCGGCCAGTCAACTGGTGCGCGGCGAAGAACGCGAACAGTGGGAAGCCTTGCGCGCCCTGCGGCGCAAACTGGCGGAAGAACACGGCGTGCCGCCGTACGTCATCTTCCCCGACTCGACCCTGCTGGAAATGCTCCGCAGCCAGCCGACCTCGCTGGCGGACATGGCCCGGGTCAGCGGCGTCGGCGCGCGCAAGCTGGAGCGTTACGGCGAGGCCTTCCTCGAAGTGCTCGGCGGCGAGGCCGAGGCGCCGAAAGTGGTGGCCGACGTGCGTCACGAACTGATCACCCTGGCCCGCGCCGGCATGACGCCGTTGCAGATCTCCGGTCAATTGCAGTGCTCGGAAAAGAACGTCTACGCCATGCTCGCCGAAGCCATCGGCAAGCAGCAGCTGTCGCTGGAACAGGCGCTGGATCTGCCGGAAGACCTGATGGGCGAAGTGCAGGATGCTTTCCTCGACGGCGAAGGCGAGTTGCCGTCGGTCGCCGAAGTGGCCGAGCTGTTTGCCGGTCGAGTGCCTGAAGGTGTGCTGTATTGCGTACGGGCTGCGCTGCAATCCGAGTTTGAAATGTGAGAGGGCGTTTGTGCCAACCGCTATACCGATGTAACGATTCAGTACAGGACGCCTCTTGCCTATAGCCAAATGTCATGCTTAGCTGACTAATAATTAGTTTTTCTCTATTTGTTCAGTCTAATCATGAGTGTTTTATGCCGTTAACCGATCAACACCGTTTTGGCATGCAATTGGCCCAGATGTCCCGTGGCTGGCGTGCCGAACTGGATCGCCGGCTGGCCGGTCTGGGCTTGTCCCAGGCACGCTGGCTGGTGCTGCTGCATCTGGCGCGTTTCGAAGAGGCGCCGACTCAGCGGGAGCTGGCGCAGAGCGTCGGCGTCGAAGGGCCGACCCTGGCCCGTCTGCTCGACAGCCTGGAAAGCCAGGGCCTGGTGCAACGCCAGTCCGTGATGGAAGACCGCCGGGCGAAAAAAATCGTGCTGTGCTCACCGGCATTGCCGCTGATCGAACAGATCGAAACCATCGCAACACAATTGCGCAAGGAATTGTTCGAAGGCGTCGACGAGGCGGATCTTAAGGTCTGCATGCGGGTTCACGGGCACATTCTGGCTAACCTGGAAAAGTCTTGAGGCATAACCGCGTGCCGTTTTTTTGAGAGATCGCGCTGGGCGGACTATAAGAACTACTGGGCAATATCGTGTTCGTACCGGATGTGCGAACGCATAGAAGTCGGTTTTGCTTATTCAAGGGATGCTCATGCTCGGAAGTCGGCACGTGGTAAAGCGTTGCGCCAACTCGCTGCTGGTGGCCGGTGTTCTCACCTGGTCCACCGCCTCATTGGCGCTGGGGCTCGGTGACATCACCGTGCATTCAGCCCTCAATCAGCCGCTCAAGGCTGACATCGCGCTGGTGGATGTCGGGGGTGTCAGCGAAAGCGAACTGGCGGTTCGTCTGGCCTCGGCGGACGAGTTTGGCCGCGCCGGCGTCGAGCGCGTGTTCTTTCTCAACAACCTCAAGTTCACCCCGATCCTGCGCGGCAATCGCAACATGATCCGGGTGACTTCGACCAAACCGGTCAACGAACCCTTTCTGAATTTCCTGGTGCAGCTCGATCAGCCCAACGGCCACCTGCTGCGCGAATACACCGTGCTGATCGACCCGCCGGGCTCACCGGGAATTGTTCCGGCCACCGACGAGCCGACGGCGCGCGCGCAATCCTCGGAATTCCCGACCCCCGAGACTCCCACCGCAACTACGCCGGCCAAACCTGCTGCGCCGGTGCAGCCACCGGCTCCGGTCGCCGACGCGCAGGCCGAGCAACTGGCGGCGAGCATTCTGCAGAACCAGCAACTGCAAAAAACCATCGATGCATTGAACGTGAAGCTTCAGGCGCAGGAAGTGCTGATCGCTGACGGCAAGAAACAGCTCGGTGATTTGCAGGCCCATCTGATTGAAGTGCAACAGGCGCCGCCGGCACCTGTCGCACCCGTGGCGCCTGTGCCTGCGCCGGTCATTGCCCCGGTTGAGTCCCCGGAGGATTCACTCAACTGGCCGCTGCTCGGCGGACTGCTGCTGGTACTGGGATTGCTGGTGGCAGGGCTGTATGTGCGTCGGCACCGCCAGCAGGAACAAGGGGCTGAGGCGCCGACACCGTTCCTGCCGGTTCGAAACGAACCCCCGGTCGACGACGCCGAACCGATGCAGCCGAGTGCCGTTCACAGTGCTGTCGAACATCGCGAGGAACACGCCAACGGTGATGTGCTGGAAGCGGTCGGCATTTATCTGGCCTACGGACGCTTGGGCGAGGCTGCCGGTCTGTTGCGCGATGCGTTGCAGCGGGAACCGGAGCGCATCGACCTTGGCGTGCAGTTGCTTGAAGTGCTGGGGCGGCAGGGCGACACGCCGATCTATGACGAGCAGGAAAACCGCCTGCGCCAGCTCGGGGTCGAGGATCAGCGCTTGCAGGAGATTCGCGCCCGCTACCCGAAACTGGCCAGCGCCGCACCTCTGGCGGCAGCGGCTCCGGTGATTGCTGCGCTGCCGATCGAACCCCCTGTGGAGCCGGAACCCGAAGACAATTTCGAACTGAACCTGGATCAGCTCTCGATGGCGTCGAGTTGGGATCTTGAGGAGACTCGCTCCACCACCGACGCACCTGAACAGGCGCCATCAACGCTCGGCTCCGATCTGCAGGTACTGCCACAGGATTTCGAACTGCCGGAAACCCTGCCCGACGACGCTGAAACCGCCGAACTGGAATGGATCGCCGAGCCGGAAGCGCAGCCGCTGGACGAGGACTTTCTCAACGAATTTGGCGATCCCGGCACGTCGCTCTCGCTGGAGCCACTGGAGCTGCAGGCGCCGGAATCCGAACCCTCGGACGCCGCAAACGCCGGCAAACTCGAACAGGCCCAGACCTGCATCGACGACGGCGATCTCGACAGCGCCATTGCCTTGCTCAACGAACTGCTCAAGGAAGCCGACGAACCCCTCAGGCAAACGGCGCGCACGCTGTTGGCGGGGATTCGCTGACCGCTGTCAGAAGGTCTGCCCGAGGTTCAGGTACACCGCCTGCTCATCCGCATCGTTCAGGCCATAGCTGAAATTCAGCGGCCCCAGCGGCGTATCGAAGCCTATGAACACGCTGGCGGCGTTGATGTAACCGCTGTCGAACTCGTTGTCGTTGTTCCACGCCCGGCCGCGTTCCAGCGAGGCGCCGGCGTACAGCGGGAAGTCCAGCGGCAGGTACGAGCGGGGGGTGAGGCGGCGGTAATACACCGCACGCATCAGACTGACGTTCTGCCCGGAGATCGCGTCCTCGCGGAAACCGGACAATTGCCGGGCGCCGCCAAGCAGGAAACTGGAGGTCACCACATTGGCATCGTCCAGCGTACGGCCGTAACGACCGCCGAGAATCAGCGTGTCCGGGCCGCTGCTCATGGCCTTGTCCAGTTTGAACTCCCACTGTCGATAGCGCGTGTCGGAGCCCAGGCTCGGTTCGAACTGCACCAGGGTAAGGCCGATGTCTTCGCCTTCGTGGGGGTAGTAGACGTTGTCCAGCGAGTCGAAGGAGTACTTCAGCGCATAGAACCCTTCGTTGAAGTTTTCGCTCGGCAGGTCCTGATCGCCGATCCGTACATCGGCCTTGCCCCAGGCCTCGCCAACCCCGAAGCGCACTTCGCCGCTGTTGCCGATCTGCCGGCCGACATTCAGGCCGAAGCCGTAGCGCTCGACGCGATACTGGGCAATCGGATCGTTGTCCAGAACCGAGTCGACGTTCTGCGCGGCGAACGATGCATAAGGCGCCACGAAGTAGCGAGAGCCCACGTCCAGCGGTTGATAGAACTCGCTGTACAGTTCTTGTTTATCGCCGATCTGCGCCCGGGTCAGCCATTCTGCGCCGAGCCGGTTGATGCCGTTCATGCGGTAACTGGCGCCGAGGTTGAAGGCGCTGTCGCCGCGCATGTCGTCCGACAGGCTGAGGCCGACCCGCAGGTAATCGGTGCCGGTGCGCTTGCCGCGCGCGCTGATCACCAGCGTGTGATCCGCGCCCTTGTGCACCACGCGGTATTGCACCTGCTCGAAGTAATCGAGACCGTACAGGGTGCCCATGTCGGATTGCAGGCGACCCAGATCCAGCGGTTCGCCGATGTGCTGGCGGATGTAATAGCGGATCACGTCATCGCCGACTTTCGAGTCGTTCTCGACCTTGATCGCAGTGATGATCGGCGTGCGTTGGCCCGGCGCGCGGGCGGCGTTGAGCTCAGCGTCCTGCGACTGCACCGGTTTGAGGCGGGCAAGGCGTACGTCCAGGGCCTGGGTCGCTCGGTAGCCGGCGTCGATCATCTCCTGGCCTCGGCCGAAATCGGTGGAACCGAAACTCGCCAGCGGCGGCTGGATCAGCACGTCGTCGGGATGCAGGGTCGCCAGTTGCTCTTCGGAGTTGCGTCGGGTCATCAGGGTGATCGACTGGTTCAGCACATCGACCACGGTCACCAGTTGCTTGCGGTTGCGCAGTGGGGTGCCGATGTCGACCACGATGGCCACGTCGACGCCCATTTCCCGCGCCACATCGAGGGGAATGTTGTCGGTCATGCCACCATCCACCAACAATCTGCCGTCGAGTTCGACCGGGGCGAACACTGCCGGGATCGACATGCTGGCGCGGATCACCTGGGGCAGATGGCCCTTGCGGAACACCACTTTTTCGCCGTTGGCGATGTCGGTGGTCACGGCGCGGAACGGTATCGGTAGCTTGTCGAAATCCCGGGTGTCGCTGGTGTGGGCCAGCAGGCTTTCGAGCAGCAGCGCGAGGTTCTGGCCCTGGATCACGCCCAAGGGCAGGCCGAGGCTGCCGTCGTCGCGAAAGCTCAGCTTCTGTTTCACCAGAAAATCGCGGTCGTCCTGCTTGCGCCGGAACGGTACGTCTTTGCGGGGCGGGGCGTCGGACAATGCCTGCTGCCAGTCGATGGTCAGGGCGAGTTTTTCCAGCTCGTCAATCTTGTAGCCCGAGGCGTACAGCCCGCCGACCACCGCGCCCATGCTGGTGCCGGCAATCGCATCGATCTTGATGCCTTGTTCTTCCAGCGCCTTGAGCACGCCGATGTGCGCCAGGCCACGGGCCGCGCCGCCGGATAGCACCAGTCCGACTTTCGGGCGTGTGGTCTCACTGGCATGGACGCTGACACCAGCGAACAGCGGTAGGAAACCAAGCAACAGGCAGATCAGCAGACGACGCATCGTGAGTCTCGGGGCGAGCGATAAAGCCGGCTATTATAGCGGCGCCCTCTGGCTCAGGAGTTTCAGCAATCATGACCGTCACAAAACCGGAAATCGTCATCACCTATTGCACGCAATGCCAGTGGCTGTTGCGCGCCGCGTGGCTGGCGCAAGAACTGCTCAGCACCTTCGGCGACGATCTTGGCAAAGTGTCCCTGGTGCCGGGCACCGGCGGGATATTCCACATCACCTGCAACGACGTGCAGATCTGGGAACGCAAGGCCGACGGCGGTTTCCCCGAAGCCAAGGTGCTCAAGCAGCGGGTGCGCGACCGGATCGACCCTGACCGCGACCTCGGCCACAACGACCGTACTCAGTGAGAGGCGGCCTCGGCCGCGACGGTTTTCTTGTCGCTGCTGCCTGACAGCCGGCTCGACACCACGATCGCAACGATGATCAGCGCGCCGCCGATCAACATGCGCAGGGTCGGATCTTCATCGAACAGCAACCACGCCACGGTAATCCCGTACACCGGCTCCATGGCAAACACCACTGCGGCGGTGCGCGCCTTGATCACCGCGAGACTGGCGACAAACAGACTGTGGGCGACGCCGGTGCAGAACACCCCGAGCAAACCGATCCACAACCAGTCGATGGCCCGTACTTCGCTCAGTTGCGGCGCCGCCACCGGCAGCAGACACAACGCCACCACCACGTTCTGACACAGCGCCGCCTGCACCGCCGGAATGCGCCCGGAGCTGGCGCGGTTGGTCAGGGACAACAGGGAAAACAGCAGGCCGGACAGGATCGCCCAGAGCAGGCCGGTGGTTGCGCCGCTGGCCAGATCGAACGCTGGCGTCACCAGCACCAGTCCGATACTGACCAGCGCTACCAGCACGATTTCATTGGCGCGGATGCGCTCACGGAAGATCAGCCCTTCGAGGATCACCGTGAAGGCCGGGAAACTGGCGAAACCCAGGGTCGCAATGGCGACGCCCGCGACCTTGACCGCAATGAAGAAACTCACCCAATGCCCGGCCAGCAGCACACCGCTCAGGGCCAGGCGCCGCCAGTCGACGGCCTGCAGTTTCTGCCAGCCGCCCTGTTGGGCGAAGCGGGCGAAAAACGCCAGGGCCAGCACGGCAAACGCGGCGCGCCCGAACACGATGACGGCGGGCGTTGCGGCCGCGAGTTTGCCGAAGACGCCGGTCAGGCCGAACATCAGTGCGCCGATATGCAGGGCGCCGAGGGCGGTACGGGGAGTCATTGCAGTCCTTTTTCCAAACACCATTACAGGCACACATTGAAGCGTGTCACGGCGCAAAAGTCTGTCGGCAGGCTATCGACTTTTGTCGTCAGCCTCGCGTCGCAATTGTGTAGGAGACGTACCGAACTCACGCAGGACGGCGGCCGAGAACGCGCTTTGCGAGTTGTAGCCGACCCGGCTGGCCACTTCACCGACGGGCAGCGTGGTGTTGCGCAACAGCGCGACGGCTTTGTGCAGCCGGCGAGTGCGAATGTAGTCCATAGGCGTTTGCCCGCATTCGGCGACGAACCGCGCATGCAACCGGGCGCTGGACAATCCGGCGACACGCGCCAGATCCGCCACTTGCAGCGGATAGGCCGCGTACTGCTCGATGTGCGCGTCGAGTGCCGCGTAGGGCAGGCGGCGCGCGACGATCTCGGCGGGTGGCACGTGGTTCAGGCTCGCCAGCAGCAACACCGCGCCCTGTTGCGCAATCAACGGATCGTGCACCGGACTGTTCGCCAGCCAGTTGACCAGTTGACCTTGCCCGGCATCCAGCGACAACCGCGCGGCGTTGTCCAGCAGACGGCGGCTGGCATCGGCGTGATTGCCCAGCGAGCGCGTCAGCCATTGTGCGTCCGGCACATCCAGCACCAGACAACGGCTGCCCTTGGGACTGCCGCACGCGTGATGCGCGCCGGCGGGGATCACCACGAAGCTCTGCTGCAAGACCTGGCTGCCGTGCCCTTCGACTTCAAAATCCAGCGCGCCGGACAGGCCGAACACCAGTTGTGCGTGGTCGTGGCTGTGGGCGATCAGGTCGTGGCTGTAATGGCGCAGGGTCAGGATCGGTTGCATGGCGGTCTCCGGGCGAGCCGCCAGTCTACACCGGCACAGGGGCGACGCGTTTGTCACACGACTGACGCACACCTGTCATGGTCGATTAACCGGGCGCGCGCAGAGTGGCGAAAACATCGCAGAGGGTTGCCCATGACCAGCGCCGAGCTCGCCAGACCCAGCCGTAAACAACGGGTTCGCACCCTGTGGATCTCCGACGTGCACTTGGGCACGCGGGATTGCCAGGCCGAGCATCTGTCGCAATTTCTCAAGGGCTATCACGCCGACAAGATCTACCTGGTCGGTGACATCATCGACGGCTGGAAACTGCGCGGCGGCATGTACTGGCCCCAGGCGCACACCAACGTGATTCGCCGTTTGCTGACCATGAGCAAGCGTGGCACCGAGGTGATCTACGTCACCGGCAACCACGACGAATTCCTGCGCCGCTATTCGAAACTGATTCTGGGCAACATCCAGCTGGTCGACGAGGCCGTCCACGTCACCGCCGATGGCCGGCATCTGCTGGTGATTCACGGTGACCAGTTCGACGTGATCACCCGTTACCACCGCTGGCTCGCGTTCCTCGGCGATTCGGCCTACGAGTTCACCCTGACCCTCAACCGCTGGCTCAATCACTGGCGGGCGAAATACGGTTACGGCTACTGGTCGCTGTCGGCCTATCTCAAGCACAAGGTGAAGACGGCGGTCAGCTTTATCAGCGATTTCGAGGAAGCCATCGCCCACGAATGCGTGAAGCGCGAGTTGCACGGGGTGGTCTGCGGACACATTCACCACGCCGAGATCCGCAAGGTCGGCGAGGTGGATTACCTCAACTGTGGCGATTGGGTGGAGTCGTGCACGGCGCTGATCGAGCACTGGGACGGCACGATCGAGTTGTATCGCCTGGCCGATGCGCAGGCGCGAGAGGCCGAGTTGAAAGCGGCGAAGGTTGCCGAGCTGGTCTGAGTTTTCAAATCGATTCAGGCCGGGCTGTGCTCTTCCATCGCCGCCTTGTAGATCGAGTTCTTCGGCAGGGCAAACAGCCTTTCCATCATCGGCTCGAAGAAGCTCAGCGGCAGGGTGTCGTAC
This sequence comes from Pseudomonas sp. IT-P2, assembly GCF_949767575.1. Lineage (NCBI taxonomy): Bacteria > Pseudomonadati > Pseudomonadota > Gammaproteobacteria > Pseudomonadales > Pseudomonadaceae > Pseudomonas > Pseudomonas sp. IT-P2. Next base: position 80,472 of record NZ_CATKQA010000010.1, on the reverse strand, counting down.
TCGGGGTCGAACGCCGCTGCGTCGTATTTGGCGCAGAACTCCGCGGTCGCCAGAAACTGCGGGTGCTCGCTGAACTGCTCGCGCAGGTGCCGATCCATGCCCAGGTGATGGAAGAAGTAGTAGCCCTGGAAGATCCCGTGCTTTTCCACCATCCACAGGTTTTCGGCACTGACGAACGGTTTGAGGATGGCGGCGGCGATGTCCGGGTGGTTGTAGGAGCCGAGGGTATCGCCGATGTCGTGGAGCAGGGCGCAGACCACATATTCCTCGTCGCGCCCGTCGCGAAAGGCGCGGGTCGCGGTTTGCAGCGAGTGGGTCAGGCGATCCACCGGGAAACCACCGAAATCGCCTTCAAGCAATTTCAGGTGCGCCATGATCCGGCCCGGCAACTGACGGGCATAGGCGCTGAAATCCGCCGCAATTATCGCCCAGTCTTCCTGTGTGCCGTCCTTCATGTGGGTGAAACGGGCAGTGGCATTCATCGGCAGTCCTCTTGGTCGGAATTTCTAGAACGGCACGCGGCCCAGGATCATGTCGCGGTACATGACGAAGTCGCCGAGCAGGCTGTAGAACGGGTGCTGGAAGGTGGCCGGGCGGTTTTTCTCGAAAAAGAAATGGCCGACCCAGGCAAAGCTGTAGCCCGCCAGCGGCAACGCAAGTAAAAGCAGCCAGGCGCCCTTGGCGATGGTCAGGGCGAGAATGAAGATCACCAGCGTCGTGCCGATGAAATGCAGGCGACGGCAGGTGCTGTTGCTGTGCTCGCTGAGGTAATACGGGTAGAACTCGGCGAAGCTGTTGAAAGGCTTGATGGTTTCCACGACTGCGATCTCTGTGGTTATTGTTCTGATTGCAAGTTGTTCGGCGGGTAGCTTATTTGAGTCTAGAGTGATCAATGGCGTCGGCCAGTGACAATCGGCGCCACTTTACTATCCTTGGGAAATCGGCCGTAGTATGCGGCTCACCATGTCATCCAAGAAAAAACGCCATGAGCGAACGAACGACATCTGCAAGCTGGGCGATGGGGATTGTCAAGGCACTGGAAATGGACGGCCTGGATTGCCGGGTTCTGTTCAGACAGCTGGGGCTCGACTACGCGGCGCTGGAGGATCCGGACGCGCGCTTCCCACAGGATTCCATGACCCGACTCTGGCAACGGGCGGTCGAGCTGTCCGGGAATCCGGCGATCGGCCTGAACATGGGCAAGGTGGTGCGGCCGGCTTCGTTCCATGTCGCGGGCTATGCACTGATGTCCAGTAATACGCTGGCGGAAGGTTTTCAGCGTCTGGTGCGTTATCAGCGGATCATCGCCGAAAGTGCCGACCTGAGTTTTCGCCTGCTCGATGAAGGTTATGCGCTGATTCTGACGGTGCATGGCGATCACCTGCCGCCGACCCGCCAAAGTGCAGAGGCCTCGCTGGCCTGCGCACTCGCGCTGTGCGGCTGGCTGACCGGACGCACGCTGCACCCGCGCAAAGTGCTGGTGCAGGGCGACGAGCCGGATGATCTTGAACCCTACAAACAAGCCTTCCATGCACCGCTGGTGTTCAACGCGCCGTATGACGCGCTGATCTTCGAACGGGCCGACATGGAGGCGCCACTGCCCACCGCCAACGAGGCGATGGCGCTGCTGCACGACCGGTTCGCCGGGGAGTATCTGGCGCGTTTTTCCGAAAGCCGCGTGACCCACAAGGCGCGTCAGGTGTTGTGCCGCCTGCTGCCGCAGGGCGAACCCAAGCGCGACACGGTGGCGCAGACCCTGCACCTGTCCCAGCGTACCTTGCAACGACGCTTGCAGGAGGAGGGCACCAGTTTTCAGCAGTTGCTCGATGACACCCGCCGCGAACTCGCCGAGCAATACCTGGCGCAACCGAGCATGACCTTGCTGGAGATTGCCTATCTGTTGGGGTTTGCCGATCCGAGCAATTTCTTCCGCGCCTTCCGTCGCTGGTTCGACACCACGCCCGGCGATTACCGGGCGCGGTTGCTGGAGGCGCCGAAGGCGATCAGTGACGCCAGAACGCCGGAATACACAGTACAAACACCGTAATGATCTCCAGTCGGCCGAGCAGCATGCCGAACGACAGAATCCACTTGGCCGCATCCGGCAGGCTGGCGAAGTTGCCGGCCGGGCCGATGGTCTCGCCCAGGCCCGGGCCTACGCCGGACACGGTGCTGGCGGCGCCGGTCAACGCGGTCATCCAGTCCACGCCCAACAGCGACAGCAGCAGGGCGATCACGCAGATGGTGATCGCGAAGAAGAACGAGAACGTCAGGATCGAACGAACGATTTCCTCGTCGAGGCGGTGACCGTTGTACTTCTGCTTGATCACCGCCCGTGGGTGAATCAGCTGGTTAAGGTTGGCCTTGAGCAAAATGTAGGCGACCTGGAAACGGAAGATCTTGATCCCGCCCGCCGTCGAACCGGAACAGCCACCGACGAAGCCCAGATAGAAGAACAGCATCAGCGAGAAATTGCCCCACAGGCTGTAGTCCCCCAATGCAAATCCCGTCGTCGTGACTACTGATGTCACGTTCAGCGCCACATGACGCAGCGCGTCCAGCCAATGCAGATTGGTAGTCCACCAGTACCAGGTGCCGAGCACCAGCCAGGTCGCCAGCAACATGCCGAGCAAACCCTGCACCTGTTGATCCTTGATCAGCGCCCGACGGTTGCCGCGCAGCGTCGCCACGTACAGGGTGAACGGCAGACTGCCGAGAATCATCACCACCACCGCGACCCAGTGCACCGCCGGTTGCGTCCACTTGGCCAGGGACTGGTCGGAGGTCGAGAACCCGCCGGTGGAAATCGCTGACATCGCGTGGTTGATCGCATCGAACGGGCTCATCCCGGCCCACCAGAACGCCAGGCTGCCGAGAATCGTGATGCCGACGTAGGCCGCCACGATCAGCCGCGCCACCATGTGCGAGCGGGGCATGACCTTTTCCGAGCGGTCCGAGGATTCGGTCTGGAACAGCCGCATGCCACCGATGCGCAGCAGCGGCAGGATCGCCACCGCCATGCCGATGAAGCCGATGCCGCCGATCCAGTGCAGCAGCGAGCGCCACATCAGGATGCCGGGGGACATGTCGTCCAGATGGTTGAGCACGGTCGATCCGGTGGCGGTGATGCCGGACATGCTTTCGAAAAACGAGTCGGTGTAGCTGATGTGCTGGGTCAGCAAAAACGGCAGCGCGGCGAAAATGCACACCACCAGCCAGCTGCTGACGGTCAGCAGGTACATGTCCCGGGGGCGCAGGTGAATGTGTTCCGGGCGACCGGGAATGACCAGCGCGAGGCCGGCGACGAAGGTGATCATGCTCGCCCAGAGGAACGACGGCAGATCGCCGGTGCGCTCGAAAATCACCAGGGTGGCCATGGGCACGACCATGGCGACGGCCAGGGTGATCAGGAAGATGCCGATGATGAAACCAATGATCCGTAAGGTCGGCAACGCCATGAAGTCCGCTCGGGCTGATGTGGGAAGGGCGCCATTCTACCTGCGGTGCAAGGCATGTAAACCGACGCGTCTGGATCACTTGCAGCTAGAATAGCCGGACATTTTTTTCAGGAGGTGGCCGATGCAGGCTCTCGACGCTTTGCTCAACCGTGTTTCCGTTCCACGACTGATCGATCCGGCCCCCACTGCCGCACAGCGCGAAGTGCTGTTCGCCGCCGCGACCCGCGCACCGGATCACGGCCATTTGCAGCCGTATCGCTTCCTGACCGTCGAAGGCGCGGCGCGTGAGCAGATGGGCGAGTTGCTGGCCGAAGCTGCGCAGATGCAGGAAGGCGAAGTCACCGAAGCGATGATCGACAAGGCACGCAACGGCCCGCTGCGGGCGCCGCTGGTGGTCGTGGTCATCGCCAAGTTGCAGGATCACGTCAAATACCCCAAGGCCGAGCAATTGCTGGCAGCGGGCTGTGCGGCGCACGGGATTCTGCTGGCGGCTTACGCGCAGGGGATTGGCGCGGTGTGGCGAACGGGTGATCTGGCCTACTCGAAACATGTCGCCAAGGGCTTGGGCCTGACGGATGACGAAGAGGTGATTGCGTTTCTGTACCTCGGCACGCCGCAGAAAGAACCGCGGGTGGCGGAGAAGGTTGATTTGGCGGAGTTTGTCAGCGCCTGGCCGGCAAAGGCCTGACAACTAAATAAATGTGGGGCCGAGCCTGCTCGCGATAGGGGGCAGCCAGTCACATCACCATTGACTGACAAAAAGCTATCGCGAGCAGGCTCGCTCCCACATTGGTTTCACGGTTGGACAATTGCCCCCGGTACGAGAGGCAATTCAAGACTCGCCACAAATCCGCCCTGCGGGTGATTGGCCAGCACCAGCGTCCCGCCATGCCGCTCCGCCGCCCGCCGGGCAATCGCCAGTCCCAGGCCATGACCCGCAGCAGTCTGCCCCGGCGCCCGATAAAACGGTTCGCCCAACTGGCTCAGATGTTCAGCCTGCACCCCCGGCCCGTGGTCACGCACGCTGACCACGATCCGCTCGCCCTGACGTGACGCCTGCATTTCAATCGACTGCCCGACCGGGTTGAAGCGCTGGGCATTGCGCAGCAGGTTGTCCACGGCTCGTTCGATCATGGTCGGCCAGCCTGTCAGATTAAGTGCCGGCTCGGCCTCCAGACGCACGGTCTGCTCTGGCGAACCCAATTGAGCGTCCTTTTGCAGGGTGGCGAGCAAGGCATTCAGATCCACGTCTTCGGCGCTGGCGTTGTCGGCATCGACTCGCGCCAGCACCAAGATTTCACTGATCAACGCTTCCAGCCGGTCACACTCGCGGGTCAGGCGCGGCCAGAGTTTTTCCCGTTCTTCGGGGCTCGCCCGTTCCGCCAGTGCCAAGGCGATGCGCAGCCGTGCCAGCGGTGAACGCAACTCGTGGGACACGTCGCGCAGCAATTGGCGCTGACTGCCGATCAGGCTTTGCAGGCGGGCGCCCATGCGGTTGAAGTCGTTGGCCAGCACGCCGAATTCATCGCGGCGGTTGGCCAGTTGCGCCAGGCTGTTTTGCTGATACGTTGTCTGGCCGAGGTCATGCACCGCGCCGCGCAGGCGACTGAGCGGGCGAGTGATGGAAAACGTCACCAGCAGGCTGAACAGGGTCAGCACCACCAGCGCGATACCCAGCGCACTCAACGGCCAGAGCAGGCTTTCGCGGTGCCAGGCGTCGAGTTCCGGGTGTGGGATGCGGTAGATGAACAGGTAGGTGTCACCGCTTTTGTCGCTGGTGAATTCGTCTGTCAGACGGCGCCAGGGCAGGCGTCGGTCATCGTTGTTCTGCCGCGCCTCGAAGGCTGCCGCGCGCCGGGGGAAGGTGCCGCGGACCACCGGGTCGCCGCTTTCATTCAGCACTTGCACGTCGATGTGGTACTGGCGTTTGCGCTGTTCGAGGATGTCTTGGGCGGCGTCTTCGCCTTGGGCTTCGTAGGTCTGCGTCCATTCGGCGGCAAGGGTGTTGAGGCCCGGATGGCGGCTGAGGATCCACGCGTCCTGGTTGAGCATGTGCCCCAGCAGAATGGAAAGCCCTGCAACCAGAGCGATGGCCAGCCAGAAGCTGGCGAGGATACGCCAGAACAATGAACGCACAGAAAATCCTCAAACAAAGAAAACCCAACGGCGGTGAGCCGTTGGGTCGGGGCGTGACGCTAGAACATTATTGCGCCTTTTGCGCCTTTTGCGGCTGTTGCGCTTTCCAGGCTTTGAACTCGGCCCATTCGGCGCGACGTTCGGCCTGTTTCTTCTGGATCTCGTCGAATTTCTTCTGTTGATCCGGTTTCAACACGGCGCGGACATCGGATTCGGCTTTCTTGTGGTTGGCCGCCATCTCGTCCTTCATGGCTTTCTGGTCGGCTGGCGAGAGTTTCTCCAGGTATTTTTCGACCGTCTGTTTACGCTCGTGCATCTGCTCGCCCATGATCTTGCGGATCTGCTCGCGCTGTTCGCGGGACAAGTCGAGCTGGCTGTACGGGCCTTTGCCGTGCATGCCGTGCATCTGACCGCCATGGCGCGGGCCGTCCAGCGGGCCACCCATCGGGCCGCCATCCTGTGGCATGGCCATGGCGACGGTCGGCAGGGCAGCGGCAAACATCAGAGCGATAAGAGTCTTGCGCATGGTGAATCTCCTTTGTCTCGTTCCCGGTACGTTCCGGATGAGTACAGATTACGGAGATCAAGGTCAGCGGCGGTCAGCGCTGTGTAAAGCTTGGGTAAACACGCTTTCGCGCCGACCTGACAAAACTTACAGACGATCAGAGGCTGTAGTAGTAGCCACGGCTGCGCAGGGCAACGATGCGCGGGCGGCCGTCGGGGTGCGGGCCGATCTTTTTGCGCAGGTTGCTGACGTGCATGTCCAGGCTGCGGTCGTACAGCGTCAGCTTGCGGCCGAGGGCGATCTGCGCCAGTTCCTGTTTGTCCAGCGGCTCGCCCGGTTGCTTGAGCAGGGCTTCGAGCAGGCGGCTTTCGGAGACGGTGAGGGTGAATTCCTTTTCGTCGATGCTGACCACGCCGCGCACCGGGCTGAAGCTCAGGTCGCCCAGCTCGAGCTGGGTCGACACGGCGGCCGGATGACTGCGGCGCAGCACGGCGCGCAGGCGGGCGGTCAGTTCGCGCGGATCACAGGGTTTGGCCAGGTAATCGTCGGCGCCCAGTTCCAGGCCGAGGATCCGGTCCAGCGGCTCGCCCCGGGCCGAAAGCATCAGCACCGGCAGGTCGGCGTGATCGCTGCGCAGTTGCTTGAGCAGTTCCAGACCGCTGCCGTCGGGCAGCATCACGTCCAGCACCACGGCCGCCGGCGCGGTTTCGGCCAGCGCCTTGCGGGCACTCTGGCCATCGTGGCAGGCCCGGACCTGAAAGCCTTCCTGGCTCAGCCAGCTACTCAGGAGTTCACACAACTCCTGGTCATCATCAATCAGTAACAGCTCGCTCATGACTCACTCAATTTAGCCATTGCCGACGTTTTCGGCTTGCTCCACTGGCAAAGATACCGCAGAGCAGCGCCAATAGCGCTACCCCGGCCCCGGTGACGAACCATTGCTGCTGTTCGGTCAACAGGCGCGGCAGCGGGCTGGCCTGGGCCTCCTTGAGTTGCAGCTTCAGACGCTGGTTCTCCTGGCGCAACCGGGCGAGCTGGGCGCTTTCGCGGGTGTTGTCGGCATTTTGCAGTTGTTTGCTCAGTTCTTCCCGTTGCTGCTCGCTGGCCTTCAGGCGCTGCTGCAACTCGGTGATCTGGCTGCCGGCGCTCAATGAAAGCGGCGTGGAGCTGTTGCCTTCGGTGCTTTCTTCACCATGGGCGGGCGCCATGATCGACAACGTGACCAACATCAGACACAACGGACCCTTGCGCATCGCGACTCCTGTTTCCAAATGGATATTGGGCAGGTTGTCGGCCGGCAAACGAGAATAATGAGCGATTGAGAACGCGATGAACCGACAAGGTTCATCGCGCTGAGGGCTTTTGCGGGGGAGGTTACGGCAGGACTTGCTTGAACGGCTTCACGACAACATTGGCGTATACGCCGGCGGCGACGTACGGGTCGGCATCGGCCCAGGCTTGCGCCGCGCTCAGGGAGTCGAATTCGGCGACGATCAGGCTGCCGCTGAAACCTGCTGCGCCCGGATCATTGCTGTCGACCGCCGGGTGCGGGCCGGCCAGCACGATGCGGCCTTCGCCCTTGAGCACTTGCAGGCGTTCAAGGTGTGCCGGGCGCGCAGCGAGGCGGGCTTCCAGGGAGTTGGCGACGTCGGTGGCAATGATGGCGTAGAGCATGTCAGTCCTCGGTTTTTGGCGTTGTGGTATCGGCGTCGTGCAGGTGACGGGACAGGTAGATGCCCTGACCGACCAGGAACAGCACGGTCATGCCCAGGCTGCCGAACACCTTGAAGTCCACCCAGATGCTCTGGAAGGTGAAGGCGACGAACAGGTTGGCGGCCCCGCAGAACAGGAAAAAGGCGATCCAGGCGATGTTAAGGCGGGTCCAGACCGGATCCGGCAGAGTCAACGCGTGGCCCATGATGCGCTTGATCAGCAGGCGGTCACCGATGAAATGGCTGCCGATGAAGGCCAGGGCGAACAGCCAGTTGACCACCGGGGCTTTCCATTTCAGGAAGGTTTCGCTGTGAAAGGCCAGGGTCAGGCTGCCGAACACCAGGCAGGCGATCAGGGTCAGCCACTGGCTCTTCTCCAGCTTGCGCTGCTTGATGAAGAGCGCGCCGTACACCACCAGGGAACTGATGATCAGCATGGCGGTGGCACTGTAAATGCCGCCTACCGTCAGTTCATGGCCGGCAACGTCGACGGTGCGTGGATCGAGTTTGTAGACGATGAAGAACAGCAGAAGCGGGATGAAATCGATGAATTGTTTCACAGTGAGAGCCAGAAGCTGGATGTGGCGGCATAATAACAAACATATGGGCGCGCGATAGCGCCAGCTGATTTGAGGTAACACATCCCCGTGAATGTTGATTTGCACTGCCACAGCACGGCCTCCGATGGCGCCCTGGCGCCTGCGGCACTGGTTGCGCGTGCGTTCGAGAACGGCGTGCGAGTCCTGGCCCTGACCGATCACGACACCCTCGAAGGCCTCGCCGAAGCGCGCACGGCCGCCGAGGGGCTGGGCATGCAACTGGTCAACGGCGTCGAATTGTCCTGCACCTGGGGCGGGGCGACCATTCACGTGCTCGGCTACGGTTTTGACGTCAATGCCGCGCCGTTGGTCGAGGCGATTGCGCAGTTGCACGACGGCCGCTGGCTGCGGTCTGAAGAAATAAGCCGCAAGCTCGCCCTCAAGGGCATGCCGAATGCGCTCGACGGCGCGCGGCAGATCCAGCAGGAATTGGGCGACAGCGGCAACGCGCCGGCCCGCCCGCATTTCGCCGACTGGATGGTGCGTGAAGGTTTTGTAAAGGATCGCGCCGAGGCGTTTCGCAAATGGCTCGGCGCCGGCAAGCTGGGGGACGTCAAGCAGCACTGGCCGACCCTGGAAGACACCGTCGGCACGTTGCGCGCCGCCGGCGCCTGGGTCAGCCTGGCGCATCCGTGGCACTACGATTTCACCCGCAGCAAGCGCCGAAAGCTGATTGCCGACTATATTCAAGCGGGCGGGCATGCGATCGAAGTGGTCAATGGCCATCAGCCTGCGGAACAGGTGGGCAGCCTGGCGATTCTTGCCCGTGAGTTCGGTCTGCTGGTCAGTGCCGGCAGTGATTTCCATGGCCCTGGTGGCTGGTCCGAGATCGGCCAGTACCGGCCGGTGCCGGAGGACCTTCCACCCCTGTGGGGTCGGTTCAAACATGACCCAGTTATTGCCGCCGTCTGAACAGGTAGAGAATGTGAGTCAATTTTTCCAGATTCATCCGGAAAACCCGCAAGCGCGCCTGATCAAACAGGCGGTCGAGATCATCCGCAAGGGCGGAGTGGTGGTTTATCCCACGGACTCTTCCTACGCAATCGGCTGCCAGATCGGCGACAAGAACGCCATCGAGCGCGTTCGACGCCTGCGTCAGCTCGACGAGAAACACAACTTCGCACTGATCTGCAGCGACCTGTCGCAGCTGGGCAATTACGCCAAGATCGACACCGGGACCTTTCGAATCCTCAAAGCCCACCTGCCGGGGCCGTACACCTTCATTCTCAACGCCACCCGCGAAGTGCCGCGGCTGTTGCTGCATCCGAAGAAGCGCACCATCGGTCTGCGGGTGCCGAGCCATCCGATCGCGCTGGCGCTGCTGGCCGAACTGGACGAGCCGTTGATGAGCGTGACCCTGATCATGCCGGGCGATGAAGACCCGTTGAGCGACCCGTACGAAATGCGCCAGTTGCTCGAGCATCAGGTGGACCTGATCATCGACGGCGGTTCCGGCGGTATCAAGGCCTCCACCGTGATCGACCTCACGGGCGACGATCCGGAAGTGACCCGCGTCGGTTGCGGCGATCCCGCTCCATTCATGGTCGAGGCCTGAATGTCTGCAGTGGAAACCGTTGATCCCCAGGCCGGTGCCCAGCAGGAACTGCCGTTTGCCATGGTCTACGGCCAGGCCGTCACGGAAATGCCGCTGGACCTGTACATCCCGCCGGATGCGCTGGAAGTCTTCCTCGAAGCCTTCGAAGGCCCGCTCGACCTGTTGCTGTACCTGATCCGCAAACAGAACATCAACATCCTCGACATCCCCGTGGCGGAAATTACCCGCCAGTACATGGGCTATGTCGATCTGATGCAGTCGGTGCGCCTGGAACTGGCCGCCGAGTACCTGGTAATGGCCGCGATGCTGGCCGAGATCAAGTCGCGGATGCTGCTGCCCCGGGCCGAAACCGTCGAGGACGAAGAGGACGACCCGCGCGCCGAACTGATTCGCCGTCTGCAGGAGTACGAACGGTTCAAGGCTGCCGCCGAAGGCATCGATGGCCTGAGCCGGGTCGGTCGCGACGTGATCGTGCCCAAGCTCGACGCCCCGGAAGCCCGCGCGCGCAAGCTGTTGCCGGACGTGGCGCTGGAAGAAATCCTGATGTCCATGGCCGAAGTGCTGCGTCGCGGCGACATGTTCGAAAGCCATCAGGTCAGCCGCGAGGCACTGTCCACCCGCGAGCGCATGAGCGACGTGCTGGAGCGGCTCAAGGGCGGCGGGTTTGTGCCGTTCATCGAGCTGTTCACCGCCGAAGAGGGCAAGCTCGGGGTGGTGGTGACCTTCATGGCCATCCTTGAACTGGTCAAGGAATCCCTGATCGAGCTGGTGCAGAATGAGCCGTTCGCCGCGATCCACGTGCGAGCCCGAGCCGAATAACGAGTCCCGATATGAACCTGACTGAACCCCGCGAGCTGGCGTCCCTGCTTGAAGCCTTTCTGTTGGCCTCGGGAAAGCCGCAATCCCTTGAGCGCCTGTATGAACTGTTCGAGGAAGGCGAGCGCCCGGAACCGCCGGTTTTCAAGAAAGCCCTGACCCTGCTCGGCAAATCCTGCGAGGGCCGGGCGTTCGAGCTCAAGGAAGTCGCCTCCGGCTATCGCCTGCAAATCCGTGAAAAGTTCGCACCGTGGGTCGGTCGCTTGTGGGAGGAGCGTCCGCAGCGCTATTCCCGCGCACTGCTGGAAACCATGGCGCTGATCGCCTACCGCCAGCCGATCACCCGGGGCGAAATCGAGGACGTGCGGGGCGTGGCGGTCAACACCAACATCGTCAAGACGCTGATCGAGCGCGAGTGGATTCGCATCGTCGGTTACCGCGACGTGCCGGGCAAACCGGCGATGTTCGCCACCACCAAGGCGTTTCTCGACCACTTCAACCTGAAGAACCTCGACGACCTGCCGCCGCTGGCCGAGCTGCGCGAGATCGAGGCGGAACCGGTGCTCGACTTCGACGACGCTCCGGTGCCACCGGGCTTGCAGGAACTGGCCGACGCCAGCGCCGAGTCGGAAGAGCCGAAGGAGGAAACCAGTTTCCATACCTTGCTGCTGGAACTGGACAGCATGGAGGAGGGGATCAAGACCGACTTCGACGACTTGCTGCGTGACGGGGTGGGCGGCGAATCGCTGCCGACCGGGGTTGAGTCCGATCCGCTCGAGCCGCCGCACGAGGGTGAGCCAGAACCTGAATTCGAGCCTGAATTTGAGCATGAACCTGAATTCGAGCACGAACCTGAGCAGGAAGACGATGTGCTCGGCGTGGCCGAAGCCCGGGAAAAACTGCTGGCCGCCGTCGCCCGGCTTGAACAGCCCGCCCCGGAACCCGCCGCCGAGGAAGAGCTGAGCGAAGAAGAAGCCGAAGCCCGCGCCCTGGCCGAAGCCATTGAAGCCGAACGCCGCGAGTTCGAGGATTGAGCATGAGCTCGACCAAGGACCCGTGCATCAGCGTCTGCAAGTTCAGCGACGACATCTGCCTCGGCTGCGGCCGCAGCAAGCGCGAGATCCGGGCCTGGAAGAAACTCGACAAGGACGACAAGCGCACCGTACTGGCCGAAGCCGCGCTGCGTCTGATCAAGCTCGGGACCACCGGTCGGCGGAAAAAGAAATAACCTTGCCCTGATCGACTAGTCTCTGATGCGCGCGCGGCCACATCCGCGTATGATTCGCGACCCTTCGGCGATCCCTTCGCCCGAAAACCCAGATTTCAACGCTTCAGCGGCTCAATTCAGCGCCGCTGAACAGACCACACCGGGAGGTGCCCAGATGAGTGACATCAATCAGAAAGACGACCAGGAAATCGGCCCAGCAGGCGAAAAGCTGCAGAAAGTCCTCGCCCGTATCGGCGTCGGCTCGCGCCGCGACGTCGAATCCTGGATCGCTGCCGGCCGGATCAAGGTCAATGGCAAAGACGCCACCCTCGGTCTGCGTGTCGACATGCACGACGCCATCACCATTGATGGCAAGGTCATCAAGCGTGAAGAAGCTGCCGAGTCGGTTCGCCGCGTGATCATGTACAACAAACCCGATGGCGAAATCTGCACCCGTGACGACCCGGAAGGCCGTCCGACCGTGTTCGACAAGCTGCCGCGTCCGAAAGAAGGCCGCTGGATCAACATCGGTCGTCTCGACATCAACACCACCGGTCTGCTGATGTTCACCACCGACGGTGAGCTGGCCAACCGCCTGATGCACCCATCCTACGAGATGGACCGTGAGTACGCCGTGCGTGTACGTGGCGAAGTCGATGACGAAATGATCGAGCGCCTGAAGGCCGGCGTGGTGCTGGAAGACGGCCCGGCGCGTTTCACCGACATTCAACAGGCACCGGGCGGCGAAGGCTTCAACCACTGGTATCACTGCGTGGTGATGGAAGGTCGTAACCGTGAAGTACGTCGACTTTGGGAATCCCAAGGCCTGGTGGTCAGCCGTCTGAAGCGCGTGCGTTTCGGTCCGGTGTTCCTCAACTCCGACCTGCCGATGGGCCGCTGGCGCGAAATGAGCCAGTACGAAGTCGACGTACTGAGCGCCGAAGTCGGCCTGACCCCGGTGGCCATGCCGCAACTGAATGCCAAGAGCAAAGACAAGCTCGACCGCATGCAACGCAAGTCGTCGCGTCCGATGGCCCGTACCGAGCGCGTGCGTACCCTGCGTCCGGCCAACGGTGCGCCAATTGGCGCCGGTCCGCGTCCGGTTCGCGAGCCGCAGATCGAAGGCGAGCGTCCAGGTCGCAAACCGACAGCGCGTCCGGATGGCGAGCGCGGTCCACGCACACCGCGTCCGGCCAATGGCCGTACCGAGCGTGGCGAAGGTCGCGGTACGCCGGTGGCGGATCGTCCAGTCGACACCAAGCGTCCGTCCAAGCCATCGCCGAAGCGTCCAGGCATCAAGCTGGCTGACGATGACAAACCGTCGGGCAAGCGCCGTGGCGCACCGGCCGGTTCCGGTCAGCGTCCGGGTTTCGGTCGCAAGAAGCCGGAATAACGCGGTTGTAAGCTTCGAGCGGCAAGCTTCAAGCTGAAAACAGAAACGCCAACCTCAGGGTTGGCGTTTTTTTTTGGACTTTTTATTTCTTTTTTTCGGGCGTGTTTTTCTTGTTTTTAAACAAAAAACTTAACGCCTTTCAAATAGTTAGCCAGCTAACGTCAATCACCGGACGCCTCTTCGATGGGTCTGGAGTGGAAACTTTACGTTACGCGCTGTCAGTGGATATTTACGAAAAAGACCTCGCCGTCCCATGAATCGGGTGGCTTTGACTGGCTGTAAGGAAAATCTGCCGCAGCCACGCCCGCCGGGCCTTGCGCAGCCCTCTGGCGTGCTTGTTTCAGCGTCGTTTGGAAGGTGAGATGCGCGGCATGCCTGTCGTGCAGGTGCATAACAAGAAGGAGGCGCAATGAACGCCGTTATCCATTTTCACTTCTCCACGTGGGGCGAATCTTCCATCGTCCACGCCGATGGCCTGCAAAGGCCTGACTCAAATTTTGCAGCCGCCCGGGCTTCCCGGGGTGGACACATGCAATCCCGGCAACCGACACGCTGATCCGGCGAGGTCTGGCAGCAGGGGGTTAGCGGTGTACAATGCGCCGCGTTTTAACTGTGACCCTCTGCGTAATCGCGCAAACCTCAAGGTTTATCCGCCTTGTTCACTCCGCCGCGTCACAAGCGTGTCGGGTTCGATTTCGTCACAGATAAAAACAAACAGGTGACGCATGACCGTTGTAAAAAAGCTGAATTCCTGGTGCCTGCGCTGGGGTTTGATCAAGGTTGGCTGAAATCGCAACCTTGCAGCAACGTCTACTGAACATCATCAAACCTTGCGTGAGACCTTTTTCATGAGTGGACAAAACTCGCAATCAGGCGAGCTGAAACGCGGCCTGAAAAATCGCCATATTCAACTGATCGCCCTCGGTGGCGCGATCGGTACCGGACTGTTCCTCGGCTCGGCCGGGGTGCTGAAATCCGCCGGCCCGTCGATGATCCTCGGCTATGCCATCTGCGGCTTCATCGCCTTCATGATCATGCGCCAGCTCGGCGAAATGATCGTCGAAGAGCCGGTGGCCGGTTCCTTCAGTCACTTTGCGCACAAATACTGGGGCGGTTTCGCCGGCTTCCTGTCGGGCTGGAACTGCTGGATCCTGTACATCCTGGTGGGCATGTCGGAGCTGACCGCGGTCGGCAAATACATCCACTACTGGGCGCCGGAGATCCCGAGCTGGGTCACTGCCGCGGCGTTCTTTGTGCTGATCAACGCGATCAACCTGGCCAACGTCAAAGTCTTCGGTGAAGCCGAATTCTGGTTCGCGATCATCAAGGTCGTGGCGATCGTCGGCATGATCGCCCTGGGCAGCTACCTGCTGGTCAGCGGCCATGGCGGTGAGCAGGCGGCCGTGAGCAACCTGTGGTCCCACGGTGGTTTCTTCCCGAACGGCGTCAGCGGCCTGGTGATGGCCATGGCGATCATCATGTTTTCCTTCGGCGGTCTGGAAATGCTCGGTTTCACCGCAGCCGAAGCCGACAAGCCGAAAACCGTGATCCCGAAAGCGATCAACCAGGTGATCTACCGGATCCTGATTTTCTACATCGGCGCACTGGTGATCCTGCTGTCGCTGACCCCATGGGACAGCCTGCTGGAAACCCTCAACGCTTCGGGCGATTCCTACAGCGGCAGCCCGTTCGTGCAGGTGTTCTCGATGCTTGGCAGCAACACCGCTGCGCACATCCTCAACTTCGTGGTTCTGACCGCGGCATTGTCGGTGTACAACAGCGGCACCTATTGCAACAGCCGCATGCTGCTGGGCATGGCCGAGCAGGGCGACGCGCCGAAAGCGCTGGCGAAGATCGACAAGCGCGGCGTACCGGTACGTTCGATCCTGGCGTCGGCAGCCGTGACCCTGGTGGCGGTGCTGCTCAACTACCTGATCCCGCAACATGCGCTGGAACTGCTGATGTCGCTGGTGGTTGCAACGCTGGTGATCAACTGGGCGATGATCAGCTTCTCGCACTTCAAGTTCCGCCAGCACATGAACAAGACCCACCAGAAGCCGCTGTTCAAGGCGCTGTGGTACCCGTACGGCAACTACATCTGCCTGGCGTTCGTCCTGTTCATCCTCGGCGTGATGCTGCTGATCCCGGGCATTCAGATCTCGGTGTACGCGATTCCGGTGTGGGTCGTGTTCATGTGGGTCTGCTACGTGATCAAGAACAAGCGTGGTGCGCAACAGGCACTGCACGCAGCGAGCGCAGCCAAGTAAGCGTCGTTGCAAAAACAACAAACCCGGCCAAGTGCCGGGTTTTTTGTGCTTTCGCGGTATCCTGCGGGTTCTGATTACGGACGTTTTTCCATGCTGGTGATTTCAAACAACGTGCATCTGCCGGATGCCGAGATCGAACTGACGTACATCCGCGCCCAGGGCGCCGGTGGGCAGAACGTCAACAAGGTCTCCAG
This sequence comes from Pseudomonas sp. IT-P2, assembly GCF_949767575.1. Taxonomy (NCBI): domain Bacteria; kingdom Pseudomonadati; phylum Pseudomonadota; class Gammaproteobacteria; order Pseudomonadales; family Pseudomonadaceae; genus Pseudomonas; species Pseudomonas sp. IT-P2. Next base: position 64,630 of record NZ_CATKQA010000010.1, on the reverse strand, counting down.
CGCCGTGCACCTGCGCTTCGACATTCCGGCCTCGTCCTTGCCCGAGTTCTACAAGGAGCGGCTGCTGGCGCTGCGCGACAGTCGCATCACCGGCGACGGCGTGCTGATCATCAAGGCCCAGCAGTACCGCACGCAGGAACAGAACCGCGCCGATGCACTGGAGCGTCTGACCGAGCTGATCCTGAGTGCCACCAAGGTTGAGAAGAAGCGCCGGCCGACCAAGCCGACGCTGGGTTCCAAGAAGCGTCGGCTCGAATCGAAGACCAAGCGCGGCAGCATCAAGGCCGGGCGCGGCAAGGTGGATTTCTAGTCTTCGCGGTACTTCGCCGTGTGGCGGTAGAGATAGACGCTCAGTGCCAGGCCGCTCAAAGAGGCGAGGGCGGCGAACAGGAAGATCGAGGCAAATCCGAAGCCCGCTGCAATCGCCCCTGCCAGCGGCCCGGTGATGCCCAGCGACAAGTCGATGAACAAAGAATAAGCCCCGACCGCCGCGCCACGGCTGGAGGCCGGCACCAGGTTCACGGCTTCCACGCCCAACGCCGGGAACACCAGCGAGAAACCGAAACCGCTCAATGCCGCACCGGCCAATGCCCAGTGCGCGTCCGGTGCCAGCCACAGCAACAGCAGGCCCAGGGTTTCCACCGACAGGCAGGCAATCGCCACGCGGAAGCCGCCGAGGCGATTGATCAGGTTGCCGAACAGCAGTCGCGCACCGATGAAGCTGGCGCCGAACAGGCTCAGGCACAGCACCGCGTTATCCCAATGCTGCGTGGCGTAATACAGGGTGATGAAGGTGGCGATGGTGCCGAAACCGATCGAGCCCAGCGCAAGTCCGCAGCCGTGCGGAAAGACGCGCCCGAGAACGTGCATGAACGGCAGACGCTCACCGGCCACGATCGGCGCGGCGGTTTTCGGCCAGGCCAGCAGCAGCCCCAGCGTGGCGAGCAGCAGAATGCTCACACCCATGCTCCACAGACCGAAACGGCTGACCAGCCATACCCCGAGCGGCGCACCGACGGCCAGCGCTCCGTAACTGGCGATGCCGTTCCACGAGATGACCTTGGCGGTGTTGGCGGCGCCGACCCGGCCGATGCCCCAACCGATCGAGCCTGACCCGACCAGACTTTCCGCGCTGCCCAGCACCAGACGGCCAACGAACAGGCTGATCAGGCTCAGCAGCGGCAGGTTGGGCGTCCACGCCGAAATCAGCATGAACACACCGCTCAAACCACAACCGGCCAGACCGATCATCACCGCACGTTTGCTGCCCTGGTTGTCGATGATCTTGCCGGCATACGGGCGGCTGAGCAGGGTGGCGAGGTATTGCACGCTGATCACCAGCCCGGCGATGACCGCGCCGAAGCCCAGGTCGCTGTGTACATAGCCGGGCAACACCGCCAGCGGAATGCCGATGTTCAGGTAGCCGATGAAGGTGAACAGGACGATGGAAACGACTTGCAGCGTGACCGCCAGGGGGCGCTGGGGTTCTGGCATAGAGGACGACATGAATTACGATCCACGGGAAGAGCAGAATAGATAGGCTGCTCATGATACCGATGCGGACGCGTCCAGGGCGGGGAAAAGTAAAACTATTTGGCCGGGGCGACCAATTGCGTGGTGACCAGGGCGGCCAATGCGTTTTCTTCGCTGCCGAAACGGGCGAGCAGGGCGGCCTGTTTCTCGGGCGAGAGACGGCTCCAGATCTCGATCATCTTTTCGGTGGCACCGATCAGGGTCTCGGCCTGTTGTTCATCGAATTCTTTGGACATGGCAACTCAGGTTTCAGGCAGTGTGGAAAGCGCATGTTAGCGCTTTCCACACGGTCTGTACGGCGGGTGTTGCTTACTCTTCGCTGTCGGCCGGACGGCTCTCGGCGGCTTCTTTCGGTTCGGGCTGTTGGGCACCGGCTTGTTGCGTGGTCGTCTGCTCAGTTTCGTGCAGGCTTGGGAAGGGGAGATTCGGAATCTCGTGCATGGTTGCGCTCCTCGCTAAGTCTGTTGATAGATCTGGTAGATCCGCGCTTTCAGAAAGCCTGCGCAGGATACAGCAAGAAAAATGACAATCAGACTTTTAAATCCATTTGGTTCGACGGGCGGGATTGTCTAGACAAGTGCGACAGGGTGACGCAGGGCAAATGCAGGGGCGAGCCTGCTCGCGATGAGTGCGCCTGATCGTTCCCACGTCGAGGCGTCGAACCGTCCGCGTGGGAATGCAGCCCGGGACGCTCTGCGTCCCTGCCGAAGCGGACGCGGAGCGTCCATTGAGGCATTCCCACGCGGAGCGTGGGAACGATCAAGACCAGGGGGAGTTATTTGCAGACGTTGGCGATCGCTTCGGCCAGCAGGTCGAGACGCGTCGCATCAATCCCGGCAACGTTGGCCCGGCCCGAGCTGACCATGTACACGCTGTGATGCTCGCGCAGGTTCTTCACCTGTTCCGGCGACAGCCCGGTGTAGGAGAACATCCCGCGTTGCACGCCGATGTGCGCAAAACGCTCGCGCAGACCGTGCGGTTCCAGCGCTTCCACCAGACCGCTGCGCAATTGGGCGATGCGCAGACGCATGGCTTCCACTTCGTCGGCCCAGCGGCGTTTCAGCTCCGGGTCGGCGAGGATCGTGGCGACCACAGCCGCGCCGTGATCCGGTGGCGTTGACCACAGGTTGCGAGCGATGTGCGCCAACTGGCTGCGGATGTCGATCAGCTTGTCAGCGCTTTTCGCGCTGACGATCAACGCACCGGTGCGGTCGCGATACAGGCCGAAGTTCTTCGAGCAGGAACTGGTGATCAGCAGCTCGGGCAACTCGGCGGAGAACAGCCGGGTTGACCATGCATCCTGCTCCAGACCGTCGCCAAAGCCCTGGTAGGCAAAGTCGATCAGCGGCAGCAGGTCACGGCGGCGTACCACCTCCAGCACTCGCTGCCAGTCGTCGTGGCTCAGGTCGAAACCGGTCGGGTTGTGGCAGCACGCATGCAGCAGCACCACATCACCTTTCGGCACTTCGTTGAGCACGGCGAGCATCGCCTCGACGTCGAGGCGGTTGTCGCTGCCGACGTACGGGTAATGGCTGATCTTGACCCCGGCGGCCGCGAAAATCGTTTCGTGGATCGGCCAGGTCGGGTTGCTCAGCCATACGCCTTTGCCCGGCAGGCATTGGGCGATGAAGTCCGCCGCCAGACGCAGGGCGCCAGTGCCGCCCGGCGTCTGAGTGGCGCCGGCACGTTGCTCGGCGATCAGCTTCGAATCGACGCCAAGCACCAGCTCATTGATGACCTTGCCGAACAGCGGATTGCCGTGGCCACCGATGTAGGTCTTGGTGTCCTGGCTCTCGACCAGCCGCGCCTCGGCGATTTTCACCGCCTCGGGGATTGGCGTCAGGCCCTGGGCATCCTTGTAGACGCCCACGCCAAGGTCGAACTTGCGCGGGTTGGAGTCCTGCGCGTAGGCCTCCATCAGACCGAGGATCGGGTCGCCGGGCACCCGGCCGATGGCGTCGAAGTGCATTACTTGCGTCCTTCTGCAGTCTTGGCCACTTCGTCAGTGCGCGCGGCCATGATGAAGTCGTTGCGGTGCAGGCCCTTGATCGAGTGGCTCCACCAGGTCACGGTGACTTTGCCCCACTCGGTGAGCAGGCCCGGGTGGTGACCTTCGGCCTCGGAGATCTCGCCGACGGCGTTGGTGAACGCCAGCGCGTGCTTGAAATTCTTGAACAGGAAGACTTTTTCCAGCTGCATGATGCTGTCGCGTACTTCGATGTTCCAGTCAGGGATCTGCTTGATCAGGATCGGCAGTTCTTCATCGCTGACTTGTGGGGCATCGGCACGGCAGGCTTCGCAATGGGCTTGGTTCAAAGTGGACATGGTGGACTTCCTGAAATCTGAAGGTGTTTTTTTATATTGGCCGTCAAAGTCGCCACGCTAAACCAAAGTGGCGACGACTGACAGACTCACTTGTAAGCAAAAGTCGCGGGTCACGCGGCTTTCGGTTTTGGCGGAAACTTCGGTGCGTGCAGACCCAGCTGCATGCCTTGCTTGACCATGGCCATGATGTCTTCGTGGGCCAGGTCGAACAGGCGCTTGAGGTTCGGCAGGACAAAGTACAGCGGTTGCAGGATGTCGATGCGATACGGCGTGCGCATGGCTTCCAGCGGATCGAAGGCCTGATGCTCGGGCTCGTCCGACAGCGAATAAACAGTTTCTTTTGGCGAGGACAGGATGCCGCCGCCGTAGATGCGTTTGCCTTGCGGGGTGTCGACCAGGCCGAACTCGATGGTCATCCAGTACAGGCGCGCCAGGTAAACGCGTTCTTCCTTGGTCGCCTGCAGGCCGAGCTTGCCGTAGGTGTGGGTGAATTCGGCGAACCACGGATTGGTCAGCAGCGGGCAGTGGCCAAAGATCTCGTGGAAAATGTCCGGCTCCTGCAGGTAGTCCAGTTCTTCACGGGTGCGGATGAACGTGGCCACCGGAAACTGCTTGCTGGCGAGCAATTCGAAAAAGGTCTGGAAAGGGATCAGCGCCGGGACGCGGGCAACCTGCCAACCGGTGGTCTCGCCGAGCACCTTGTTGATCTCGCCCAGTTGAGGAATGCGGTCGTGGGGCAGACCGAGTTTTTCGATACCGTCCAGGTATTCCTGGCACGCACGACCCTCGATCACTTTCATCTGGCGGGTGATCAGCGTGTTCCACACCGCGTGTTCTTCTGCGGGGTAGTCGATAAAACCTTGCGCATCGGGCTCGCGGGCCACGTATTGCGTCTGCTTCATACTGCTCTCCTGCGAGGGGAATTTCGTTCTTGTTATGTCCTGCGATGGACTGAGAAATACCCCGGAACGTTTGTTGTTGCAGCAGGTTGAAGACTGGCTGAGTAGGAAAAGTCTCTTTAATTCGTAAAATTTTCGTTACGCTTCGTGCGATAAGTCGTGTTTGCGGTGACTGTCGGGTTTGAAAAGGCTTATGGCTGTCACATAATCTTGACGACTATCTTGCGCGCGGCGCAGAAAATTCCGGCGTCAGACCACCTTTTCACCTGTTTCGGGCCTTTATATGCGTATCAAAGTCCACTGCCAGAACCGCATCGGCATCCTGCGCGACATTCTCAATCTGCTGGTGGAGTACGGGATCAACGTCGCCCGTGGCGAGGTGGGTGGTGAGCATGGCAACGCGATCTATTTGCATTGCCCGAACCTGATCAACATTCAGTTCCAGGCGCTGCGACCGAAGTTCGAGGCAATTGCCGGGGTGTTCGGCGTCAAACGGGTAGGGCTGATGCCCAGCGAGCGGCGGCACATGGAGTTGAATGCGCTGCTCGGTGCGCTGGAGTTTCCGGTGCTGTCGATCGACATGGGCGGCTCCATCGTGGCGGCCAACCGGGCGGCGGCGCAGTTGCTCGGTGTGCGGGTGGACGAGGTGCCGGGGATTCCGTTGTCGCGTTACGCCGAGGACTTCGACCTGCCGGAACTGGTGCGCGCCAACAAATCGCGAATCAACGGCATGCGGGTCAAGGTCAAGGGCGACATCTTTCTGGCCGACATCGCGCCGCTGCAATCTGAACACGACGACAGCGAAGCCATGGCCGGTGCTGTGCTCACCTTGCACCGCGCGGACCGCGTCGGCGAGCGGATCTACAACGTGCGCAAACAGGAGTTGCGCGGTTTCGACAGCATCTTCCAGAGCTCGAAAGTGATGGCAGCGGTGGTGCGCGAGGCCCGGCGCATGGCGCCGCTGGATGCGCCGTTGTTGATTGAGGGCGAAACCGGCACCGGCAAGGAATTGCTGGCGCGGGCCTGCCACCTGGCGAGCCCGCGTGGTCAGTCGCCGCTGATGGCGCTCAACTGCGCGGGGCTGCCGGAGTCGATGGCCGAGACCGAACTGTTCGGCTACGGCCCCGGTGCCTTTGAAGGCGCTCGGGCCGAAGGCAAGCTCGGGCTGCTGGAGCTGACGGCGGGCGGCACGCTGTTCCTCGATGGTGTCGGCGAAATGAGCCCGCGCTTGCAGGTGAAACTGCTGCGCTTCCTGCAGGACGGCTGCTTCCGCCGTGTGGGCAGTGATGAAGAGGTTTACCTGGATGTGCGGGTGATCTGCGCAACCCAGGTGGATTTGTCGGAGCTGTGCGCGCGCGGCGAATTTCGCCAGGATCTGTATCACCGCTTGAACGTGCTTTCGCTGCACATCCCGCCACTGCGCGAATGCCTCGACGGTTTGACGCCGCTGGTGGAGCACTTCCTCGATCAGGCCAGTCGACAGATCGGCTGCCCGCTGCCGAAACTGGCACCGGCGGCGATGGATCGGCTCAGTCACTACCATTGGCCGGGCAATGTGCGGCAACTGGAGAACGTGCTGTTCCAGGCGGTTTCGCTGTGCGACGGTGGCACGGTCAAGGCCGAGCACATTCGCCTGCCGGATTACGGTGTGCGTCAGCCGCTTGGCGATTTCTCCCTCGAAGGCGGGCTCGACGAGATTGTCGGGCGCTTCGAGAAGGCGGTGCTGGAGCGCTTGTATTCCGAGCATCCGAGCAGCCGGCAACTGGGTAAGCGGCTCGGGGTTTCGCACACTACGATTGCCAACAAGCTGCGTGAGTATGAAGTCGGCAAGGAGTCAGGCAGCGCCTAATCAGCCCCACACTGATCCCCCCCCACGCTGATCGTTCCCACGCTCTGCGTGGGAACGCCTCAAGGGACGCTCTGCGTCCGCTTTGGGACGCGGAGCGTCTCGGGCTGCGTTCCCACGCGGACGGTTCGACGCCTCGACGTGGGAACGATCCGCGATCCGCGATCAGCAATCAGCAATCAGGGTCAGGTGTTTGCCGCCAAGCGGCATGACACCGCCGGTTTTTCGTCTTCGATACATTTCCCTCCTCCCCGCAAAATCCCTCAAGTCCTTTGTTTACCGGGTCGTGGGCCGCCAGAAAAAAGTTGGTCTGCAAATTGCTTATGGCTCAGCAGTACAGCGGTGGGCGGCAAACGTCCGGCATGCAGAGGAAAGAGTGTGGACAAGTACCTTTATGTGGCAATGACCGGCGCCAGCCAGAACGCACTGGCGCAAAAGGCTCATGCCAACAACCTGGCGAACATCTCCACCAACGGTTTTCAGCGCGACCTGGAGCAGGCGCGTTCGATGCCGGTGTTCGGTGACAGCTTTCCGGCGCGTGCGTTTGCGATGAGCGAACGGCCCGCCACCGACTTCACGCCGGGCTCGCTGGTGCAGACCGGTCGTGACCTCGACGTCGCCGTGTCGGGCAACGGCTGGATCGCCGTGCAGAACCCAAATGGCGGTGAAAGCTACGTGCGCACCGGCAGCCTCAACATCGATGCCCTCGGCGTGTTGCGTGCCGGCAACGGCATGCCGGTCATGGGCAATGGCGGGCCGATCGCGGTGCCGCCGGAGCAGCAGGTGGAAGTCGGCGAAGACGGCACCATCAGTATTCGAGCGATGGGCGAGGGCCCGCGCGTCATGGCCGAAGTCGACCGCATCAAGCTGGTCAATCCGGACATCAAGAACATGAACAAGGGCCTGGACGGTTCGATTTACACCAAGGACGGCCAGCCTGCGCCGGCCGATGCCAACGTCAAACTGGTGTCGGGTTTCCTGGAATCGAGCAACGTCAATGCCGTGGAAGAAATGACGTCGGTGCTGGCCCTGGCCAAGCAGTTCGAACTGCACGTCAAGATGATGAACACCGCCAAAGACGACGACCAGGCCATGGCTCGGGTCTTGCAGATCAGCTAATTATCAGAACGTCGCGCCGTAAAACAGGCGCACGAGGAGAATCGAATGCTTCCGGCTCTATGGGTTGCCAAAACCGGTCTGTCCGCCCAGGACACCAACCTGACCACCATTTCCAACAACCTGGCGAACGTGTCGACCACGGGTTTCAAACGTGACCGCGCCGAGTTCCAGGACCTGCTGTACCAGATCAAGCGTCAGCCAGGCGCCCAGTCGACCCAGGACAGCGAACTGCCGTCGGGTCTGCAAGTGGGTACCGGTGTGCGCATCGTCGGCACCCAGAAAAACTTCACCGCTGGCAGCCTGCAAACCACCGAGCAGCCGCTGGACATGGCCATCGACGGTCGCGGTTTCTTCCAGATCCTGCAGCCGGACGGCACCACGTCCTACACCCGTGACGGTACTTTCCACCTCGACTCCAACGGCCAGATCGTCAACGCCAGCGGTTTCGCCCTGGAACCGGCCATCGTCATCCCGAACAACGCCCAGACCTTCACTGTGGGTCGTGACGGCACCGTGTCGATCACCACCGCCGGCAACGCCGCCTCGCAAGTGATCGGCAACCTGCAAACCGCCGACTTCATCAACCCGGCCGGTCTGCAAGCGGTGGGCAACAACCTGTTCCTGGAAACCGCCGCTTCCGGTGCGCCGCAAGTCGGTACGCCGGGCCTGAACGGTTTCGGTACCACCCTGCAGAACACCCTGGAAACCTCCAACGTCAGCACCGTGGAAGAGATGGTCAACATGATCACTACTCAGCGCGCGTACGAGATGAACTCCAAGGTGATCTCCACCGCCGACCAGATGCTCTCGTTCGTAACGCAGAATCTGTAATCAAGTCTATGAGGCGGCCATGAGGCTGCCTGCAACACCGTGAGGTAAGGGTCATGAAACGCTTTGTATCTGTTGTGGCATTGAGCGGGGTCGTCTCGCTCGCGGGCTGCGTCGCTCCGACGCCCAAGCCCAATGATCCTTACTACGCCCCGGTGTTGCCGCGCACACCGTTGCCGTCGGCCGCCAACAACGGCTCGATCTATCAGGCCGGTTTCGAGCAGAACCTGTACAGCGACCGCAAGGCGTTCCGGGTCGGTGACATCATCACCATCACCCTGAACGAGAGGACCCAGGCCAGCAAGAACGCCAACTCGCAGGTGGCCAAGAACAGCAAGACCGGTATCGGCCTGACGTCGCTGTTCGGCGGCAGTGCCACCACCAACAACCCGTTGGGCGGTAACGACCTGAGCCTGGATGTCGGTTACAGCGGCGACCGCGCGACCAAAGGTGACAGCAAGGCCGCCCAGGGCAACACCCTGACCGGTTCGATCACCGTGACCGTCGCCGACGTGCTGCCCAACGGCATCATCGCCGTGCGTGGCGAGAAGTGGATGACCCTCAACACCGGCGACGAGCTGGTGCGGATCGCCGGTCTCGTGCGGGCCGATGACATCGCCACCGACAACACCGTGTCCTCGACTCGGGTCGCCGATGCGCGCATCACCTACTCGGGCACCGGTTCGTTCGCCGATGCGAGTCAGCCAGGCTGGTTCGACCGTTTCTTCCTCAGCCCGCTGTTCCCTTTCTAGGTGGCTACGTTGAATTTCAGAAGTCTCATGGTGGCCGCGTTCCTGTTGTCGGCGGCCTTCAATGCACAAGCCGAACGGTTGAAGGACATCGCCAGCATCTCTGGCGTGCGTTCCAACCAGTTGATCGGCTACGGCCTGGTGGTCGGCCTCAATGGCACCGGCGACCAGACCACGCAGACCCCGTTCACCCTGCAGACCTTCAACAACATGCTCTCGCAGTTCGGCATCAAGGTGCCGCCGGGATCGGGCAACGTGCAGCTGAAAAACGTCGCGGCAGTGTCGGTGAGTGCCGATCTGCCGGCGTTCGCCAAACCGGGTCAACAGGTCGACATCACCGTGTCGTCCATCGGTAACTCCAAGAGCCTGCGCGGCGGCACGCTGTTGCTGACCCCGCTCAAGGGTATCGACGGCAACGTCTACGCCATCGCTCAGGGCAACCTGGTGGTCGGTGGTTTCGATGCTGAAGGTCGTGACGGTTCGAAGATCACCGTCAACGTTCCGTCGGCCGGTCGCATCCCTGGCGGTGCGTCGGTCGAGCGTTCGGTGCCGAGCGGTTTCAACCAGGGCAACAGCCTGACGCTGAACCTCAACCGTTCCGACTTCACCACCGCCAAGCGCATCGTCGACAAGATCAACGACATGCTCGGCCCTGGTGTCGCCCAGGCCATCGACGGCGGTTCGATCCGTGTGACCGCGCCGCTCGATCCGAGCCAGCGCGTCGACTACCTGTCGATCCTGGAAAACCTCGAAGTCGATCCGGGTCAGGCGGTGGCGAAAGTCATCATCAACTCGCGTACCGGCACCATCGTCATCGGCCAGAACGTGAAGGTCTCGCCGGCCGCCGTGACTCACGGCAGCCTGACCGTGACCATCACCGAAGACCCGATCGTCAGCCAGCCGGGCCCGCTGTCCAACGGCCAGACCGCCGTCGTGCCGCGCTCGCGGGTGAATGCCGAACAGGAAGCCAAGCCGATGTTCAAGTTCGGCCCGGGCACCACCCTCGACGAGATCGTCCGTGCGGTGAACCAGGTCGGCGCCGCGCCGGGTGACCTGATGGCCATCCTTGAAGCACTGAAGCAGGCCGGCGCGTTGCAAGCCGACCTGATCGTGATCTGAGGACGGCGACCATGGATATGCGCAAAAGCGGTCTGGTCAGCAGCAGCGATTCGGGTTCGTACTCCGACCTCAATCGTCTGAATCAGCTCAAGGTCGGCGACAAGAACAGCGATGCGAACATGCGCAAGGTTGCGCAGGAATTCGAATCGCTGTTCCTCGGTGAAATGCTCAAGTCGATGCGTTCGGCCACTGAAGCGCTGGGTCAGGACAACCCGCTGAACACGCCGGCGGCCAAGCAGTATCAGGAAATGTACGACCAGCAACTGGCGGTTTCCATGTCCCGCGAGGGCGGGGGTATCGGCCTGGCCGACGTGCTGATGCGCCAGATGTCGAAGAACAAACCGATGGCGCCGGGCGAGGCTGCGGCCGCGTCCGCCGCCAAGCAGGAAGAAGCCAAAGCCAAGGCCGCTGCCGTGGCCACGCCGATTGCCGCCGGCACCGTGGCTACGAATGGTCCGTTGTCGCGACTTAATGGCGAGCGTCCGCTGTGGGCGTCGCGTTCGGTGCATGCGCCGAGCACCGAACTGACCCATCGCAATGACATGGAAATGATCAACCAGCGTCGTCTGGCACTGCCGCCGAAACTGGCGGACCGCTTGCTCGCAGGTCTGGTGCCGTCGGCCACGCCGGCGGCGGCCACTCAGCTGCCGCAACGCGCCACGACCGCCGCTGTCACCGGTTCCGGCCCGCTGTACAACGGCGACTGGCTGGACCGCGCCGAGGCAGATAAAGCCTCGGGCGGGCAGATGCAGATTTACGGCCGCGCCATGGCGCAGATCCCGCTGGCACCGGCGAAGAAAGCGTTCGGCAACGCCGACGAATTCGTCAACACCATGCTGCCGATGGCGCAGGAAGCCGCCGCGCGAATTGGCGTCGATCCGCGTTATCTGGTGGCTCAGGCTGCGCTGGAAACCGGCTGGGGCAAATCGGTCATGCGCGCCCAGGACGGCAGCAGCAGTCACAACCTGTTCGGCATCAAGGCGAGCAGCAACTGGAAGGGCGATTCGGCCCGGGCGATCACCAGCGAATTCCGCAACGGGCAGATGGTCAAGGAGACGGCCGAGTTCCGTTCCTACGCCTCGTACAAGGACAGCTTCCACGATCTGGTGACTTTGCTGCAGAGCAATAATCGCTATCAAGATGTGCTGAAGTCGGCCGATAACCCAGAACAGTTTGTGCGCGAATTGCAAAAGGCCGGTTACGCGACCGACCCGAACTACGCGACGAAGATTTCGCAGATTGCCAGGCAGATGACGGTCAATCAGAACTACGCTGCGGCCGGCGTTTCAACAACGCCCTTATAAACACAAGGTAAGGTTTGAATCATGAGTTTGCTCAATATCGGGATGTCGGGGTTGGCCGCGAGTTCATCCTCTCTGGCTGTGACGGGTAACAACATTGCCAACGTCGACACCGCCGGTTATTCACGCCAGCAAACCGTGCAGGGCACCAAGTCCTCGATTCAATACGGTAACGTGTTCATCGGTACCGGCACGACCCTGGCCGACGTGCGCCGGGTGTACAACTCCTACCTCGAATCTCAGCTGCGTACCGCCACGTCGCTCAATAGCGAAGCCGCCGCTTTCGGTGCGCAGGCGACCGCACTGGACGGCTCGCTGTCCGACACCAACACCGGCCTGACCGGCGTGCTGCAGAAATTCTTCACCTCGATGCAAGGCGTATCGACCTCGGCCACCGACGACACTTCCCGTCAGTCGGTACTGACCGGCGCGCAGGCCCTGACCAGTCGCTTCAATGCACTGGCCAAGCAGATGAACGATCAGAACGCCACGCTCAATGGCAACCTGTCCGACATGGCGTCCCAGGTGAACAAGCTGGCAACCTCGATTGCCACGCTGAACCAGAAGATCGGCGAGATCTCCACCAGCGGCGGCCAGCCGAACGATCTGCTCGACAGCCGTAACGAAGCCGTGCGTCAGCTCTCCGAGCTGACCGGCGCGCAAGTCGTTGAGCGTGGCACCAGCTTCGACATCTACATCGGCAGCGGCCAGCCGTTGGTCATCGGTAATACCACCAATACCCTGAGCACCGTGCCGCTCAAGGGTGACCCATCGCGAATGGGCATCCAGATGGATCGTGGTTCGAGCACCATCGACATCACCTCGGCGATGACCGGCGGTGAAATCGGCGGTCTGCTGACTTATCGCAAGGAAGTGCTCGATCCTGCACTCAACGAGCTGGGCCGTGTGGCACTGGTCGTTGCCGACCAGATCAACCGCCAGCAAGCCCAGGGCATCGACAAGAACGGTGACTTCGGCGCAGCGATTTTCAACAACATCAACAGTGCCGCCCTGATCAGCCAGCGCAGTATTGCCCAGTCCGGCAATAGCGCAGGTTCGGGCAACCTTGATGTCACCATCAAGGACACCGGCAAGCTGACCACCAGCGACTACCAGGTCACCTTCACCAGCGCGACCAACTACACGGTCAAGCGCTCCGACGGCACCGACATGGGTTCGTTCAGCACCACGACCACGCCGCCTCCGGTAATCGACGGCTTTACCCTGGCCCTTAACGGTGGTGCCCTGAGTGCCGGCGACACGTTCAAGGTCACCCCGACCCGCAACGCGGCGGCCAGCATCCAGACCGTGCTCACCGATCCGAAGAAAATCGCGGCAGCCGCACCGTTGACCGGCGTGGCCAGTGCCAACAACTCAGGCACCTACACCCAGCCGACGCTGACAGACGTCGTCGATATCTACAACCCGGCGTCCCAGGCGGAGCTGCAGAACGCGCTCAAGTATTCGACTCCGGTCAAGCTGGTATTCGGTGCCACCACCAGCGGCAGCCAGACTTACAACATGGTTGATGCCAAGGGTGCCACGATCGGTTCCGGCGTCATCGTTCCCGGTCAGGCGAACACCCTGAACCTGAAGATCGGCATGGTCGACTCCACCGGGGCTCCGGTGATGGACACCACCGTCATCCCGAACGTGCAAAAGACCTTCACCGTGCAGACCACCGTGGGCGCGACGCCGAAGTCCGGCGAAACCTTCACCATCAACCTGACCGGCGCAGCGTCTTCGGACAACCGCAACGCCCAGGCACTGGTCGGTCTGCAGACCAAGCAGACCGTCGACACCGGCACGGCGAGCAAGGGCATCAGCCTGACCGACGCCTACAACAAACTGGTGACCAACGTCGGTACCCAGGCCGCCCAAAGCAAGTCCGACGGTGCGGCCACCACGGTGATCCTGGATCAGGCCCAGGGTGCGCGGGACTCGCTGTCCCAGGTCAACCTGGATGAAGAGACCGGCAACCTGGTCAAATATCAGCAGTACTACACAGCGTCTTCGCAGATCATCAAGGCTGCGCAGGAAACTTTCGCCACGCTGATCAACAGCCTTTAAGGAGCCGTAATTCATGCGCATTTCCACCGCCCAGTATTACGCGACACAAGCTGCCCAATATCAGCGCAACTACAGCAAGACGGTCGCGACCGCCAACGAAGCCAGCAGCCTGCAGCGCATCAACACCGCCGCCGACGATCCGATCGGGGCTGGTCGTTTGCTGCGCCTGGGTCAGCAGGCCGCGATGCTCGATCAGTACAAAGGCAACATCGACACCACCAAGAGCTCGCTGACTGTTCAGGAATCTACGCTGACGGCCATCACCGACGCTTTGCAGCGCGCCAAGGAAATCGGGCTGGCAGCCAATAACGGCATCGCCACCGACAAGGACCGCCAGGCTTACGCCGCCGAACTGAGCCAGATCCAGCAACAAGTGCTGGGCCTGATGAACTCCAAGGACGCCAACGGCAACTACCTGTTCTCCGGCTCGAAGACCGATACCGCGCCGTACTCGCAGAACGCCGATGGCACCTACACCTACAACGGTGACCAGACCCAGATCAACCTGGGCATTGGCGATGGTTTGTCGGTGGCCACTAACACCACCGGTTGGGATGCTTTCCAGCAGACCATCAATACTGCGCGCACCCAGACCAACATGACGGCTCCGGCCGTTGATGACGGTCGCGTTGTGCTGACCAACGGTGTCGTTGGCAACGCGGCGACTTACAACTCCAAGTTCACGGCCGGCCAGCCGTACACCGTGGACTTCATCAGCAGCACTCAGCTGAAGATTACCGATGCCTTGGGCAACGATGTGACGGCCGAAGCCAGCCAGAACGGTCTGATCAGCAACAGCAACGGCGCCAACCAGACGGTCAGCTTCCGCGGTGTCGATCTGAAGCTGAACATCAATCTCAAGGCTGGTGATACCAACCCGGATGCGGTGATTGCCGGTCACAGCTTCCAGCTGTCGGCCACGCCGGACACTTTCAATACCGCACGCAGCCCGGGCAACCCGTCGACTGCGGTTATCACCGGTTCCAGCGTGACCAACCAGGCAGCCTACAACGCGGCCTTCCCGTCGGGCGGCGGTGCAGTCTTGAAATTCACCAGCGCCACCGCGTTCGACTTGTATGCGGCGCCTGTCACCGCTGACAGCAAGCCGATCTCGTCGGGCACCGTGGCTGGCGGCAACGCGACGGCGGCCGGTGTGACCTTCGCTCTCGGTGGCACGCCCGCGGCCGGTGACCAGTTCTCGATCCAGTCCAACAACCACCAGACCCAGAACGTGCTCGACACCCTGGGCCAGATGGTCGCGGCGCTGAACACCCCGATCGACGGTGATCCGGTGGCCAAGCAGAAATTCCAGGGGGCAATGGAGTCGGCACTGGGCAACATCGACAGTGCCGCCAACCAGATCGGCAGTGCGGTGACGTCCATCGGTGCCCGCGGGCAGTCGCTGGATGACCAGAGCACCACCAACCAGAGCCTGCAACTGGCGAACGCCACCACCCAGGGCACGATCCGTGATTCGGATCCGGCCGAAGTGATGACCCGCCTGACCTTGCAGCAGACCATGCTGCAGGCCTCGCAGCTGGCGTTCAGCAAAATCTCTCAGTTGGGCCTGTTCAACAAGATCTGAAGCCTGAGCGGGCGCGCAAGCGCCCGCTTGCTCCGTTCGCTCTGTATCATTTGTCTTTTTCTGCGGTTTCAAAGGGCTCGCTGTTCCGGGCGGGTTCCCGCCGCTTGCGAGTCCGCCGTGAATTCACTTCCTCTTGTCAGCCTCGTCATTCCTGCCTTCAATCCGCGCTTCTTCGAGCGGACATTGAACAGTGCTGTCAGCCAGACTTACAGCCCTCTGGAAATCATCGTCTGCGATGACAGTCGGGGTTCCGAGATCGAACGCATCGTCGCGTCGGTCATCGAGCAGTCCGGCGTCGAGGTGCGCTACGTGCGCAATCCGCGCACCCTGGGAATGATCGGCAACCTCAAGGCGTGCCTGAGTCAGGCGCAGGGCGAGTTCATCAAGTTCCTGTGCGACGACGATCACTTGTATGCCGACTGCATCCGGCAGCAGGCCCAGGAGATGATGCGTGAAGAGGTCAGGCTGGTACTGGCCCAGCGACTGTTCTGGGATGCGCAGGACATCATCCTGCCCGCGCGCCTGGAAAACACGTCGTTGTCGCCGCACAGCGGTCTGTTCAAGGGCGACGATCTGCTGGGCATCTTCGAGAAATTCCCGGTCAACGTCCTCGGTGGATTCACCAACGCACTGTTCCGGCGTGCCGACGTTGAAGAGCTGTTGCCGGCGCTGACTCAGGAAGGTCACTGCTTCGTCGCGTCGCTGGATTTTGCCCTGTACGTCTGCCTGCTGCGGCGCGGCAATCTGGCCGTCTCCAACAACGTGCTCAGCGCGGAGCGGCTCTACCCGGAACGTCTGAGTGCGCAACAGCCGATGAAAGACGCGCTTGAGGTCGAGCGTGAGTGGATGCTGCAGATGCTCAAATCGCGCAGCGGCGAAGCCGCGCCGGCGCCGGGATGGGTTCGCTATGTTCCGCTGAGCAAGGCCGATGAGTCTCCGCGGGTCTGGGAAGAGCTGCCGCTGAGTCGCACCCTGGGCTCCAAACAGAGCCGTCAGGAGTGGAGTGTCGGCATCGACAGCTGGAGTTTTGCCGAGCTCTACGCGCAGTGGCTCAACTGCCGGGTACTGACCGAAGGTCAGCGCACGTTGCTGCCGGAAACCCTGGCCGGCTGGTCGCATCAACCCCGGATCGTGCCGATCGTCATCGACGGGCAGGGCAGTCGTGACAGTGTCGAACGCACACTGGCGTCGCTCGCCGCTCAGGATTATCCGCCGGAGCTGATCCTTGTCCTGTCCGCCTCGTGTACCGAAACCGAGCTGGACGGGCGGGTGTTCCGCATGCCTTTGCAAGACGACGGCATGGAGCAGATCAATGCGCTGCTGCCGCAACTGGCGGGAGCCGACTGGTTCTATCTGCTGCAGGCGGGTGATCGGCTGGTGGCGCCGGCGTTGCTGGTCATGGCCGAGCGCATCGTGCATTCCCCGTCACTGAAATGTCTTTACAGCGACGAGGGCAGCTTGCGTAACGGGGAGTCGGCAGAACCTGCGTTCAAGCCGGGTTTCAACCTCGACCTGATGCGCAGCTACCCTTATGTGGGCCGGGCACTGGCGTTCGAGCGTGAGCGTTTTCTGGCGCTCGGTGGTTTTGCACCTGACTTCGCTCAGCTCGCGCCGCACGATGTGTTGTGGCGTCTGGTCGAGAGCGATGGCACACAGGTTGTCGGCCACATTGCCGAGGTCATGCTGGAGTCGCCTTTCGACCTGTCGAAGTGGCTGGCGGCCCCGGGCGTCCTCGAACAGAATCCGCGCGTGCTCGAAGCGCATCTGCAGCGTCTGGGTCTGGCCCACGACATTCGCCGTGGCAGTTGCGAGCTGCTCAATCGTGTCGACTATCATCACGCCCGGCGTCCGCTGGTGTCGGTCATCATTGTGACCCGGGACCAGACCGCCGCCTTGCAGCGTTGCGTCGAGACGCTGCTGGAAAAAACCGCCTACACCGAGTACGAGCTGCTGCTGGTCGATAACGGCAGCACCAGTGCCGAGGCGCTGGCCTGGCTGGACGGCATGGCGCAACTGGGCAGCGACCGGGTTCGCGTGCTGAGCTTCGCGCAACAGGGCAATGCAGCCGCCACGCACAACTTTGCGGTAGGGCAGGCCCGCGGCGAATACGTGCTGATGCTCAATACCTTTGCGGTGATCACCCAGTCCGACTGGCTGGACGAACTGCTCAATCATGCGCAGCGCCCGGAAGTCGGGGTCGTCGGCGCCAAGTTGTACAATCCGGACGGTTGTGTGCTGCATGCCGGCCTGATTCTGGGTATGCAGGGCGCCGTGGGATTGCCCTTCTATGGTCAGTCGCTGCAGGCGGACGGGTACATGTTCCGCTTGCAGGCGGTGCATGACCTGAGTGCGGTCGGCGGTGATTGCCTGATGATTCGCAAGGCTGTCTTTGATGCTGTCGACGGGCTCGACGAACAGGATCTGGCGCAGGCCTTCAATGTGGCGGATCTGTGTCTGCGCGTCGGCCGGGAAGGTTACCTGGTGGTCTGGACTCCTTATGCCATGCTGGCCCTGGGCGCGCGGCCGACGGCCGAGGCCACGGCAGAAGAAGAGCAACTGCAGATTCAGGAACACGAAACGTTCTACAAGCGCTGGTTGCCACTGATTGCGCGCGATCCTGCGTTCAACGTCAATCTGGCGGTGCAGGGTGTCGGTGCGACCAGCTTCAGTCTGGAGCCGGGCCTGCGTACCGGCTGGAGTCCGTTTTCGCGCAAACAGTTGCCGAATGTGCTGGCGGTGCCCATCAACGCTTCCGCCATTGGTCACTATCGCATCAGCCAACCGATGATCGAACTGGAGGCGGCCAACCGTGCCGAGGGGCGGATCTGCTACGGTTTGCCTTCGATCATCGACATCGAGCGGCAGGCCCCCGATGTGATCGTATTGCAGGGGCGCTATTCGGAAAGTGCCATCGATGAAATTCCACCGCTGAAAAACTTTTTCAACGCCCGGCGGATCTACGAGCTCGATGACTATGTCATCGATGTCCCTCATCGCAACGCGCACATTCGCAACATGCCGAACAAGCAGGAAATGGAGCGGCTGGTGCGGCGGGCGATCGGTCTGTGCGATCGGGTGGTGGTGTCTACCCAACCGCTGGCCAACGTTCTGTCGGACATGCATCACGACATCCGGGTCGTACCGAACATGTTGTCGCGGCACTTGTGGACCGACTTGCGCAGCCAGCGTCGCACCTCGAAAAAGCCGCGGGTCGGCTGGGGCGGCGGCACCAGCCACCACGGTGATCTGGCGGTGATTGCCGATGTGGTCCGTGAACTGGCAAACGAGGTCGACTGGGTGTTCTTCGGCATGTGCCCGGATGACTTGCGTCCGTACATGCATGAATTCCATGGCGTGATCCCGCTGGATGTGTATCCGGCGAAACTGGCCAGCCTCAACCTCGACCTGGCCCTGGCACCGCTGGAGTTCCACATCTTCAACGACTGCAAGAGCAACCTGCGCCTGCTGGAGTACGGCGCGTGCGGCTACCCGGTGGTCTGCACCGATACCGAGGCCTATCAGGGTTACCTGCCGTGCACCCGGGTCAAGACCAACTCCACCGAGGAGTGGCTGCAAGCGATCCGCATGCACCTGGCTGATCCGGATGCCAGTTACCGCATGGGTGATCAGCTGCGTGAAGTCGTACTGCGCGACTACGTGCTGCGCGGCGACAACCTGCGGTACTGGGAAAACGGCTGGCTGGCCGACTGACCGGCACTGCTGAAAAAAGGCGACTTTCGAGTCGCCTTTTTTGCGTCTTCAAGATTCTGTTTGTATCGGTATTGATACTTTTTTCACCGCAGAGCCTCAAGAATCGGAATTTTCCTGTCGATACTTCTCTATTCGCTGACCTCGGACGGTTGCTGCTGGCGTGATCGGCTTGTGCCCGGGAGGCAGGTTTCCCGATTCAACAACAACGCAAGGAAGACGCAAATGTCAGTAGTGAATGGAACGAGTGAGGCAGATGTCCTGTCGGGCACCGATGGCAATGACGAACTCTATGGAATGGAGTCGGACGATGTGTTGCTGGCAAGTGCCGGCAATGATCTGCTGGATGGCGGTGAAGGGTTTGATACGGCGAATTATTACGCCTTGTCCTCGGGGGTGAGCGTCGAGTTCAACGATACCTCGACGACCGTCACTGCCGCTGACGGCAAGGTCGATACGCTGATCGGCGTGGAGAAGGTCTTCGGCACTTTTCAAAATGACACCTTCACCAGCAATGTGGCCGGCGTGACGCTGGAAGGCAGTGCCGGTGACGATGTGTATATCGTCGGCAGCGAAGGTGTAACGATCATCGAGGAAAACTATCTCGGCTACGACGAGCTGCGCACCAGTCTCAATACCATCAAGATGGACCCGTTCATCGAGAAGCTGACCTTTACCGGCACGGGCGACTTCAAGGGTTACGGCAATGCCAGCGACAACGAGATCATCGGTGGCACCGGCAACGACTGGCTGTGGGGCGGCGCCGGCGCTGATCACTTCGTGGGTGGCGAAGGCTTCGATACCGTCAGCTATAGCGACAGCCTTGAAGGTGTGAGAGTCCACGACTTCGAGAACTACGACGCATTGACCATCGCCGCTGGCGACACCTTCACCGGCATCGAGGCGATTCAGGGATCGAATTTCGATGACGTGGTGTATCTGCTCGATAACGCCATGATCGTGGATGGCGCTGATGGTTACGACACCGTGAGCTACCGCCTCTCCTGGGACGGCGTCAATATCGGCATTGGTCAGCAGGCAGGTGCTCCGGATGTCACGTTGGTGAACGTGGAGAAAGTCATCGGTACGCCGTTCGCTGACCACTTCACCGCCAACGTCGGCGGCCTGACCCTGGAGGGCGGCGCGGGTGATGATGTGTACACGATCAACAGCGAGGGCGTGACCATCGTCGAGCAGAATTTCCCCGGTGGCATCGATCAACTGAACACCAGCCTGTCGTCGATGCACATGGCTGCGTTCATCGAGAACATGACCTACACCGGCACTGCGGACTTCACTGGATACGGTAATGACGAATCCAACAGAATCATCTCCGGTGCCGGCAATGACGTCCTGTCGGGTGGCGCGGGCGGTGATCGCTTTGAGGGCGGAGCCGGTATCGACATCGTCAGCTACGACGACAGCAACGAAGGGTTGAGCGCCTCGCTGGGCTGGGGGCCGCAAAGCGGTATCGCGCTCTACGATACCTACGTCGATATTGAAGGGCTGCGCGGTAGCCGGTTCGATGACTTCCTGCGAGGCGACTCGGGTGACAACGTCCTCGAAGGCGGGTCTGGTAGTGACCAGATTGTGGGTGGCGATGGCAATGACTATCTCTATGGCGGACTGAAATCCGGTCTCGACACAAATGTCGCGCAGGCCGACTTGCTGTCTGGCGGTTCGGGCGATGACGTCATCGTCAGTGTCGTGAATGACCTGGGTACATTGGCCCATGGAGACGAGGGCGATGACACCGTCACGGTCAACCGCGGCGGTGCCTACGGTGATGAAGGCAATGACGTGCTGACCGGGACCGGCAGCAACTACATGCTGTTCGGTGACAGCGGTAATGACGTGCTGGTTCTCAACCTTGCGGGCCAGTCCGGCACTGGCGGCTTCGCGTTCGGCGGTACGGGTGATGACACCTATGTCGTGAACACCACCGGGCTGGTAACGATTCAGGACGAAGGCTGGGACCTCAATGACACGCTGATCCTGAATACTGTCGCCAATCTCAGCCAGCTGAACGTCACTCGCATCGGTGATGACGCCTATCTGCATGGCGCCAACGACGGCAGCGTCGGCGTTCCCGACAGCGGCGTGAAACTGCAAGGCTGGTACGCCGAGTCTGCCGGGTATCCCGGGTATGCCGGGTACAACAAAATCGAGCATCTGCAGACCGCTGACGGCCAGGTCTACGACCTGCCGGCCACGATCGATGGATTCGCGATGTTTGGCTGATCCGTTCGATTCACTGAAGTAGCTTGATGAGAGGGATGAATCCGGCAACGGATTCATCCCTTTTTTCATGCCCGGACTTCCCGCCGACGCCGGGCCTGTGGAGCTGGCGCGTTTCCTGCAAGTCCCCCTCAAATCGCCATAAAACGAGCGCTCGCGGTCATTCACCTGCGCCCGGACTGGCAAAGGTTCAGCTGCAAAGGCCTGCAACAGTGAGGCCAAGCCCTGTGACGTAGAAGAGGGGAGACGATGAAGGCAGTTATTTTGGCGGGTGGCCTCGGCACGCGCATCAGTGAAGAGTCGCACCTCAAGCCCAAGCCGATGATCGAGATCGGCGGCAAGCCAATTCTCTGGCACATCATGAAGCAGTATTCCGCCCACGGAATCCACGACTTCGTGATTTGCCTCGGCTACAAGGGCTACGCGATCAAGGACTTCTTCGCCAACTACTTCCTGCACACCTCCGACGTCACGTTCGACATGCGCAACAACCGCATGGACGTTCACCAGAACTACAGCGAGCCGTGGAGCGTCACCCTGATCGACACCGGCGAGGAAACCATGACCGGCGGCCGTCTGCTGCGCGCCGGCCGTTACCTCAAGGACGAAGAAGCGTTCTGCTTCACCTACGGCGACGGCGTCTCCGACATCAACATTGCTCAACTGGTCGACTACCACAAGGCTCATGGCCGTCTGGCGACCGTCACCGCCGTGCAGCCGCCGGGCCGCTACGGCGCCCTTGAGCGGCATGGCGATCAGGTCCTTGGCTTCACCGAAAAACCGCGCGGCGACGGCGGCTGGATCAATGGCGGCTTCTTCGTGCTGTCGCCAAAAGTGCTGTCGTATATCGCCGGCGACGAAACTACCTGGGAAGCGGAGCCATTGGCTCGACTGGCCCAGGACGAACAACTGAAAGCCTTCGAGCACGAAGGCTTCTGGCATCCGATGGACACCCTGCGCGACAAGAACCATCTCGAAGCGCTGTGGCAGAGCGGGGAGGCCCCATGGAAGCAATGGGCCTGAGTTCTGAGTTCTGGCGCGGCAAGCGGGTTCTGGTCACCGGGCATACCGGTTTCAAGGGCAGCTGGCTGACCCTGTGGCTGCAAAGCCTCGGCGCGCAGGTCAGCGGTTTTTCCCTCGATCCGTCGACCGAGCCGAGTCTGTTTGAACTGGCGCGCGTGCACGAAGGCATCAACGATCAGCGCGGCGACTTGCGTGATCTGGGCGCCTTGCTCGAGATCATCGCCGACACCGAACCGGAGATCGTCCTGCACCTGGCGGCCCAGCCGCTGGTGCGCGAAGGCTATCGCGATCCGCTCGGCACTTATTCCAGCAACGTCATGGGCACCCTCAACCTGCTCGAAGCGATTCGTCAGGTCGGTTGCGTGCGGGCCTGCGTGCTGGTGACCACCGACAAGGTCTACGCCAACAAGGAATGGCTGTGGCCGTACCGCGAGGACGAAGCCCTCGGTGGCCACGACCCTTACAGCAGCAGCAAAGCCTGTTGCGAGTTGCTGGCGCAGTCTTACGTGGCATCGTTTTTCCCGGCCGACAAGTACGCCGAGCACGGTCTGGCCCTGGCCACTGCGCGCGCCGGCAATGTGCTGGGCGGCGGCGATTTCGCCCCAGAACGGCTGATTCCCGATGTACTGAAAGCCTGGTCGGCCGACGAGCCGGTGACCCTGCGTTACCCGCAAGCCGTGCGCCCGTGGCAGCACGCGCTGGAGCCGCTGGCCGGCTACCTGCAACTGGCCGCCGGGCTCTACGAACAAGGCCCGGAATACGCCGGGGCGTGGAACTTCGGCCCGGGCGAAGCAGACATGTGCAGCGTCGGCGAAGTGGTTGAACTGCTCTCCAACCGCTGGCCTCAGGCCCGTGGCCTGCGCCTCGAAAAGAGTGACCTGCACGAAGCCGGCCTGTTGCGTCTTGACAGCAGCCGCGCTCGTCAGGTGCTCGGCTGGCAACCGCGCTGGTCGTTGCAGCAATGCCTGACCCAGACCCTCGACTGGCATCTGGCGTGGCAGAACGGCGACGACATGCGCACCGTGACCCTCGGCCAACTGAACCTGTACCGGGGCGCGCTGTGAGCGAGTTTTCCTTGAAACCGTTGCCGCTGGCCGGTTTATTCAGCGTTCAGCACAAACGCTTCCAAGACCAGCGCGGGCACTTCGCCCGGCTGTTCTGCGAGGGCAGTCTGGAGGCGTTTGGTGCCGAGTTTCACATCCGCCAGATCAACCATTCCTGCACCCGCGAGCAGGGCAGCGTGCGCGGTCTGCATTACCAGAACGCCAATGCGCCGGAAGCCAAACTGATCACCTGCCTGCGCGGTGAAGTGTGGGACGTGGCGGTGGACCTGCGCCCGGATTCCGAAACCTTCCTGCACTGGCACGCCGAGCACCTGAAGGCCGGCGACGGTCGCAGCCTGCTGATTCCTGCCGGCTTCGCCCACGGTTTCCAGACCCTCACCGAAGACGCCGAACTGCTTTACCTGCACAGCGCCGATTACGCGCCGGAGCACGAGGGCGGTCTGTCGGTGAACGATCCACGGCTGGCGATCGCCTGGCCGTTGCCTGTCAATAATTTGTCAGCGCGTGATTCCAGCCATCCCGCGCTCGATCAACACTTTGCTGGAGTGCGTCTATGAACTGCCGTGGGTGCGCTGCACCGCTGAGCCTGCCGCTGATCGACCTCGGCACCTCGCCACCGTCCAATGCCTACGTCCACGCCGATCGGCTGGAGCAGGCCGAACAATGGGTGCCGCTGAAGGTCGCCGTGTGCGAGCAATGCTGGCTGGTGCAGACCGAGGATTACACCTCCGCCGACAGCCTGTTCGACGCCGAGTATGCCTACTTCAGTTCGTTCTCCAGCACCTGGCTGGCCCACGCCGAGCGTTATGTGGCCCAGATGGTCGAGCGCTTTGGCCTGACCGCTGACAGCCGCGTGGTGGAAGTCGCGGCCAACGACGGCTACCTGCTGCAATACGTGGCCGGTCGCGGCATCCAGTGCCTGGGCGTCGAGCCGACCCGCAGTACCGCGCAAGCGGCGCGGGAAAAAGGCCTGGAGATTCGTGAACTGTTCTTCGGTCGCGATACCGCCACCCAGCTGAAAAGCGAAGGCTGGGCCGCCGATCTGATGGCCGCCAACAACGTGCTCGCCCACGTGCCGGACATCAACGATTTCCTCGGTGGTTTCGCTGCGCTGCTCAAACCGACCGGCGTCGCCACCTTCGAATTCCCGCAACTGCTGACGCTGATGGCCGGCGCGCAGTTCGACACGCTGTATCACGAACACTATTCGTACCTGTCCCTGACTGCCGTGCAGACGCTGTGCGAACGCAACGGCCTGGAAGTGTTCGACGTCAGTCAGCTGACCACCCATGGCGGATCGCTGCGGGTGTTCGTCCAGCGCAAGGACGGCGAACGCCGCGCCGTGCAGCCTGCCGTGCAGCAGCAGTTGCAGGCCGAGCTCGACGCCGGGGTGAAAAGCGCCGAGTACTACGCGACGCTGGCGCCGGCTGCCGAACGGATCAAGCATGACCTGCTGCGTTTCCTGTTGCAGGCCAAGGCCGACGGCAAACGTGTGGTCGGCTACGGCGCCGCTGCCAAGGGCAACACCTTGCTCAACTACGCCGGGGTCAAACCGGATCTGCTGGCCTGGGTCGCCGATGCCAACCCGCACAAGCAGGGCAAGTTCCTGCCCGGCAGCCGCATCCCGATTGTCGCGCCGGCGCAGATCGATATCGAGAAGCCGGATTACGTGCTGGTGCTGCCATGGAACCTGTTGCATGAAGTCAGCCAGCAGCTGGCTCAGGTGCGTCAGTGGGACGGTCGCTTCGTGATCGCCGTGCCTGAGTTGAGTGTGCTGTGAAGGTTCTGGTCACCGGAGCCACGGGCTTCGTCGGTCGTCATCTGGTCGCAGCGTTGCTGGCCCGTGGTTGCACGGTGCGGGCGGTGGCGCGCGATGTGCAGAAAGCTGCGGACATGCCGTGGATCAAGCACGTCGAGTTCGTGAGCGCGGATATTCACGCGGCGGATCTGAATGTCGCGGCGCTCACCGAGGGGGTCGATGCACTCGCCCACCTGGCCTGGCCGGGGTTGCCGAACTATCGGGCGCTGTTCCATTTCGAGCACAACCTGATGGCCGACTATCGCTTCATCAAAGGCGCGGTAGAGGCGGGCGCGAAGCAGGTGCTGGTGACCGGCACCTGCTTCGAGTACGGCATGCAGAGCGGCCCGTTGAGCGAACAGAACGACGCGCAGCCGAGCAATCCTTACGGTTTGGCCAAACACACGCTGCACCTGTTTTTGCAACATCTGCAGCAGGAGCATCCGTTCACCCTGCAATGGGCACGGCTGTTCTACCTGCACGGTGAAGGGCAGAACCCCAACAGTCTGTTGGCCGCGCTGGACCGGGCAATCGATGCCGGCGATGCGACGTTCAACATGTCGGCCGGTGAACAGCTGCGCGATTTTCTGCCGATTGAAACCGCTGCCGCTCATCTCGCCGCGATCCTGCACAAACGCGACTTCGACGGCACGATCAACTGCGCCAGCGGCCAGCCGGTTTCGGTGCGGTCGCTGGTCGAACAGCACGTGCGTGAACGCGGCGCGACCATCGGCCTGAACCTCGGCCATTACCCGTATCCGACCCACGAACCGCTGGCGTTCTGGGCGGTGACCGAGCGCTTGCAACAGTTATTGGGAGAGCCGCAATGAGGCACGAGTTGTATCGGGTCACCGACCTGCCGGTGCTGCAGAACCGCACCTTTGCCGATCCCGAATCGGCGAAGGCATCGGCCAGCGCCGACATGTTGCTGGTGCAGGATGAACGCAGCGGTCTGATCTTCAATGCGGCGTTCGACGCCGACAAGCTCAGCTACGACGCCGACTACCAGAACGAGCAGGCGCATTCCGGTCAGTTCCAGAAGCACCTGAGCGATGTCGAAGGCATCATTGCCCGGCACTTCAAGGGTCAGGAACTGATCGAAGTCGGCTGCGGAAAAGGCTATTTCCTCGAGTTGCTCAAAGGTTTGGGCTACCGCATCACCGGCATCGACCCGGCCTACGAAGGCGATAACGCCGACGTGATCAAGGCCCCGTTCACCCAAGGTCTGGGCCTTGAGGCGGACGCCATCGTGCTGCGTCATGTGCTGGAACACATTCAGGATCCGCTGAGCTTTCTGGCAGTGATCGCCGAAGCCAACCAGGGCGGCGGGCAGATCTACATCGAAGTGCCGTGCTTCGACTGGATCCTCGAACACCGAGCCTGGTTCGATCTGTTCTACGAGCACGTCAATTACTTCCGTCTCGATGACCTGCGCCGGATGTTCGGCACCGTGCACGAGGCCGGTCACCTGTTCGGTGGCCAATACCTGTACATCGTCGCTGACCTTGCCACGTTGCGCCTGACCCCGGAACAACCGGTGCCACGCCTGGCCTTGCCGGACGATTTCACCGCCAGCCTCGAGCGCGCGGTGCAGATCATCCAGGGCGCACCCGAGCAGGGTTCGGCGATCTGGGGCGCCTCGTCCAAAGGCGTGATCTATTCGCTGTTCCTGCAACGCGCCGGCGTGGCGGTGGATCGCGTGGTCGATATCAACCCGGCCAAGCAGGGGCGTTACCTGCCCCTGAGCGGCGCCCGGGTGTCCTCGCCGCAAGAGGCAATGGATGCCTTGCCCGAGGGCGCCAACCTGTTTGTGATGAATTCCAATTACCTCGAAGAGATCAAGCGGATGACCGGTGGACGTTACGTCTATCACGCCGTCGACAGCGCTTCGTTCCAGTGACCCTTGAGATTTTGAAAATGACCGACAACAGCATCAACAAAGCTTTCGAAGCCGAATGCCGCGAGCAGATCGCCCAACAGGGTGACGACCAGAAACTCACCGGCCTGGCCCGCGATTTCTTCAACGAATCGGCCAAGCACAAGTACAGCTACCACTTCTCGTGGATGGGCCGTCCGATCATCCAGCTGCCGCAAGACATGATGGCCATGCAGGAAATCATCTGGCAGGTGAAGCCGGATCTGGTCATCGAGTGCGGTATCGCCCACGGCGGTTCGATCATCTACTACGCCTCCCTGCTGGAACTGCAAGGTCACGGCGAGGTGCTGGGCATCGATCTGGACATCCGTGCGCACAACCGAGAAGCCATCGAAAGCCACCCGATGAGCAAGCGCATCAAGATGATCGAAGGTTCGAGCATCGACCCGGCCATCGCCGCTCAGGTTCGCGCTGCCGCCGAGGGCAAGAAAGTCATTCTGGTGCTCGATTCCAACCACACCCACGACCACGTGCTCGAAGAGCTGCGCCTCTACGCGCCACTGGTTTCGGTCGACAGCTACTGCGTGGTGATGGACACCGTGGTTGAAGACATGCCGGCCGATTTCTTCCCGGATCGTCCATGGGGGCCGGGCGATAACCCGAAGACTGCCGTGTGGAAATACCTGGAAGAGAGCAAGGATTTCGAGATCGACGTTCAGCTGCAGAACAAGCTGCTGATCACCGTGGCGCCGGACGGCTATCTGCGTCGCGTTCGTTAATTCGCAACATCACCAAAGCGTTGTCTCGGCGAGTCGCCGGTTGTGGAGAGAAGTTATGCAAGGCAAGTACAGTTCTGAACTGACGCTACCGCTCAACGAGCTGTTGACCGTAGTGCTGATTACGCACAATCGTCCGGCGTTCCTGCGTCGGGCGGTGAAGTATTACAGCAGCTTGCCCTGCAGAATCATGGTGCTGGACTCCACGGCCGAGCGGCCGGAAGGCGACTTCTCCGCAGTTGATTACCACCACGTGCCGCAGTTCGCTTACTGGGGCATGCAGGCCAAGCTGGCCTATGGCGTGGAGCAACTGACCACGCCGTACATGGTGCTGGCGGCCGACGACGACTTCATCCTGCACGATTCGCTGGCCGAGTCGGTGGGCTTCCTGCAGGCGAATCCGGATTACGGCATGTGCCACGGTTACTGCATGATGTACCTGACGCTGGGCGGTGGCGTGAGCTACTACCGCCGCGACAAGAAAGTGCAGGAAGACTATGCGTCCGAACGGGCGCAGGACCGCGTCGTCGACTACATGAGTCAGTACATCCCGCCGTTCTACGCGGTCACCCGTACCGACCTGATGAAAACCTGGCATTCGGCATTGCCGCCGGGCACCAGTTTCCAGTGGCAGGAAATCGGCCATGTATATTTCCTGCTGGCCAGTGCCAAGGCGCGAATCCTGCCGATCCCGTATGTGGTTCGTGAGATCAACTATGGCAACTCTGAGCACAGCACAGAGGTCTACCACTCGCTGACCTATATCGATGCGAAATCCGTGGCCGAACGCGAAGCCTTCGCCGAGTTCCTCGCGGGTCTGCCAACCGGTATCAAAGACTTGAACGCAGAGCAGGGCAAGGCGTTTGCCCTGCAAAGTTTCGAGGCGATGGTCGACAGTCTGCAAAGCGGCCGCGCCCTGACGGCGGAGCTGATTATCCAGTCGACGTGGAACCAGGAGCTCAAGCGGCCGGACCGCCGCTTCGGCCCCCTGCAGTACGTCGAAATGCCGTTCTACAACCAGGCATTCTTCGATCGCCTCGAACAGTTCGAATTCATGCTGCACGCGATGCCGGCCGGGCGCATTCAACTGGAAAAACTCGAGGGTGTGTGGACGCGTCAGGCGCACCTGATCCAGGCGCGCAACAACGATACCCCGGCCAGCGTGCTTGACCGTCTGTGGCAGGCCCATGATCTCAATGCGTTCAACCGCACCGTAGCCAAGCGCCTGGCCGAGCAACTGGAGCTGTCTGGCGAAAGTGAGGAAGCGCTGAAGATGCGTGACTGGATCGCACGTCTGGAAACGCTGACCGTCGCCGATCACCATCAGGTGTTCGACCAGATGCAATCCGGGCGTCTGCTCAAGTGGCTGGAGTCGCGTCAAGCCGATGCGGTGCAGATCGGGTCGATTGCCGAACATCTGGCCGTGAACGGTGGTGGTCCGCAATTCGGCATTTTCCTGCTGGATATGGATGACGACATCGACAAGTTGCAGGTCAGCCTCGACAGCCTGCTCGAAGGTCAATGCAAGGCATTTCGCATTGTCGTGTTCACCACCGGTGAAGCACCGGCGGCGACCACTGCGCAGAACACGCTGCACTTTGTCCGCGTGACTCCCGACAATCTGGTCGACAAGCTCAACCTGAGTGCTCGTCAGTCGCCTTGCGACTGGTTGCTTCTGGCTGAGGCGGGGGATGAGTTCACTGCCGGCGGCCTGTTGCGCGCCAGCCTGGAGCTGATGAACGCTGGCGGTATCAGCGCCGTTTCCACGGACGAGATTCAGCGCCGGGAAAACGGTGCGCTGATGGATGTGTTCCGTCCGGGCTTCAATCTGGACCTGTTGTTGAGCCTGCCGGGCCTGATGGCGCGGCACTGGCTCATACGGCGTGAAGTGTTGTTGGAAGTTGACGGCTACCGGGCCGATTTCAGCAAGGCGCTGGAGTTCGATCTGCTGCTGCGCATCATTGAACAGGGTGGCCTGAACAGCCTGGCGCACCTTGATGAGCCGCTGCTGATCACTCAGGCGCCGGAGCTTGAAGAGAATCCGCATGAGCGTCTGGCATTGCTGCGTCATCTGGGCAATCGCGGTTACAAGGCCAAGGTCACGTCGGCGGTGCCGGGGGTCTACCAGATCGACTATCACCATAGTGATCGCCCTCTGGTTTCGATCGTTATCCCGGCCGGGGACGATCTGTCTGCTCTGCAACGCTGCCTGGAAGGCGTACTGTTGCGCACCCGCTATCACAAGTACGAAATCCTGATTGCAACCACGGCTTCGCAATCGGCCGAGGTCAATGACTGGCTCGGGACTTATCAGCATCCGAAAGTCAGCGTGCTGCGCGCCGATCAATCGCTCAGCACGGCCGCGCTGTGCAACGCGGCCAGCCAGCAGGCTCAAGGCGAGTTTCTGGTGCTGTTGGCGGCGGACGCGGAAGTGGTCAATCCGAACTGGCTCGACTCGCTGCTCAACCATGCGCTGCGTCCGGAAATCGGGGTGGTCGGTCCCAAACTGGTCGACCGCGACGGCAAGGTCAGCCAGGCCGGTCTGATCCTGGGCATGAACGGTGGTGTCGGCTCGGCATTCGTCGGCGAGAAACACGACGCCGAAGGCTATCTGTACCGGTTGTCCGTGGACCAGAACTACACGGCGGTTTCCAGCGTTTGCCTGATGGTGCGCAAAGAATTGTTCGAGGCTCTGGGCGGTCTGGACGACAACACGTTCGCTGCCGGCTTCAGCGATGTCGACCTGTGCCTGAAGGCCGGTCAGGCCGGCTACCTGACTGTCTGGACGCCATCGGTGCAAGTCATCCATCAGGGCGATATCGCCCAGGCTGATCAGGCACTGGCTGCATTGCAGGAAAAATGGGCGGCGGCGTTCGCTCAGGATCAGGCGTACAACGCCAACCTGAGCCTGACTGGCAAAGGCTTTGTGCTGAACGACAGCGCTTCGCTGAACTGGGCGCAATTGATCGCCTAGGCCTGGCGTACAAGGAACGGAACTCAAGACATGTTCAACGGTAAATCGATTTTCATCTCCGGTGGCACCGGCTCGTTCGGGCGCAAGTTCATCGCGCGCCTGCTCGAGCAATACCAGCCCAAGCGCGTGGTGGTGTTCTCCCGGGATGAGCTCAAGCAATACGAAATGCAGCAGGCGTTCAACGCGCCGTGCATGCGTTACTTCCTCGGTGACGTGCGCGACGCTGATCGCCTGCGTCAGGCCATGCGCGGCATCGATTACGTGGTGCATGCCGCAGCTTTGAAGCAAGTGCCGGCGGCGGAATACAACCCGACCGAATGCATCCGCACCAACGTCAACGGCGCGGAAAACATCATCGCCGCCGCCATCGACAACGGCGTGAAGAAAGTCGTCGCGCTGTCCACCGACAAGGCCGCCAGCCCGATCAACCTGTACGGCGCCACCAAGTTGCTGTCGGACAAGTTGTTCGTGGCGGCCAACAACATTGCCGGTGAACAGCAGACGCGTTTTGCCGTGGTGCGCTACGGCAACGTCGCCGGTTCACGCGGGTCAGTGGTGCCGTTTTTCAGCAAACTGATCGCCGACGGTGCGACAGAGCTGCCGATCACTGACGAGCGCATGACCCGCTTCTGGATCACCCTCGATCACGGCGTGCAGTTCGTGCTCGACAGCTTTGCGCGGATGCACGGCGGCGAAGTGTTCGTGCCGAAGATCCCGTCGATCCGCGTGGTCGATCTCGCGCGGGGAATGGCCGAGCACCTGCCGCACAAGAACGTCGGCATTCGTCCGGGCGAGAAGCTGCACGAGTTGATGGTGCCGCTGGACGATGCGCGGATGACCCTGGAATTTGCCGATCACTACACCATCCAGCCGTCGATTCGTTTCACCAGCGTCGACGTGGATTTTGCCGAGGACAAACTCGGTGAGCGTGGGGTGCCGGTCGGCGAAGACTTCGAGTACCGCTCCGACACCAACCCGCACTTCCTTTCGGTGGGGCAGATCGCCGAGCTGCACGCGAAGCTGTCGGTATGATTCCCTACGGCCGGCAAAGCCTCGATCAGGCGGACATCGACGCGGTCGTCGAGGTGTTGCAGTCCGACTGGTTGACCCAGGGGCCGACCATCGAACGCTTCGAGCAGGCGATGGCCGAGCGTTGTCAGGCCGATTTCGCCGTGGCGGTGTGCAACGCCACGGCGGCGCTGCACATTGCCTGCATGGCCGCGGAGCTGGGACCTGGCGACCGCTTGTGGACCACGCCGAATACCTTTCTCGCGTCGGCCAACTGCGGCCGTTATTGCGGTGCCGACGTTGACTTCGTGGACATCGACCCGCTGACCTGGAACCTCGATGCTGAAGTTCTGGCGAGCAAACTTGATGCTGCCGAGCGCGACGGCACCTTGCCCAAAGTACTGGTGGCGGTCGCGTTCTCCGGGCAGAGCTGCGACATGCGGCGGATTGCCGAACTGGCCGTGCGCTACAACTTCACCGTCATTGAAGATGCCTCCCACGCGGTCGGCGCCCGTTACGTCGGGCGCCCGGTGGGCTGCGGTGAATTTGCCGCGATGACCGTGTTCAGTTTTCATCCGGTGAAGATCATCACCAGCGGCGAGGGCGGCATGGTGCTGACCAATCGCCCGGAACTGGCCGAGCGTCTGCAACGCCTGCGCAGCCACGGCATGACCCGCGATCCGCAGCAGATGACCGAACCCAGCCACGGCCCGTGGTACTACCAGCAGGTCGAGCTCGGGTTCAATTACCGGATTACCGATCTGCAAGCCGCGCTGGGCCTGTCGCAGTTGGGCAAACTGGACGAGTTCATCGCCCGTCGCCGGGAGCTGGCCGCGCGTTACGACCGTCTGCTGGCGTACTTGCCAGTCACCGTGCCGAGCCTCCAGCCGGAGGCTGAATCGGCCTGGCATCTTTACGTGGTGCGTTTGCAGACCGAGCGCATCAGCCTCAGTCACCGTCAGGTGTTCGAAGGCTTGCGCGCCGCCGGCATCGGCGTGAACCTGCACTACATTCCGCTGCATTTGCAGCCGTACTATCGTGATCTGGGTTTTGCCGAGGGAGACTTTCCCGAAGCCGAGCGTTATTACGCCGAAGCGATCAGCCTGCCGCTATTCCCGTTGCTGAGCGATCAGCAGCAGGACTACGTGGTCGAGCAATTGCGTCGGTTGACTGAATGATTGCCGCCGTGGCGGTGGATGGAAAACGGTAATGCGTGATCTGAGCGAGCAGGAACAATTCTGGCACGGCGAATTCGGCAATCAGTACGTTGAGCGCAACGTCGGCCAGCCACTGGTGGCGGCCAATCTGGCGTTGTTCGCCAAGGCGCTGACCCGGGCCGGGCGGATCGACAGCCTGCTGGAGCTGGGCACCAACGCCGGCAACAACTTGCAGGCGCTGCGTCAGCTGTTGCCCCGCTGCGAGCTGTTCGGGGTCGAAATCAATGCCAGTGCCTGCGCCCAGGCGCGTGCGCTGGAGATTGCGAGCATCTGGCACGGTTCGCTGTTCGACTTTCCCCGTGAACGCCAATACGACCTGACCCTGAGCAAAGGCGTGCTGATCCATCTGGCGCCGGAACTGTTGTCGACGGCGTATGCGCAGTTGTATGAGCTGAGTTCGCGCTACATCCTGATCGTCGAGTACTACAATCCCTCTCCGGTGGAAGTGTCCTATCGTGGTAACAGCGGCAAGCTGTTCAAGCGTGATTTCGCCGGGGAAATGCTTGACCGTTATCCTGATCTGCAACTGCTGGATTACGGCTTCGGTTATCACCGCGATCCGCAATTTCCGGTGGACGACATCACCTGGTTCCTGCTGGAAAAACGTCTTTGAACAACGTCGCAATCATCCCGGCCCGCGGGGGCAGCAAACGCATCCCGCGCAAGAACCTCAAGCCGTTCGACGGTGTGCCGATGATTGTCCGTTCGATTCGTACGGCCCTCGATTCAGGCTTGTTCGAGCAGGTGGTGGTCAGCACCGACGACGCAGAGATCGCAGACGTGGCGCGAGCCAACGGTGCTCACGTGCCGTTCATGCGTCCGGCGGAACTGGCCGATGATTTCACCGGCACTGCGGCAGTGATCGTGCATGCCTTGCAGCAGCTGCCGGCCTGCGATTACGCCTGCTGTGTGTACGCTACGGCGCCGCTGTTGCAGGCGCGGTTTCTGCGTCAGGGCTTTGAATTGCTGGAGCGACACGCGGACAAGTCCTTTGCTTTTTCAGTCACCGATTTCGGCTTTCCGGTGCAGCGCGCCCTGACCCTGGACGGGCAGGGCGCACTGACGGCGTTGTACCCCGAGTTTCGCAATACCCGTTCGCAGGATCTGCCGGCTGCCTTTCAGGATGCCGGCCAGTTCTATTGGGGCCGCAGCGAGGCGTGGCTGGGTGGAGAGGTGCTGTATTCGCCGGCCAGTCTGCCGGTGATCCTGCCCCGGCATCTGGTGCAGGACATCGATACCGCCGAAGACTGGAAGCGCGCCGAGTACCTCTACGCCGCCCTCAAGGTTGGCGGAGAACTGCAATGAGAGTGCTGATCCGCGCCGACGCCTCGCCGACCATTGGCAGCGGCCACATCGCCCGGTGCCTGACACTGGCGCGAGTACTGCGCACGCAAGGCAGTCATGTCGCGTTCGCCTGTCGTCGTTTGCCGGGGCATCGGCTTGATGCGTTGCAGAGCGAAGGCTTCGAGACCTTCGCGTTGCCGGATCGCTATGCCGGTGAAGACCCGGAGCAGGCCATCGAATCGATGCTGCCGTGGCAGGCGGATATCGATGCACTGGCGGCGCAACTGGAAGGGCAGCCCGGATTTGACTGGGTCGTCGCCGACCATTACGGCCTCGACCATCACTGGCAGACCGCAGCTCGTCGCTTCGCACCACGGGTCGCCGCCGTCGATGATCTGGCGACCCGCCGGTACAGCGTGGACCTGTTGCTCAATCAGAACCTCTCCGGGCTCAACGAAAATTATCAGCCGCTGCTGCCGGCCGGGTGCCGAACACTGCTCGGCCCGCGCTTCGCCATGTTGCGCGAAGAGTTCAGTGCTCCGGCCATCGAGATCAAACCGGTGGCGCGCCGGGTGCTGGTGAATTTCGGCGGCTTTGATGCGGCACGCCAGACTCATCACGCGATGCTGGCGCTGGCGGATTTTTCGGCGCTTGAAGTGGATTTCGTCGCCGGCGCTGACAACCCGGCCTGGGCAGAGATGCAGGCGCTGGCCGAAACGCGGCCGCACTGGCGCCTGCACAGTTTTGTCAGCGATTTTCATCGGCGCATGACCGAGGCCGACCTGTTTATCGGTGCCGGCGGCGGCACCAGTTGGGAACGCGCGGCCCTGGGCCTGCCGACGATCTGCATCGCGGTGTCGAACAACCAACAGGCCAACGGCGAAGTGATGGCGGCGGCGGGCGCGCATGTGTTCATGGGCGCGCGGGAGCAGGTCAGCGTCGAGCAACTGCGTGATGCGATTGGCTTTGTCGTGGGCAACTTTTATTTGCGCCAGAGCCTGGCCGAACGTTCGCGGCAACTGGTCGACGGACGCGGTGCGCTGCGTGTGGCGGCGGCACTGGCCGGCGCGGTGCTCAAACTGCGTCCGGCGACGCCGGATGACGCGCAGTTGCTGTTCGACGGACGCAATGCCGAGGCAGTGCGCCGCTGGTCGCTGGACAGCGCTGCGATTGACTGGACGCAACATGTGAACTGGCTGGGCGCGAGCCTGCGCAATCCTCAGCGGTTGCTGCTGGTGGCCGAGGCGGATGACGGCCCGGTCGGTGTCCTGCGCTACGATTTGCGCGGCTTTGAGGCAGAGGTTTCGCTGTATCTGCTCGAGGGGCGTTTCTGCCTCGGCTGGGGCAGGGCGCTGCTGGCACAGGGCGAAGCCTTTGTGGCAGCGCACTGGCCGCAAATGACCGCCATTACCGCCCAGGTCTTGCCGGCCAATCAGCCCTCGATGAATGTTTTCCGTGACGCCGGGTTCACCCAGAGTGCCTGCGCGTTCACCAAGGTTTTGAAGGAATCCCGTCAATGAGCAGTTTCAAGATCGGCAGCCGCCGGATCGGTGCCGATGCGCCGCCGTTCATCATCGCTGAAATGAGCGGCAACCATAACCAGTCGCTGGACGTCGCCTTGCAGATTGTCGAAGCGGCGGCCAAGGCCGGTGCCCATGCCTTGAAGCTGCAAACCTACACCGCCGAAACCATGACCCTGGATCTGGCGGAAGGCGAATTCTTCATCAAGGATCCGAACAGCCTGTGGGCCGGCACCTCGCTCTATGACCTGTATGAAAAGGCCCACACACCCTGGGAATGGCATGTGCCGATCTTCGCCCGGGCCAAAGAGCTGGGCATGCTTGCGTTTTCGACACCGTTCGATGACAGCGCCGTGGACTTTCTCGAAAGCCTCGACGTGCCGGCGTACAAGATCGCCAGTTTCGAGAACACCGACCTGCCGCTGATCCGTCGTGTCGCGGCGACCGGCAAACCGCTGATCATTTCCACCGGCATGGCCAGCCTCGCCGAACTCGACGAAACCGTGCGCGCCGCCCGTGAGGCGGGATGCAAGGATCTGGTGCTGCTCAAGTGCACCAGCACCTACCCGGCGACCCCGACCAACAGCAACTTGCGCACGATCCCGCATCTGCGTGAGTTGTTCGGTTGTGAGGTCGGGCTGTCAGACCATTCGATGGGCGTTGGCGTGTCGGTGGCGGCGGTGGCGCTGGGCGCTACGGTGGTAGAAAAACACTTCACCCTCGACCGTGCGGCCGGCGGGGTTGACGCCAGTTTCTCGCTGGAACCGGCGGAACTGGCCAGTCTGGTGGTCGAGACCGAGCGCGCATGG
The DNA here is from genome assembly GCF_949767575.1 of Pseudomonas sp. IT-P2. Lineage (NCBI taxonomy): Bacteria > Pseudomonadati > Pseudomonadota > Gammaproteobacteria > Pseudomonadales > Pseudomonadaceae > Pseudomonas > Pseudomonas sp. IT-P2. The sequence continues at coordinate 27,961 of NZ_CATKQA010000010.1, read as the reverse complement.
CAGGCCATGGGCCAGGTGCATTACGGCGTGACCGAGGCTGAGCAAAAGTCTCTGGTTTACCGTCGGTCGCTGTACGTCACGGCCGATATGGCGGCCGGTGAGCCCTTCACGGCGGCTAATGTGCGCGCCATTCGTCCCGGTCTCGGCTTGCCGCCCAAGCACACCGATGCCGTCCTCGGGCGTCGTGCGCGCCAGCCGATCAAACGTGGTACGCCGCTGGACTGGTCATTGGTCGAATGACCCGATCTGTCATCGATTCGGCAAAATAGCGTGACCTGCGAGTCATAACGCGCATCTTCACTGTATTGTAATGACCGGGGAGATGGCGCCTGGCCCGTTTTCGGTTCCAGTGATAGCCCTTTGCGCTCCCCGTGGCTGCCCGTTGTGGCGGCCGTTTTCTGTTTGTCGGCGCCCCTCGAATCCTTGCGAGCGGTGGTATTGGGCTGTTTATTATTGGGAAGCCGTAATGATTGGCATAAAAAGCATTGCGAGCTACGTTCCTGTAGCCGGCGTGGACAATTACGCACAAGGTGCAAAATTCGAGAAGGATGAAGAATTCATCCTCGGCAAGATCGGTTCGGCCTTCCTCCCACGCAAAGACGCGGAACAGGAAACCTCCGATCTGTGCGTTGAAGCGGCCAATGCGCTGTTTGCCAACAACCCTGAACTGAAACGTGAATCCATCGATGCGCTGATCGTCGTCACCCAGAACGGTGACGAAGAAGGCCTGCCGCACACCGCTGCCATCGTCCAGGACAAACTCGGCCTGCCGACCCATGTCGCGGCGTTCGATATTTCCCTCGGCTGCTCCGGTTACGTCTACGGCATCTACGCGATCAAAGGCTTCATGGAAGCCGCCGGCCTGAAGAATGGGCTGTTGATCACCGCCGACCCGTATTCGAAGATCGTCGATCCGGAAGACCGCAACACCACCATGCTGTTCGGCGATGCCGCCACTGCCACCTGGATGGGCGAAGATCCAGTCTGGGCGCTGGGCAAGGCCAAGTTCGGCACCGACGGTTCCGGCGCACCGCACCTGAAAGTCACCGATGGCGTGTTCTTCATGAACGGCCGTCAGGTGTTCAACTTCGCACTGCTCAAGGTGCCTGCGCATCTGCACGAACTGCTCGACGATTCCGGTCTGAAGGCCGATGACATCGATGCCTTCTGCATTCACCAGGGCAGTGCGGCGATTGTCGATGCCGTGGCGCGGCGCTTCGAAGGCGAGCCGGAGAAGTTCATCAAGGACATGGTCGAGACCGGTAACACCGTGTCATCCAGTGTGCCGCTGCTGCTGGAAAAACACGTGATGGATTCCGACTGGAACCGCATCGCGATCAGTGGTTTCGGTGTCGGTCTGTCGTGGGGTTCGGCGATTATTTATCGTCCTTGAATCGGATAAAAACGGCGGATACAAAAATAGCGTTCAAGGGTTAACCTTGAACGCTATTTTTTTGCCTGAAGGGAGCGCGAGGCGCCATGAGCGAGTTTTTCCAAGCCAACGCTGAAGTCGTCGAGCGACGCTGGCCGGCGCTGTTCGCACGATTGCTGAACGAAGACAGTTCGGCGATCGAGGCCGAGTTGACGCAGGGGCTGGGCTCGACGCTGAGCATTGGCGGCATTCAGCTCACCAGCCGGCATGACCGTGTCCGCGAGGCACAGATTCAGGCTGCCACCCTGCCAGCGGACAAACCGCAACTGCATGTCTACGGCACCGGCCTCGGGGACTTGCCCACGGTGCTGCTGGAGCGCACCGGGCTTGAGCGCCTGTATGTGCACATCCTCAACGGCGCGTTGTTTGCCCTGGTGCTGCAATTGATCGATCAACGGGAGTGGTTGCAGGACCCGCGGGTTGAATTGCTCTACGCCGGCGACCTGTCCGACATCTGCACGCCGTTTTTCGCCTTGCCCGCCGAGATGCTGCTGGCCGATGACTTCAACGCGAAGATTCGTGATCGGCTGGTCAGCGAAGTGCACCTGAGCTTCAACAATCGTGAGTTCGATCCGCAGTCACCGTTCATTCAACAGCGTCTGCAGGACTGCTTGCCGGTACTGCTGGCTGACGATGATGTGGCAAGGCTGTTCGGCACCTGTGCCGGTCGGGAGATCTATGTGATCGGCACCGGGCCGACGCTGGAACAGCATTTCGAACGTCTGGCCGCGATCCGCGAGCGGGCCGGGCGTCCCTTGTTCATTTGTGTCGATACCGCGTACCGGCCGCTGCGCGAGCACGGGATCGTGCCCGACTATGTGGTGAGTATCGATCAGCGCATCAGCTCCCGGCATTTGCCATTCGAGGAATCCGACGGCATCCCGCTGGTGTATCTGCCCATGAGTGACCCCGAGGTGCTGAGGGCCTGGAAGGGCAAGCGCTATGGTGGTTACTCGGCCAGCCCGGTCTATGCGGCATTGCGTGAACAGCACCCGAGGGCGCTGCTGCATGTGGGTGGCAGTGTGATTCACCCGGCCGTGGACCTGGCGGTGAAGATGGGCGCTGCACGCATCACGCTGTTCGGTGCCGATTTTGCCTTTCCGATGAACAAGACCCATGCCGGCTGGAATGACGGTGACCTGGGGCCGTCGGTGAATCAGGCGCGGCACTGGGTGCGTGACGGGTATGGCGAGCGCGTCAGTACCCAGCTCAACTTTCGCGGTTATCTGTGCGTGCTGGAGCGATACATCGCCAGTCAGCCGCAGGTGGCATTTTTCAACAGCAGCCGCGCGGGTGCGCAGATTGCCGGTACAGCGTTCAATCAGGAGTTTGTGCAATGACTGCACTGCAAAGCTGGGTAGACGAATGCCATCAGTGCGCCGGGTTGTTCCGCCTGGGACGTGATGTCGAGGCGGCGTTGACCATGGTCGATGTGTTCGAGGGCGCGCAGCAGTCATTGCTGTCGGCCGGCACGCAGAAGCAGCAAGTCTGGGCGCAATTGCTCGCACAAATGCTCGAGTGCCAGGAGCGTCAGGACTGGTTGGGCCTTGCCGATTTCATGGAGTACGAGTTGATCCAATTGCTGGAAGCCCCGTCCGCCTGACGACGGTCGAAGGCGCTGGCCCGCAGGTTTGCGCCACGGACGGTTTTATGGCGTCATTTTTTCGAAGGTAAAGTGCTGCTAAGTCTTTGTTTTCTAGGGGGTGGCAGGGTGATGGCAAAATTTTTCAAAAAAGCCCTCAAGCAACCTGCAAACCCGACGATAACTATTACGAAGGTTCTCTAGGCCATACCCGGCGGTTGCCAGGGCCGGAAGCCGCAGTACCCAACCAACGAGGAATTCGTCATGGCTTTAACAGTAAACACCAACACCACGTCGTTGAACGTTCAGAAAAACCTGAACCGCGCTTCCGACGCTCTGTCGACTTCGATGCAGCGCCTGTCTTCCGGCCTGAAAATCAACAGCGCTAAAGACGACGCCGCTGGCCTGCAGATCTCCAACCGTATGTCTTCCCAGATCCGCGGTAACACCCAGGCAATCCAGAACGCCAACGACGGTATCTCCGTTGCCCAGACCGCTGAAGGCGCTCTGCAAGCTTCGACCGACATTCTGCAGCGTATGCGTGAACTGGCTGTTAAAGCACGTAACGGTACCAACGGCACTGCTGACCAGACCGCTACCAACGCTGAATTCGCTCAGATGTCCGACGAGATCACCCGTATCTCGGCTGCTACCAACCTGAACGGCAAAAACCTGCTGGACGGTTCGGCTGGTACTGTGACCCTGCAAGTGGGCGCGAACACCGGTTCGGCTAACCACATCGACCTGGTACTGAGCTCCAAGTTCGACGCCGTCAGCCTGTCCGTAGGTAGCGGTACTGTAGTTCTGACCGGTACTACCGGTACTGGCGCTGGTTCTGCTTCGCAGAACATCGACAACGCGATCACTGCAATCGACGCCGCTATCGCTGCAATCGGTGCAACTCGTGCCAGCCTGGGTGCTTCGCAAAACCGTCTGACCAGCACCATCCAGAACTTGCAGAACATCACCGAGAACACCACTGCTGCACAAGGTCGCGTACAAGATACCGACTTCGCCGCAGAGACTGCTAACCTGACCAAGCAGCAAACCCTGCAACAGGCTTCGACCTCTGTTCTGGCTCAAGCCAACCAACTGCCTTCCGCTGTACTGAAGCTGCTTCAGTAATTTCGGAATGAGTTTTAGCGGGGGAGTGCGCTTGCGTGCTCTCTCGCTTTTTACGTTATGAGGTGATGAGCATGGACATGAGCGTCAAGCTTAACGTGTCTTATCCGGCTCCCAAGCCAGTCAATACCGTTGCCGACAAGCCGTCGGAAACCAAGCCTCAGACCGTTGATGCTGTTCCTGCCTCGAAAAAGAGTCAGGAGTCAGATGAGACCAAGCTGAAGCTGGCGGTGCAGGAGATCGAGAAGTTCGTTCAGTCGATCAAGCGCAATCTGGAGTTCTCGATCGACGAGCATTCCGGCAAGGTCATCGTCAAGGTGATCGCAAGCGAGACGGGCGAGGTCGTACGACAGATCCCTTCCGCAGAAGCCCTCAAGCTGGCAGACAGCCTCGCCAACGCAAGTCACGTGTTGTTCGACGCCAAAGTCTGATAGCTGGCATGAATAGTGTTTGAAGTTCTTTAGACGCAGGTATTGGTCAAAAGACTGGCAACAACCCAAGGGAGATGCACATGGCAAGTCCAATTTTACCGGGTTCTGGCCTGGGTTCCGGCCTGGACATCGGTGCGATCGTTACTGCGCTGGTCAACGCCGACAAGTCGCCGAAGCAGACGCAGATCGACAATGCGACGAAAACCAACACGCTGAAGATTTCCGGTGTAGGTACGCTGAAGAGTGCGCTGACGGCATTCCAGACCGCGATGACCAATCTGGGCAGCAAGACCAACCCAGCGTTTGCCGGTTACACGGCGACTTCGGGTAATCCAACTGTTCTGGGCGCTACTTCGGATAACACCGCGGTCTCGGGTACTTACAGTGTTGTTGTGAATAATCTGGCCACCGGCTCGAAAGTAGCCAGTGCATCCTTTGCCGGCGGTGCTGCCAGTGCCATTCCGAGTGGTACCCTGAAAATCAGTCAGAATGGCACTGATTACAATGTCACGATCCCGGCCAATGCGACCCTGCAGAGCACTCGTGATGCCATCAACACGGCTCAGGGTGTCAATGGTATCTCTGCCAACATCGTGACGGACAGCACCGGTGCCTCGCGCCTGGTGATCAGTTCGAGCAAGACTGGCGCAGGCTCTGACTTGAGCGTGAGCGGCATTGCCGGTCTGGAAATCGATGGCACCAAAACAATGGGTGCCACTCCGGCGGCGGGTGATTCCGGAGCGGTCAACGGGCTCGCCAAAGATGCATCGCTGACCATCGATGGGCTGACAGTGACCAGCAAGAGCAACACGGTGACCGGCGCCATCAGTGGTTTGTCGTTGAACCTGCTGACTGTCCCGAATCCGCAAGGCACGCCTGTTGTGGTGAGCGTCGACACGAACACCAAAGGTCTGCAGACGTCTGTCCAGGCTTTCGTCGATGCCTACAACACGTTGAAGACCACCATCGACACCCTGTCCAAGGCGACGCCGGATGAAGATGGCAAGCTGACTGTTCAGGCGGCTTTTACCGGTGACTCCCTGCCGCGTTCGCTGATTGCCGATATCCGTAGCCAATTGACCATGCCGAGCGGGACCAGCACCGGTCCGATGGCCTACCTGTCGCAATTGGGCGTGATGACTGACAAGCTCACCGGTAACCTGACATTCGACACCGTTGCATTCAACAAGACCATGTCCACGCCGGGCATGACCGGTCAGGTCCAGCAGATGTTTACGGGTACCAACGACACCAACGGTCTGTTGGCGCGTATGAGCAAGGCGGTGGATCCGTACCTGAAGCCTCCTGCCGGTAGTCTGCCTACTGCTACAGGTTTGCTTGATCAGCGCATGGCCATCCTGAACAACAACACCAAGAGCCTGACCAGTCAGCAACTGGCGCTCGATCTGCGTGTTGCCAACCTGACCAAGACGTTGACTGCAAAATACAACGCCATGGACTTGCTGGTAGGCCAGATGAAGTCTACGGCGAGCAACATCACGTCGTTCTTCGCCTCGCTCAACGCTCAGCAATCCGCGAAGTAACATGCAAGAGCGACAAAAACCCGGCTACGCTTTCGAGCGTGCGCCGGGTTTTTGTCTTGTGGTCTAAAGTTTTTCGACTCGCTGGCGATACACTGTTCATACGAGTCATTGTGGCAAATGAGGTAGAACATGAATCCGATGTTAGCCCTTCGGCAATACCAGAAAGTAGGCGCGCACGCTCAGACATCTGAAGCGAGCCCTCATCGCCTGGTGCAAATGCTGATGGAAGGCGGCCTGGACCGTATCGCTCAGGCCAAAGGTGCGATCGAGCGCAAGGATATTCCTGCCAAGTGCACGTCGATCAGCAAGGCCATCGGCATCGTCAGCGGACTGCGCGAAGGCCTGGATCTGGAAAATTCCGCGGATACGCTGGCTGATCTGGACGGTCTTTACATCTACATGATGAAGCGCCTCGCCGAGGCGAACATCAGCAGCGATCCGCGCATTCTTGATGAGGTTGCCGGCTTGCTGAGCACCGTCAAGGAAGGCTGGGATGCGATCGCACCTGCGCCCGCTCCGCAGTTCTGAGGAGATCACCATGAGTCTTGTTTTGCAGCGAATTGAAGAAACCCGAGTAGCCTTGGTCGGAGCCCTGGCCGAGCGCAATTGGGAGGCGATCGGTCAACTGGACCTCGATTGCCGTTCCTGCATGGAAGATGTCTTGAGTGAAGCTTCGGTGGACGAGGTCGCGCTGCGCGATAATCTTGAGGAGTTGCTGCATGTCTACAAGCAGCTTCTGGAAGTGGCGATGGGTGAGCGTCAGGCGATAGTCGACGAGATGTCGCAGATCACCCAAGCGCAGAACGCGGCAAAGGTTTACCATCTGTTTGGTTAATTAACCCTCAGTTAATCCAGACATGTGCGCCATAAATTTGACTGTGCACGGTTTTTTGACTTAACTAGTGGCTGTTTTCAGATTTCAGGCGTCTACAGGCACAAGGTGTCCTGCAAGCGTCTCGCTTGCCCCTCATTTTGGGCATTGAGTTGACTAGGGAAGTTGCTATTGCATGTGGCGTGAAACCAAAATTCTGCTGATCGATGACGATAGCGTCCGCCGCCGCGACCTGGCGGTGATCTTAAATTTTCTTGGCGAAGAAAATTTACCCTGCGGAAGCCATGACTGGCAGCAGGCAGTCGGCTCTTTGTCGTCTAGTCGTGAGGTCATTTGCGTACTGATCGGGACGGTCAATGCTCCTGGTGCGCTTTTGGGCTTGCTAAAGACACTCTCAACCTGGGATGAGTTCCTTCCGGTTTTGCTGATGGGCGATAATTCTTCGGTGGACCTGCCCGAAGACCAACGCCGCCGGGTGCTTTCGACCCTCGAAATGCCACCGAGCTACAGCAAACTGCTGGACTCCCTGCACCGTGCCCAGGTCTATCGCGAGATGTACGACCAGGCCCGCGAGCGCGGCCGTCATCGCGAACCCAACCTGTTCCGCAGCCTGGTCGGCACCAGCCGCGCGATCCAGCATGTGCGTCAGATGATGCAGCAAGTCGCCGACACCGACGCCAGCGTTCTGATCCTCGGCGAGTCCGGTACTGGCAAGGAAGTGGTTGCACGCAACCTGCATTACCACTCCAAGCGCCGCGACGCGCCATTCGTACCGGTCAACTGCGGGGCGATCCCGGCCGAGTTGCTGGAAAGCGAACTGTTCGGTCACGAGAAGGGCGCCTTCACCGGCGCGATCACCAGCCGTGCCGGCCGCTTCGAGCTGGCCAACGGCGGTACGCTGTTCCTCGACGAAATCGGCGACATGCCGCTGCCTATGCAGGTCAAGCTGCTGCGCGTGCTGCAGGAGCGCACCTTCGAGCGCGTGGGCAGCAACAAGACCCAGAGCGTCGACGTGCGCATCATCGCCGCGACCCACAAGAATCTCGAAAGCATGATCGAGATCGGCACCTTCCGCGAAGACCTCTACTATCGCCTGAACGTGTTCCCGATCGAGATGGCGCCGCTGCGTGAGCGCGTCGAAGACATTCCGTTGCTGATGAACGAGCTGATCTCGCGCATGGAGCACGAGAAGCGCGGTTCGATCCGCTTCAACTCCGCCGCAATCATGTCCTTGTGCCGCCATGGCTGGCCAGGCAACGTTCGCGAACTGGCCAACCTGGTGGAGCGCATGGCGATCATGCACCCGTACGGGGTGATCGGCGTGGTCGAGTTGCCGAAGAAATTCCGCTACGTCGACGACGAAGACGAGCAGATGGTCGACAGCCTGCGCAGCGATCTGGAAGAGCGCGTGGCGATCAACGGCCATACGCCGGACTTCAGCGCCAACGCCCTGTTGCCGCCGGAAGGTCTCGACCTGAAGGACTACCTCGGTGGTCTGGAGCAGGGCCTGATCCAGCAGGCGCTGGACGATGCCAACGGCATCGTGGCGCGTGCGGCCGAGCGTCTGCGCATTCGCCGCACCACGCTGGTGGAGAAGATGCGCAAGTACGGCATGAGCCGTCGTGAAGGTGATGAACAGGCGGATGATTGACGCCTGTTTTTCAACTGCTTCATTTATAAGTGGTTTTTTTTAGGCACGGGTATTGCTATGTCCCTCGCAACGTTCCGTTTCACTGACGGTCAGCCAAGCGAGAAAGCACAATGCCCCAAGCCTCCCAGATGTCTTCTGTTCCCGAGTCCTCGGGGCAACTGCCGTCCGTAGAGCAGGCGAGCCGCCAGGGGCTTGAGCAGGCATTCGCCCTGTTCAACCAGATGTCCAGCCAGTTGACCGACTCCTACAGCATGCTCGAAGCCCGGGTCACCGAGCTCAAGGGCGAGCTGGCCGTGGTCAGTGCCCAGCGCATGCAGGAACTGGCGGAAAAAGAACGCCTGGCCAACCGTCTGCAAAACCTCCTCGACCTGTTGCCCGGTGGCGTCATCGTCATCGACGGCCATGGCATTGTGTGCGAGGCCAACCCTGCCGCCATCGAATTGCTCGGTCTGCCGCTGGAAGGCGAGCTGTGGCGCCACGTCATCACCCGTTGCTTCGCGCCCCGTGAAGATGACGGTCACGAAATTTCCTTGAAAAACGGTCGACGCCTGTCGATTGCCACCCGCTCGCTGGATGCCGAGCCGGGGCAGTTGGTGCTGCTCAACGACCTGACTGAAACCCGTCACTTGCAGGATCAACTGGCGCGCCACGAGCGATTGTCGTCCCTGGGGCGGATGGTCGCGTCGCTGGCTCACCAGATTCGCACGCCGTTGTCTGCCGCGTTGCTGTACGCCAGTCATTTGACCGAGCAGGAACTGCCGGTCGCGACCCAGCAGCGTTTTGCCGGTCGCCTCAAGGAGCGTCTGCACGAGCTGGAGCATCAGGTGCGCGACATGCTGGTCTTCGCCCGTGGCGAGCTGCCGCTGACCGATCGTGTCACACCGAATGCCTTGATGCAGTCGTTGCAGGCCGCGGCGCTGACCCATGTGCAGGATCTGCCGATCCGCTGGCAATGCGACAGCCATGCCGGCGAGTTGCTGTGCAATCGCGACACGCTGGTCGGGGCGCTGCTCAATCTGATTGAAAACGCGATTCAGGCGAGTGCCGGTGAGGTGCGTCTGAAGGTGCATTGCTATACCCGCGACAACACCTTGCGTTTGTGTGTCAGCGACAGCGGCAGCGGTATTGATGCGGCGGTGCTGGCGCGGCTGGGCGAGCCGTTTTTCACCACCAAAGTCACCGGGACCGGCCTGGGCCTGACCGTGGTCAAGGCCGTGGCGCGTGCGCATCAGGGAGAATTGCAGCTGCGTTCGCGGGTCGGGCGCGGTACGTGCGCGCAGGTCATCCTGCCGTTGTTTTCTGCTGTTCAGGGAGCTGAGTGAAGGTCATGGGCATCAAGGTTCTGCTGGTCGAAGACGATCGCTCGTTGCGCGAAGCGCTGGCCGATACGCTGCTGCTGGCCGGTCACGACTATCACGCAGTGGGTTCGGCCGAAGAGGCGCTGAGCGCCGTCGAGCGCGAAGCGTTCAGTCTGGTGGTCAGCGACGTCAACATGCCGGGTATGGACGGCCATCAATTGCTCGGCCTGCTGCGCGCGCGACAACCGCAATTGCCGGTGCTGCTGATGACCGCCCATGGTGCGGTCGAGCGCGCAGTCGATGCGATGCGTCAAGGCGCGGCGGATTATCTGGTCAAGCCGTTCGAACCCAAGGCTCTGCTGGATCTGGTGGCGCGTCACGCCTTGGGCAGCCTTGGCGTCAGTGATACCGAAGGCCCGGTCGCGGTCGAGCCCGCCAGTGCTCAATTGCTGGATCTGGCGGCGCGAGTCGCGCGCAGCGATTCCACTGTGCTGATTTCCGGCGAGTCCGGCACCGGCAAGGAAGTGCTGGCACGCTACATCCACCAGCAATCCCATCGCGCCAGCCAGCCGTTCATTGCGATCAACTGCGCGGCGATCCCCGACAACATGCTCGAAGCCACCCTGTTCGGTCACGAAAAGGGCTCGTTCACCGGCGCCATCGCGGCCCAGGCCGGCAAGTTCGAACAGGCGGACGGCGGCACCATTCTGCTCGATGAAATTTCCGAAATGCCCCTGGGTCTGCAAGCCAAACTGCTGCGCGTGTTGCAAGAGCGGGAAGTGGAGCGGGTCGGTGCACGCAAGCCGATCACCCTCGATATTCGCGTGGTGGCGACCACCAACCGTGATCTGGCCGGTGAAGTGGCGGCGGGGCGGTTCCGTGAAGACCTCTATTACCGTCTTTCGGTATTTCCGTTGGCCTGGCGTCCGTTGCGCGAGCGCACCGCCGATATCCTGCCGCTGGCCGAGCGTCTGTTGGCCAAACACGTCAATAAAATGAAGCATGCGACGGCGAAGTTCTCGCCCGAGGCGCAAGCGTGCCTGATCGGTTATCCGTGGCCGGGCAACGTGCGCGAGCTGGATAACGCGGTCCAGCGGGCCTTGATTCTGCAGCAGGGCGGCTTGATCCAGCCGCAGGATTTCTGTCTCTCCGGGCCTGCGTTATTCGCTCCATTGCCGGCGGCCGTTCCGGCAACGCCGGTCATTCGTGAAGTCGAAATCGAGGCCGATTCGGCCGGTGCGCTGGGCGATGACCTGCGTCGCCGCGAGTTCCAGATGATCATCGACACCCTGCGTACCGAGCGCGGTCGGCGCAAGGAAGCCGCGGAAAAACTCGGCATCAGCCCGCGCACCCTGCGTTACAAACTGGCGCAAATGCGCGATGCGGGCATGGATGTCGAAGGCTACCTGTTCGCCACCTGACCGGTTGCGCAAACGTTTGAAACGGCTTTTCTGAAGACGCTGCCCATGAGCTGGCACCGTTGTTGCTAACACCTGAGTACCCGCCGAGTGAGTGTCAAAAAATTGCGGGCCGCCCAAGAGAGTAGACCATGAGCCAAGGTATTGAATTTAATCGGTTGATGATGGACATGAAGGCCATGCAAATGGACGCCATGTCGAAGCCGAAATCGACTTCCGCTGTCCCGGAAGTGGCAGGCAGCAACTTTTCCGACATGCTCGGTCAAGCCATCAACAAAGTGAACGATACCCAGCAGGCGTCGAGCCAATTGGCCAACGCATTCGAGATCGGCAAGAGCGGCGTCGATCTGACGGACGTGATGATTGCGTCGCAGAAAGCCAGCGTATCGTTCCAGGCCCTGACCCAGGTGCGCAACAAGCTGGTTCAGGCTTATCAAGACATCATGCAGATGCCGGTTTAAGGACGAGATTGAGTCATGGCAGAAGCAGTCGCCGATAACGTTCCGGCCAAGGCCACCCCGATAGACGGCAAACCGCCGTTGTTCGGCCTGTCCTTCCTGGAAAACCTCTCCGAGATGACCGTGCTGCGTCAGGTGGGCCTGTTGGTCGGCCTGGCCGCGAGCGTGGCGATTGGCTTTGCCGTGGTGCTGTGGTCGCAGCAACCGGACTACCGGCCTCTGTACGGCAGCCTTGCCGGCATGGACGCCAAGCAGGTCATGGACACCCTGGCCTCCGCCGACATTCCCTACACCGTCGAACCGAATTCCGGCGCCTTGCTGGTCAAGGCCGATGACCTGTCCCGTGCGCGGCTCAAGCTCGCGGCCGCTGGTGTCACTCCCAGCGACGGCAACATCGGTTTTGAAATCCTCGACAAGGAACAGGGTCTGGGCACCAGCCAGTTCATGGAAGCGACCCGTTATCGTCGCGGCCTGGAAGGCGAACTGGCCCGCACCATTTCCAGCCTGAACAACGTCAAGGGCGCGCGCGTTCACCTGGCGATCCCGAAAAGTTCGGTGTTCGTCCGTGATGAACGCAAGCCAAGCGCTTCGGTACTGGTCGAGCTGTACTCCGGTCGTTCGCTGGAGCCAGGCCAGGTCGTTGCCATCATCAACCTGGTGGCCACCTCCGTTCCCGAGCTGAGCAAATCGCAGATCACCGTCGTCGACCAGAAGGGCAACCTGCTGTCGGATCAGGCGGAAAACTCCGAAATGACCATGGCCGGCAAGCAGTTCGACTACAGCCGCCGCATGGAAAGCATGCTCACCCAGCGTGTGCACAACATTCTGCAACCGGTACTGGGCAACGATCGCTACAAGGCTGAAGTCTCGGCTGACGTCGATTTCAGTGCCGTCGAATCGACCGCCGAGCAGTTCAACCCGGATCAACCGGCCCTGCGCAGCGAACAGTCGGTCAACGAACAACGCACTGCCAGCAATGGCCCGCAAGGTGTGCCGGGTGCCTTGAGCAACCAGCCACCTTCGCCGGCTTCGGCGCCGCAGACCACCGGTGGCGCCGCCGCCCCGGCGAGCATGGTGCAGCCAGGCCAGCCACTGGTTGATGCCAACGGTCAGCAGATCATGGACCCGGCCACCGGCCAGCCGATGCTCGCGCCGTATCCGGCGGACAAGCGTCAACAATCCACCAAGAACTTCGAGCTCGACCGCTCCATCAGCCACACCAAACAGCAGCAGGGTCGCCTGAATCGCCTGTCGGTGTCGGTGGTGGTGGACGATCAGGTCAAGATCAACCCGGCCAACGGTGAAACCACACGTGCGCCGTGGAGCGCCGACGAATTGGCGCGCTTCACCCGTCTGGTACAGGACGCCGTCGGCTTCGACGCCAGCCGTGGCGACAGCGTCAGCGTGATCAACATGCCGTTCTCCGCCGAGCGCGGCGAAGTGATCGCCGACATTCCGTTCTACTCCCAGCCATGGTTCTGGGACATCGTCAAACAAGTGCTGGGCGTGTTGTTCATCCTGGTGCTGGTGTTCGGCGTGCTGCGTCCGGTGCTCAACAACATCACCGGTGGCGGCAAAAGCAAGGAGCTGGCCGGTCTGGGCGGCGACATGGAACTCGGTGGCATGGGCGGTCTGGACGGTGAACTGTCCAACGATCGCGTCAGCCTCGGCGGCCCGACCAGCATCCTGCTGCCGAGCCCGAGCGAGGGTTATGACGCTCAGTTGAACGCAATCAAGAGTCTGGTGGCAGAAGACCCGGGTCGTGTGGCCCAGGTCGTGAAAGAGTGGATTAACGCAGATGAGTGATAACCGAGCCGCCGTCGCCAAACTGTCCCGGGTCGATAAAGCCGCGATTCTGCTGCTGTCCCTGGGTTCGACCGATGCCGCACAAGTGCTGCGCCACATGGGCCCCAAAGAGGTCCAGCGAGTCGGCGTGGCCATGGCCCAGATGGGCAACGTCCACCGTGAGCAGGTCGAGCAGGTCATGAGCGAGTTCGTCGACATCGTCGGCGACCAGACCAGCCTGGGCGTCGGCTCCGACGACTACGTGCGCAAAATGCTCACCCAGGCCCTGGGTGAAGACAAGGCCAACGGCCTGATCGACCGCATTCTGCTGGGCGGCAACACCAGTGGCCTCGACAGCCTGAAATGGATGGAGCCGCGCGCCGTTGCCGACGTGATCCGTTACGAGCACCCACAGATCCAGGCGATCGTGGTGGCGTACCTCGATCCGGATCAGGCCGGTGAAGTGCTGGGCAACTTCGACCACAAGGTGCGTCTGGACATCATCCTGCGCGTCTCGTCGTTGAACACCGTGCAGCCGGCCGCGCTGAAAGAATTGAACCAGATCCTCGAGAAGCAGTTCTCCGGCAACTCGAACGCTTCGCGCACCACCCTGGGTGGCATCAAGCGGGCGGCGGACATCATGAACTTTCTCGACAGCTCGATCGAAGGCCAGCTCATGGACTCGATCCGCGAAGTCGACGAAGACCTGTCCGGTCAGATCGAAGACCTCATGTTCGTGTTCAACAACCTGGCCGATGTCGACGACCGCGGGATCCAGGCACTGTTGCGCGAAGTCTCTTCCGATGTGCTGGTGCTGGCCCTCAAGGGTTCGGACGAAGGCGTCAAGGAGAAGATTTTCAAGAACATGTCCAAGCGTGCCGCCGAACTGCTGCGCGACGACCTCGAGGCCAAGGGCCCGGTGCGCGTCAGCGACGTGGAGACCGCGCAGAAGGAAATCCTCACCATCGCCCGCCGTATGGCCGAAGCCGGAGAAATCGTGCTCGGTGGCAAGGGCGGCGAGGAAATGATCTAAGCCCATGGACAAGCATGACGACGATGTGACGGACCTGATCCGTGCCCGGGACGTCCGCGGTTTCGATACCTGGGCCTTGCCCAGCTTCGATCCGCCGGCGCCTGAGCCCGAGCCGGAACCGGAGCCCGAACCGCCGGAAATGGAAGAAGTGCCGCTGGAGGAAGTCCAGCCACTGACCCTCGAAGAGCTCGAAAGCATCCGTCAGGAGGCCTACAACGAGGGCTTCGCCATCGGCGAAAAGGAAGGCTTTCACAGCGCCACCCTCAAGGTGCGTCAGGAAGCCGAAGTGGTCCTGACGGCCAAGGTCGACAGCCTTGAGCAACTGATGGCGCACCTGTTCGAGCCTATTGCCGAGCAAGACACCCAGATCGAAAAATCGCTGGTCGACCTCGTGCAGCACATCGCCAAACAGGTGATTCAGCGCGAACTGGCCATCGACTCGACGCAGATCGAACACGTCATGCGCGACGCGCTCAAGCTGTTGCCGCTGGGCGTGGGCAATGTGCGGCTGTACGTCAATCCGCAGGATTTCGAGCAGGTCAAAGCCCTGCGCGAACGTCATGAGGAAACCTGGCGCATCGTCGAGGACGAAACCCTACTGCCGGGCGGTTGCCGGGTCGAGACCGACCACAGCCGGATCGACGCCAGTATCGAAACCCGCGTCAGCCAGGTCATGTCCAAGCTGTTCGACCAGTTGCATGAGCAGGCCCTGCACCCGGCCGCGCCGGACCTGAGCCTGGACTTGCCGGAAACGCCGAAACCGGCACCGGTCGCAGAAGAGCCGCTCGCGGACGCCCCCGATGCGCCTTGAACGCACCAGCTTCGCCAAGCGCCTGAGCACCTACGCCGAGGCCACCGAAATCGCCGGTGCGCCGATTCTCGAAGGTCGCCTGCTGCGCATGGTCGGCCTGACGCTCGAAGCCGAAGGCCTGCGCGCCGCCATGGGCACCCGCTGCATGGTGATCAACGACGACACCTATCACCCGTCCCAGGTTGAGGCCGAAGTCATGGGCTTTTCCGGCAGCAAGGTGTTCCTGATGCCGGTCGGCAGCGTGGCCGGCATTGCCCCGGGCGCCCGCGTGGTGCCGCTGGCCGACACCGGTCGCTTGCCGATGGGCATGAGCATGCTCGGTCGCGTGCTGGACGGCGCCGGACGGGCGCTGGACGGCAAGGGCGGCATGAAGGCCGAAGACTGGGTGCCGATGGACGGCCCGACGATCAACCCGCTCAACCGAGACCCGATCAGCGAACCGCTGGACGTCGGCATCCGTAGCATCAACGGATTGTTGACGGTCGGTCGCGGTCAGCGTCTGGGTCTGTTCGCCGGTACCGGTGTCGGTAAATCCGTGCTGCTGGGCATGATGACCCGCTTTACCGAGGCCGACATTATCGTCGTCGGCCTGATCGGTGAGCGGGGTCGGGAAGTTAAAGAGTTCATCGAGCACATCCTCGGTGAAGAAGGCCTCAAGCGCTCCGTGGTGGTGGCGTCGCCGGCGGACGATGCGCCGCTGATGCGTTTACGTGCGGCGATGTACTGCACGCGGATCGCCGAATATTTCCGCGACAAGGGCAAGAACGTCCTGCTGCTGATGGATTCCCTGACCCGTTTCGCCCAGGCCCAGCGGGAAATCGCCCTGGCCATCGGTGAGCCGCCGGCGACCAAGGGTTATCCGCCGTCGGTATTCGCCAAACTGCCGAAACTGGTGGAGCGCGCCGGTAACGCGGAGAAGGGCGGTGGTTCGATCACAGCGTTCTATACCGTGCTGTCCGAGGGCGATGACCAGCAGGACCCGATTGCCGACTCCGCGCGGGGGGTACTCGACGGGCACATCGTGCTGTCCCGGCGGCTGGCCGAGGAAGGGCATTACCCGGCCATCGATATCGAAGCCTCGATCAGCCGGGTAATGCCTGCAGTCGTGGCGCCGGAACACATGCAGCGCGCGCAATACTTCAAGCAGCTGTGGTCGCGCTATCAACAGAGCCGCGACCTGATCAGCGTCGGCGCCTATGTCGCTGGCGGTGACCGCGAGACGGACCTCGCCATCAATCTGCAACCGCAACTGGTCAGATACCTGCGTCAGGGGCTCAACGACAAAATCAGCCTGGGTGAAAGCGAGGCGTACCTCGAAACGATTTTCGCCCCGGCGGCCGGCGGGTAACCGGTCATGGCTCTGAGTCGAGCCGCGCGTCTGGCGCCGGTGGTGGACATGGCCGAGAAGGCCGAGAAAACCGCCGTGCAGCGTCTGGGCTACTTTCAGGGGCAGGTGAAAGTCGCCGAGAGCAAACTCGCCGACCTCAACGCCTTTCGTCTGGATTATTCGCAGCAGTGGATCGTGCGCGGCAGCACCGGCGTGACCGGCCAATGGCTGCTGGGTTTTCAGGGCTTCCTGGCGCAACTCGACACCGCCGTCGATCAGCAGCGCCAGAGCCTGCAATGGCACCAGAACAACCTGGACAAGGCCCGTGACGCCTGGCAACAGGCATTCGCCCGGGTCGAGGGCCTGCGCAAACTTGTACAACGCTACCGCGACGAAGCCCAGCGCGCCGAAGACAAGCGCGAACAGAAGCTGCTGGACGAGTTGTCCCAGCGTTTGCCGCGTCATGAGGCGTTTTGACGAGCCGATCTCTGACAGATCCCGACGCTATCGCGCCTTGCCCATGACCCCTCCAAGTGCTACACCTTGTACAGGTTCGTCAATGACAAGGAAGCCAGTACATGTCAGTCGTTACAGAAGTGTCTGCGGATGGGCAAAAGTTGACGATTTCCGTCAAGGGCCGATTCGACTTCGGTCGCCATCAGGAATTTCGCGAGTCCTACGAGCGGCTCACTAAAAAGCCTGACTCCATCGTGGTGGATCTCAAGGATGCCACCTATCTCGACAGTTCGGCCCTGGGCATGTTGCTTCTCTTACGTGATCACGCCGGCGGTGACGACTCGGATGTGCGGGTGGTCAACAGCAATTCGGATGTGCGCAAGATCCTCGCCATCTCCAACTTCGACAAACTGTTCGACATCAGTTGACGGCCATGCAGCCGCAAGAGCCGCTGACGATCCTGATTGCCGAAGACAGCGCCGCTGACCGGCTGTTGTTGTCGACCATCGTCCGTCGTCAGGGGCATGAAGTGCTGACGGCCACTCACGGTGCGGAGGCGGT
Source organism: Pseudomonas sp. IT-P2 (assembly GCF_949767575.1). NCBI lineage: Bacteria > Pseudomonadati > Pseudomonadota > Gammaproteobacteria > Pseudomonadales > Pseudomonadaceae > Pseudomonas > Pseudomonas sp. IT-P2. Next base: position 10,220 of record NZ_CATKQA010000010.1, on the reverse strand, counting down.
TGAAGCCTTTATCCGGCAAAAACCGCATCTGGTATTGATGGACGCCATGATGCCGGTGATGGACGGGTTTGAAGCCGCACGCCAGATCAAGAAGCTGGCGGGTGAGAACCTGGTGCCGATCATCTTCCTCACGTCGCTGACGGAAAGTGAAGCCCTGGCCCGTTGCCTTGAGGCCGGCGGTGACGACTTTCTGGCGAAGCCTTACAACCAGGTGATCCTCGCCGCCAAAATAAAGGCGATGGATCGCTTGCGACGTTTACAGGCCACGGTTCTTCAGCAGCGCGATCTGATCGCCAAACACCACGACTATCTGCTCAACGAGCAGCGGGTCGCCAAGGCCGTGTTCGACAAGGTCGCGCATTCCGGTTGCCTGAGTGCACCGAACATCCGTTACCTGCAATCACCCTATGCGCTGTTCAACGGCGACCTGTTGTTGGCCGCGTACACCCCGGCCGGCGACATGCATGTGTTGCTCGGTGATTTCACCGGTCACGGTTTGCCGGCGGCGGTCGGCGCCATGCCGCTTGCCGAGGTGTTCTATGGCATGACGGCCAAGGGTTACGGCCTGGCCGAGACCCTGCGGGAAATGAACGCCAAGCTCAAGCGCATCCTGCCGGTGGACATGTTCTGCTGCGCGACGCTGTTGTGCCTGAGTTTTCAGCGGCGCTCGGTGGAGGTCTGGAACGGCGGCATGCCCGACGGCTATCTGCATTGTCTCGCCACCGGGGAGCGCACGCCGCTGGCGGCACGCCACCTGCCGCTGGGGGTGCTCAGCCCGCAGACTTTCGATGACCGCACCGAGGTTCACCCGATGGCGGTGGGTGATCGGGTGTTCTTGCTCTCGGACGGGGTCATCGACACCTGCGATGCCAACGATCAGTTGTTTGGTGTCGAGCGCCTGCACCAGGTGTTTGCTGCCAATCGCCAGCCGGATCGGCTGTTCGAGGACATCGAGCAGGCGTTGCAGGACTTTCGCGGTGAGGCCCGGGACGATGTGAGCATGGTCGAAGTCAGCCTGCTGGAGGCCGAGCAGATCAATCCATCGGCGCCGGTGTATTCCGACAGCGGCCAGTCCTGTCCGCTGGACTGGTCAGTGAGCTTCGAATTTCGCGGTGCCACGCTCAAGCGCTTCAATCCGTTGCCTTACCTGTTGCAGTTGCTGCTGGAAGTGCATGGATTGCGGGCGCAGAGTGGCGCGTTGTACAGCGTGCTGGCCGAGCTTTATTCCAATGCGCTGGAGCATGGTGTACTGGGCCTGGACTCGAGCCTCAAGCGCGATGCTTCGGGTTTCGCCCATTATTACGAGCAGCGCAATGCGCGCCTCGAGGCCCTGCAGGACGGTTACGTGCGGGTGCATTTGCAGGTGCGGCCGGAAGGCGAGGGTGGTTGTCTAGTGGTGCGAGTCGAAGACAGCGGCCAGGGATTCGACGTCGCGCGCGTGATGGAGCGGCCGCTCGACGATGTCCGTCTGTCGGGGCGCGGTGTCAGTCTGATCCGGCAATTGGCGCGTAATGCCAGTTGGTCAGACGATGGTCGCAGTGCCCGCGTGGAGTTTTTCTGGGAGGCTCTGGCATAATCCGCGCATTCTTGATCAAGGAGTGAACAAGTGGCTGATACACATGTGGACCACGAAGCGCTGAGCGCGCTGCGGGAAGTGATGGAAGACAGCTATCCGGAACTGCTGGATACCTTCCTCGCCGATTCCGAAAATCGCCTGCGCGAGTTGCAGCAGACTGCCGATGCCGACGCATTGTCTTCCGTTGCGCACAGCTTCAAGGGCAGCAGCAGCAACATGGGTGCAACCCGTCTTGCGGTGCTGTGCCAGGAGCTGGAACAGCATGCCAAAGACAAAAGCCCTTCTGAAATCATCAAACTGGTCGCCGATATTCATAGCGAATTCGCCGATGTGCGGCCCGTATATATCGCCGAGCGACAGCGCTCGCTGACGCACTGATTCTGCCGTCGGGCGGTTTTGCAGGTTTCCTGGCGAAACTGGCCCGGCACTTGCAGTCATCTATCCCAACTGTACCTACGATCCCAGTGCAGCGGAGACCGTGCCATGCCTGCAAGCCCCAACATTCTTCTTCAGACCGCCGCCCAGGCCAAGGCGCAAGCTGCCTCGGCCAAATCATCGGCAGTGGCCGCAGAGCCCGGGGACAAGGCCTCCAGCTTCGCTCAGGTGTTCGCCGACCAGGGCGCGAACAAGCCCTCGGTGACCGTCGACAATTCGCTCAAACCTGCCCGTGACAAGGTTGCCGACAACAGCGGCAAGAAAGACCTCGGCAAGGATCAGTCTGCCGCCCCGACGCCGACGGTTGCCGATAGCGGCAAAGCCTTGCCCGCCGACAAACCGGCGACGGCGGCAACGGACGACAAGACCACGGCCGATGACGAAACGGCTGAAACAGCGCCGGCCCCCGTTGCCGAAACGGCGCCGGTGGACCCGGCACTGGTGGCGGCGGTGGAGCCCGTCGTCACGGCACCGGTGGTGGACACGCCGGTCGTCGAGACAGCTGCGCAGCCGGAAACCGACAAACCTGCCGTGGCGGCATTGCCAGGAATGGTCAAGGATCCGGCGCCGGCCACTGACCCGGCCTTCGACCCCGAGGCGGATCCGCTGGATTCGCTTCCCGCCGTGCGCCTGGCCATGGAGCAGAGCGGTCACATTTCCGCTTCCAGCCAGTCCCAGCCCAAAGCCACTCCGGCCCAGGCGCAGGCCGACGGTGAATTGACCTCGGCGCAGAACTTCGCTGCCGGCATGGCCAGCATGCTCGATGTGCAGGCGGACAAGGACAGCACCAGCCAGGGCGGTGAGAAGGCGTTCAGCGGCCTGATCGATGACGGCTTGAAAGACCTGAAGACCGCCACCAGCGACACCCGCGTGGATGATTTCGCCAACCGTCTGGCGGCGCTGACTCAGGCAGCCACACCGAAAACCGCCAACGCGGTGCCGGTGAACCAACCGATTGCCATGCACCAGAACGGCTGGACCGAAGAAGTGGTCAACCGCGTCATGTACCTGTCGAGCAACAACCTGAAGGCGGCTGACATCCAGTTGCAACCGGCCGAGCTCGGGCGTCTGGATATCCGGGTGAACATGGTCCCGGACCAGCAGACCCAAGTGACCTTCATGAGCGCGCATCCGAGCGTGCGTGAAGCCCTCGACGGTCAGATGCACCGCCTGCGCGACATGTTCAACCAGCAAGGCATGGGGCAGGTCGACGTCAACGTGTCCGACCAGAATCGTGGTTGGCAGGGCCAGGGCCAGGAACAGGCGCAGCAGGGGCAGAGTGGTCGCACCAGCGCTGCCGGCGGTCGCCTGGATTCGGCTGAAGAAGAGTTGACCCCGACGGCCGTGGCTGAAGCGGCAGCTACTGCCACTCACGTGATCGGCTCCAGCGCCGTCGACTACTACGCCTGATCAAATCAAAAGCCCCTCACCCTAGCCCTCCCGAAACGTCGGACCGCCCGGAGGGAGAGGGAACTGATTGGGGGATGCTTGAGATGCTCGCTAACCTTATTGTTTGGGCTGAATCCAAGTCGACTCGGTGCCTCAGGTCGATATATCACAACAAGACAACTCGATCGGCTCCCTCTCCCTCCGGGAGAGGGCTGGGGTGAGGGTTGCTTTTGACTTCAGCGTTGTCTCCGCTACTACCTACACTTCTGGCATAACACTTGCTCTTGCCTTGCCGTGCGACTGTGAAAACCCGATTAGTGACGGATTATTGGCATGGCGAAGAGCGAAGCTGCAGCAGTAAAAGACCCCGCAACCAAAGGCAAACTCAAGATGATCATTGCGATCGTGCTCGGATTGCTGCTGGCCATCGGCGCATCTGTGGGGGCGACCTGGTTCTTCATGCACAGTGCCCAGAGCAAGCCCGAGGCGGCGGCCGAAGCGGCCCCGGTCGGCAAGCAGCCGGCGATTTTCGAGCCGATGGCGCCGGCCTTCGTGGCCAACTACAACCAGAACGGCCGTCAGCGCTACATGCAGGTGAGCATCACCATGCTGGCGCGCAATCAGGCGGATCTGGAAGCGCTCAAAGTGCACATGCCGGTGATTCGCAACAACCTGGTGATGCTCTTCTCCGGTCAGGATTTCGCCACGCTGGCGACCCCGGTCGGTCAGGAGATGCTGCGCCAGAAGGCCACAGCCAGCGTCCAGGAAGTGGCGCAGAAAGAGCTGGGCAAAGTGGTGATCGAACAGTTGCTTTTCACTAATTTCGTACTGCAGTAGGAACACGACATGGCCGTGCAGGATCTGCTGTCCCAGGATGAAATCGACGCGCTGTTGCATGGCGTCGACGATGGTCTGGTACAGACCGATAACGCTGCCGAACCCGGCAGTGTCAAAAGCTACGACCTGACCAGCCAGGATCGCATCGTCCGTGGACGCATGCCGACTCTGGAAATGATCAACGAGCGTTTTGCCCGCTACACCCGCATCAGCATGTTCAACATGCTGCGCCGCTCGGCGGACGTTGCCGTCGGTGGCGTACAGGTGATGAAGTTCGGCGAATACGTGCACTCGCTGTACGTGCCGACCAGCCTCAACCTGGTCAAGATCAAACCCCTGCGCGGCACCGCGCTGTTCATCCTCGACGCCAAACTGGTGTTCAAACTGGTGGACAACTTCTTCGGCGGCGACGGCCGTCACGCCAAGATCGAAGGGCGTGAATTCACCCCGACCGAACTGCGCGTGGTGCGCATGGTGCTGGAGCAGGCGTTCGTCGATTTGAAGGAAGCCTGGCAGGCGATCATGGAAGTCAACTTCGAGTACATCAACTCGGAAGTGAACCCGGCCATGGCCAACATCGTCGGCCCGAGCGAAGCGATCGTGGTCTCCACGTTCCACATCGAACTCGACGGCGGTGGCGGCGACCTGCACGTGACCATGCCGTACTCGATGATCGAGCCGGTGCGCGAAATGCTCGACGCCGGTTTCCAGTCGGACCTCGACGACCAGGACGAACGCTGGGTCAATGCCCTGCGCCAGGACGTGCTCGACGTCGACGTGCCGATCGGTGCCACCGTGGCCCGCCGCCAGTTGAAACTGCGCGACATCCTGCACATGCAGCCGGGTGACGTGATTCCGGTCGAGATGCCGGAAGACATGATCATGCGCGCCAACGGTGTGCCGGCCTTCAAGGTCAAGATGGGCTCGCACAAAGGCAACCTCGCGTTGCAGGTTATCGAGCCGATCGAGCGCCGCTGAAGCGGCGCCCTCACTCCCTGATTCTTTTACCGGTTTTTTGCCCGCCGAGGACAAATGATGAACGACGATATGAACACCCAGGACGATCAGGCACTGGCCGATGAATGGGCTGCCGCCCTGGAAGAAACCGGTGAAGCCGGGCAGGCCGACATCGACGCGCTGCTGGCCGCCGATGCAGGTGCTTCGAGCTCCAACCGTCTGCCGATGGAAGAGTTCGGCAGCGTGCCGAAGAACAACGATCCAGTGACCCTCGACGGTCCGAACCTGGACGTGATTCTCGACATCCCGGTGTCGATCTCGATGGAAGTGGGCAGCACCGACATCAACATCCGCAACCTGCTGCAACTCAACCAGGGTTCGGTGATCGAGCTCGATCGTCTGGCCGGCGAGCCGCTGGACGTGTTGGTCAACGGCACCCTGATCGCTCACGGTGAAGTGGTGGTGGTCAACGAAAAGTTCGGCATCCGTCTGACCGACGTGATCAGCCCGAGCGAACGCATCAAGAAGCTGCGCTGAGTGAAAAAGCTTCTGGGGGCGTTGTTCGGCCTGGCACTGGCGTTGCCGTTCAGCGTGCTGGCGGCCGAGCCGGTGGCGACCACGGCAGCGGCGGCTGCGCCGGCCGTCAACAGCGGCGTGGCGGGTCAGCTGACGCAACTGGTGCTGGGTCTGTTGCTGGTGCTGGGGTTGATTTTCTTCCTCGCCTGGCTGTTGCGCCGGGTGCAGCAGGCAGGTCCCGCCGGCAAGGGCCAGGTGATCGAGTTGATCGGTTCCCGCGCGCTCGGGCCGCGTGACCGTCTGATGCTGGTGCAGGTCGGCAACGAGCAGATTCTGCTCGGCCTCAGCCCCGGAACCATCACTGCGCTGCACGTGCTCAAAGAGCCGGTCGAGGTGCCGAGCACCGCCGACAAAGCGACTCCGGAATTTGCCCAGCATCTGTTGAAGATCCTCGGCAAGGATCAGAAGGATAAGAAGTAATGGGTGCGTTGCGCATCGTCTTGACCCTGGCCTTGATGTTGGCCGCGCCGCTGGCATTCGCCGCCGATCCGTTGTCGATCCCGGCGATCACTTTGGGCACCAATGCCGAGGGCGCGCAGGAGTATTCGGTCAGCCTGCAGATCCTGCTGATCATGACGGCGCTGAGCTTCATTCCGGCCGCCGTCATCCTGATGACCAGTTTCACCCGGATCATCATCGTCTTCTCGATCCTGCGTCAGGCCCTGGGCTTGCAGCAGACACCGTCGAACCAGATCCTCACCGGCATGGCGCTGTTCCTGACGCTGTTCATCATGGCGCCGGTGTTCGATCGCGTGAACAACGATGCCTTGCAGCCGTACCTCGCGGAAAAGCTGACGGCCCAGCAGGCAGTGGAAAAGGCTCAGGTGCCGATCAAGGACTTCATGCTCGCCCAGACCCGCTCCAGCGACCTGGAGCTGTTCATGCGCCTGTCCAAACGCACCGACATCGCCACTCCGGATGCTGCGCCGCTGACCATTCTGGTGCCGGCGTTCGTGACGTCTGAACTGAAGACCGCGTTCCAGATCGGCTTCATGATCTTCATCCCGTTTCTGATCATCGACCTGGTGGTCGCGAGCGTGCTGATGGCGATGGGTATGATGATGCTGTCGCCGCTGATCATTTCCCTGCCGTTCAAAATCATGCTGTTCGTGCTGGTGGATGGCTGGGCGCTGATCATTGGCACCCTGGCCAGCAGTTTCGGAGGTGTATCGCCATGACGCCAGAAGTAGCGGTCGACATCTTTCGCGAGGCCCTGTGGCTGACCACCATGATGGTGGCGATCCTGGTGGTCCCGAGTCTGCTGGTGGGCCTGCTGGTGTCAATGTTCCAGGCCGCCACCCAGATCAACGAACAGACCCTGAGCTTCCTGCCGCGTCTGCTGGTGATGCTGGTCACGCTGATCGTCGCCGGCCCGTGGCTGGTGCAGACGTTCATGGAATACATCACCCAGTTGTACAAAAACATCCCGATGGTCATCGGCTAAGCCATGCAATCGCTGCTTCAGCTGACGGATACCCAGATCAGTACCTGGGTGGCGACGTTCATGCTGCCGCTGTTTCGCGTCGCCTCGATGTTGATGGTGATGCCGGTCTTCGGAACCACGCTGGTGCCCCGGCGGATCCGTCTGTACTTCGCCTTCGCGATCACCGTGGTGATCACGCCCAACCTGCCGCCGATGCCGGCGGTCAGCCCTCTGGACCTCAGCGGTCTGCTGTTGATTGCCGAGCAGATTCTGGTCGGTGCGGTGTTGGGCTTCTCTCTGCAATTGTTCTTTCAGGCCTTCGTGGTGGCGGGGCAGATCGTCGCGATCCAGATGGGCATGGGCTTCGCGTCGATGATCGACCCTACCAACGGCGTGTCGGTGGCGGTGATCGGGCAGTTCTTCACGATGCTGGTGACCTTGCTGTTCCTGTCGATGAACGGGCACCTGGTGGTGTTCGAAGTGCTCACGGAAAGCTTCACCACGCTGCCGGTCGGCGGCGGGCTGATGACCACGCATTACTGGGAGCTGGCCGGCAAGCTCGGCTGGGTGCTGGGCGCCGCCTTGTTGCTGGTGCTGCCGGCGGTCACCGCGCTGCTGGTGGTCAACATCGCCTTTGGTGTGATGACCCGCGCTGCGCCACAGCTCAACATTTTCTCTATCGGCTTTCCGCTGACCCTCGTACTCGGCCTGTTCATCGTCTGGGTCGGGCTGGCGGACATTCTCAATCAGTATCAACCGCTGGCCACCGAGGCCTTGCAGTTTTTACGCGAACTGGCACAGGCGCGCTGAGTCATGGCTGAGAGCGAAAGCGGTCAGGACAAAACAGAAGACCCCACGGAGAAGCGCAAAAAGGACTCCCGGGAAAAGGGTGAGATTGCCCGTTCCAAGGAGCTCAACACCCTGGCGATCATGCTCGCCGGCTCTGCCGCGCTGCTGATTTTTGGCGGGATGCTGGCGCAGGATTTGATGGACCTGATGCGCCAGAACTTCACGCTGTCGCGGGAAGTGATCATGGATGAGCGCTCCATGGCGACGTTCCTGATGAGTTCCGGATTGCAGGCATTGCTGGCGATCCAACCGATCATGATCACGTTGTTGCTGGCGGCCTTTCTGGGGCCGATTGCGCTGGGCGGCTGGTTGTTCGCCGCCGGTTCGCTGGCCCCCAAGTTCAGCCGGATGAACCCGGCGGCGGGCCTCAAGCGGATGTTCTCGATGAAGGCCGTGGTCGAACTGCTCAAGGCGCTGGCCAAGTTTCTCATCACCTTGGGCGTCGCGCTGGTGGTACTCAATTCGGACATCGACGACCTGCTGCGCATCGCTCACGAGCCGCTGGACCGGGCGATCATCCACAGCTTGCAACTGGTGGGCTGGAGTTCCCTGTGGCTGGCGTGCGGGTTGATCATCATCGCCGCCGTCGACGTGCCCGTGCAGATCTGGGAGAGCATCAAGAAGCTCAAGATGACCAAGCAGGAAGTGCGCGACGAACACAAGGATCAAGAGGGGCGGCCGGAGGTCAAGCAGCGCATTCGCCAGCTCCAGCGCGAGATGTCGCAGCGCCGGATGATGGCGGCGATCCCGGATGCGGACGTGGTCATCACCAACCCGACCCACTACGCCGTGGCGCTCAAGTACGACGCCGAGAAGGGCGGGGCGCCGATGCTGCTGGCCAAGGGCAGCGACTTCCTGGCGCTGAAGATCCGCGAAATCGCCGTGGCCAATAACGTCATGCTCCTCGAATCGCCGGCGCTGGCGCGTTCGATCTATTACTCCACGGAGCTGGAAGAAGAAATCCCCGGCGGCCTGTACCTGGCGGTCGCTCAGGTACTGGCCTACGTCTACCAGATCCGCCAGCACCGCGCGGGCAAGGGCAAGTTCCCGGAACCGCTCAAGGACGACCTGCCGATCCCGCCGGATCTGCGGCGCGATTCCTGATGCTGATGAAGTAAAAAAACCGCCATCCGGTTAAATCCGGTGGCGGTTTTTTTATGCCCGATGAGCTGTGTTGTTTGTAAGGTCGCTTTCGCGAGCAGGTCGAACCGTAGCTCCCACATCTGGAATGCATTTCTCTGTGGGAGCGAATTTGCTGGTAAATAAATACGTCCCCTTTTTTCTCCTGCTAAACATGTTAAGTAAGTGCCATTCAAATACGTCCCCTTTTTTCTTAGTCTATTTTGAAAGAAAATATCATGAAGCCCTTATCATCATTTCCAGCTTCTGGCGTTGCATCAATATTGAAGTGAGATATGTGTTGGCCTGTAGGTGCTATATATTCGAAAGTTATTGGGTCGTGGAAGGTGGGATAAGGAAGATATCTTGTTGCTATGGGGTTACCATTGACGTCAAAAAAAATGATGGGGTTCGGTTTACCGATATATATGATCTCTAGCTTAATACTTGTGGCAAGGCCTTTCCAACTAAATTTTATTAGCGAATTGCTTGGTATTTGCAGGGCTCTCACGATATTTAGATAGGGTTTTATTGCCGTCGGAATTACTCCGTTTCTTAATACATTTATAATCAAGCCGCTCGCAAGTGTTACGGGTGTGTTTAGATGGAGCTGCTGGTCTGCGGTGTTTTTAAAGTCTTCATATATTGAAATGGAACTTTTTATTATGTAAGAGCGTTGCGGAAAACTCACCGCTTCAGCTTCATTTGCAGATCCGTCCAGATTGACCGCACAGGCAATCGTCAGCTCACTTCCATCTTTTAGTGTTTTCAACCACTCAACCGGCGCGAGCACCGACAATCCATCCGCTGAATCATTGGACTCTCCCGACCTGACGTCTTTGTTGACGGGATCCCCATTCTTGTCAAAGCCTGAACAGGTCACCCAGATCGGTTGCCCTGGCACGAACAGCGGCCATTTCCCTGCGAGAATCCGCGCATCTGTTGTGAGTTCTTGAACCTTCAGCTCTGAACTCGTATTGCCGGCGATATTGGATGTCGGCAAGCGCGGATCATCCTCGGCGATAGATCGGATGGTCAGCGTCAAATCAGTCGATTCGC
>NZ_CATKQA010000009.1:0-105889 GCF_949767575.1 Pseudomonas sp. IT-P2 | reverse complement strand
ATATCTGTCCCCTTTTCACTAAAAAGATGGAAAAGTCATCCGAATTTATTGGCCGAATCCGTTCGATGGGCAAAAATGACAGCGCAAAAATATATCCCACGAAGTGTATGGTATGGGCTTGACGGGACAGGCTACGACAACATTGCGCAAGAGCTAAAATCCGATGAACCATCATTAAGAAAATGGATTTCAGTTTATGCCATTTACAAGTACTCCTTCACCAACGACCCAAACCAATATTACGAATTCATCCACCATTCAAAAAGCTTCCGATACGCGATTGTAATATTTACAATTCCTACCGAAACACTTGAAACAAGCGACGGCATAGATGACGGCGATATTACTATCGAAAAAATAGAAACCATGAACTCCGAGGATGAGATCAACGCTCTACTTGAAAAACTCGATATCGATCCAGAGCTTTTCACTACACCATGGTGCTGTGAATATCCGCTATAACCACAAAATCGAAAAAAGAAAAAGCAAGAAATCCAAAGTGAAATCCAAAGGGGACAGATTTATTATTTGAAGAAAATAAATCTGCCCCCTTTTCAACCATACCTTCGCACCTAAGAGTTGGAGTGACGCAAAAATACTGAAAGTTACTGATGAAGTAGCAGCAGAGCCTGGAAAAATCTTAAGAAATGAACCTGGAGCTCTCGTCACCGAACACACAAAAATTGTTGATGGCGTTGAATGGTAGGTTATCAAAGAAAACGGCGCAGTTACTCCATCATACCCAACAGGAGCGACTCCATGAGAAACTTTGAAAAAGATGAGATTTATGAAAAATTTTGTGCCTGGATTGGTGATTCAGAAGATTCAAATTGGACAGAATACACCACGGAGATTGTTGCAAAAACAGTCCTGATAGATTTTACAAAACAACAATGGGACCGCTTAACAACAGAGATACTTTCCAAGCCAGAATATTGGCAACAACGTTGCGCGGTCTCATTGGGTGAGGACCGTACTGAACGCTCAATAGAAATACTGAAACTTTTACTTTCCGAATCGAATTACAAAGATGTAAAAACAATTGCAATATACGAACTCGACTGGGCAGAAGCCCCTATAGAAAAAAAGTATGTGCCTTTTATCAAAGAGGTTATAAAAAACACCCCCCATGAAGAAATCGAACCTGAACTCAATAACTTGCTGACCAAAGCCGAATCAACCTAACAACAATTTAAAGGGGACAGATTTATTTTCCGTTAAAAAACATAAACCCGTCCCCTTTTTTCACTAAGAACAAGACTAATTCATTCAAACGATGGACTTCTTTATACAACCAGCGACCACTACGAAACCGTTAGCTCTATTGGAACCTGAAAGTGAGTCTTAAAATGATAATTGTACTTGATGGCTTAACCATTTCATCAGAGCAAGAGTTCCATAAAAAAATAGCCATTGCTTTTGCGGTGACAGATTTTTATGGGAACAATCTCAACGCCTTATGGGACCTACTCAGCACCGACGTGGAGCGCCCAGTAAATTTAATATGGAAAAACTCTGAATACTCTCAAAAAAACATGGGAGATTCGTACAATAAAATAATTAGTATTTTTGAACGTACAAAGCAACAGGATGTGAATTTCGGATGGGAGGAAAAATTTAACTATTATCTAGAGCAACCACTAGAAAGCTAAAAGGGACTATCAAAACCACAAAACAACGTGGATAGATTCATTTTTTACTGAAAAAAATAAATCTGCCCCTGTCCCCTGTCCCCTTTTCCGCATTTCAAAACCAACAGGCAAAATGAAAATTTTTCTCAGCATTGAACACCTGAAAAACTACAATTTCCCTAGTACATTCATAGAATTCGCGACTACGGAACCTGAACCGGACATTGAACCTTGGTGGTTACTAATATATCAAGAGGGAAAAATAAATTACTGGCACAACACGCTAAAAAACCTTTACCCAAACCGCACTCTAGTTCCTTTCGCCAAATTCAATGCGAATGATGATATTGCTTGCTTTGACGGCGATGATTTATCCGGCAATCCAAAAGTGCTAATAATACATGCATATGCTTCAGAGGGATGGGAGCTTCACGGAGAACATCCTGACTTTAGCGCGTGGCTAAAAATAGCCATTGAGACCCATGCGGAATGGAATGAAGAAGATTAAAAGCATCCACATCCAACATCTCATCCAACCAAAGATGGGGACAGATTTATTTTTCGTTAAAGAAAACAAATCTGTCCCCTTTTCACTCCTAGCCCCCTTTTCACTCATTGTTAATATTTATTAAACAAGGAGCATTAATTGAAAACAATATCAGCCCCCCCCTTAACGCACTTGCAATGCAACGCCTAGACATTGACGAAGCTCAACCAGGTGATTTAGCTGAACTAATATTGACGAATGATCAATACGCCGACCTCTCCAATTCTGGAGTATTTGAAAAAATCAATAAAATTTTGGGAACGCTAATTGACGAATACGAAGATGAATCCATCAAGGGGCAAAAAATCTAGCAACCACGCTTGCATTCTTTAGCGACGCGTTTAATAGTAGCCATCTTGAAGTATTTAACGACATAGTAAAGCTCAACAAGATAGCAATTGAAAAAGAAACTGGAATATTTTTTTATTTTTAACCAACGCACCAATCAAGTACGATAACAGAGGAAACCCGTTAAAAAATTCTGAGATATTCCTAGGGGAATTCAAAACAAAAAAACAAGATGGAATTTATTAAAAAAAACGAAGATTTTATGCTTGAAGCATAACAAACCAAAATTTATTTTTCGCTGAAGAAAATAAATCCCCCCCTTTTCAACACCTTTCATACATTATGTTCTTGAAGACAATCCCACCACATTCCTCAGAGCTTGGAGATTCCATCAAATGAAGGTCGTATGTATATTAAATAACCTCAATCAAGCACCAAATCCAGAAACCGTCTCAAGATTAAAAAAACACATATCACTTCCTGATGGCGAATTAGACCTGCAAATAGGAAAAGAATACATTGTCTACGGAATAGAATTTCGGGATAACCAACCTTGGTACTATCTGTGTTCAGAAACCCATGATGAATATCCCATCCCTGTCGCAGCTGACTTTTTCGAAATTGTCGATAGCAGACTTTCGCGCCATTGGAAACTTTGCTTTCTCGCCTTAAAATCAAAGCCGGAAAGCAAGTTGGTTTTCGCTGAGTGGGCTTCAGATATTCATTTTTATGAAAACCTTATTAATGGCGATAAACAAGCCACCGCTATATTTTCCAAATACAGAAAACTCATGGAGGCAGAAGAATAGTAATTCCATAACCATGATTACTTCGTATCGATCAACGCGTCCAAAACCTCATACTTAACCACCACCCGATTCCCATACAACCGCTCCCTCTCCACCAACGCCCCCACCTGCCCCTTCTCCCTCACCTCCCGCCAAATCTCATTCTCTCGATACACGCGCTCCCCCTCCCGCACAAACCGATGCCCCACTTCAAACACGTGATACCGATAAGCCCGCTCCCGATCACACAACAACTCCCCCTCCAACTGCGTCTCCCCCACCTTCAACTTCAGCTGAAAGCTGCGATCCGTCGGGTTGTGCAGTACCAGGTCGATGTAGTTGTAGAAGATTGCCGCGCCGGAGCCGAATGGCAGGACGCGGCCGTCGTCCGGGAAGGGGTCGAAGCTGTGGTTGGCGCGTTCGATGACGACCAGCGGTGAGTGAATGGCCATCCAGTGGATAAGGTTGCTGAGTTGGCAGATGCCGCCGCCGATGCCGGTGCGGGCTTCGCCGAATGAGAGTTCCATGCCTTCGACGTAGCCGCGTTGGCGGGTCGGGCGGCCGACGAGGCGGCAGAAGGAGAAATATTCGCCGGGGGCGATGGTGACGCCGTCGATGGCGGCGACGGCGAGTTTGAGGTTGATGACTTTGTTGTGTTGCAGCGCGAGGTCGGAGTCGCCGAGTTTGCGGATCAGTTTTGAGGTATGTTTGAGATAGCGGTAAGGCAAGCGCTCGGACGTCGTGGCAGGCCGTGCGTAGCGTTTGCTCGAGCAGTGCCAGGCGATGTGGCGGAACAGTCTTTTTTGCCACACGCGCAGCCAGTAAAGGGCCGGGTGGTAGAGGGAAAGTGGTTTCATCCTTGGCGAACGGCGCGGGCCGTTGTCTTCCTTGAGCTTGAAAGGGCGGCGCATCTTACCGTGTAACCGCGCTTGGTCGCCAAGCACCTCGCCGTCGTCGCAAGCGGTAACAAGTCGCCCGGCCCGGGCGCTCGGAAATTAAGCTTGAACTAAGGTTGCGTCCCTACCATCCGGGCCACAAAGCAGCGGTTCTGTGTGCTGATTGCCGTCAGCAGAACCCTTCAACTTGAAGTGAGCCCGGACCATGAGTGCGATCGATTCCACCTCTAAACAACTGCCCGCCTTCAGTCTTGTATTGGTCAATTACAAGACGCCGGAAATAACCCGGATGTGCCTGGAGTTTCTCCAGCAGTATGTCAAGGAGCATCAAATTCCGGTGTGGGTGGTGGACAACGATTCCGCCGATGAAAGCCTGATTTACTTGCGGTCCCTGGACTGGATCAACTTGATCGAGCGCCCTTCTCCCGGCAAGGAAGCGGGGCATATTGCTCATGGCAAGGCACTTGATCTGGCACTTGCGAAAGTTGAAACCGATTACCTGTTTTTGCTGCACACCGACACTTTCGTTTTTGACAGTACTGTCTTTTCGATGATGATGAATGAGTGCATGCAATCTTTGGATACCGCGGCGGTAGGTTGCGTCGAACAATTGGATCGCGGCGTCCTTAGAGACACCTGGCGTTTGTCTTCGCGTTATTTCAAACACTATTTCCGCCGGGCAAAACAGCATTTCGGGTTGCCGTCCCGAGATCCAAAACCCTACCGGGAAACTCACCTGAAAAGCTTCTGCACCTTGTGGAATGCACGGCTGATCAAGGCTCACGGGCTGCATTTTTCGATGGACGACCGGGTCCCGGGATACACGCTGCAGGATCGTTTAAGCAACCTTGGCTACGGCATCAAATGCCTCTCGCCGCGGACGATCTTCCGCTACCTGGATCACATCCAGGCCGGCACCGTGGCCGCGATCGGTGGATACGGCACACAGCACCGCCGCACCACCATGTATCAGGAAACGCTCAAGCGCCTTCAGTTACAACAGGGTATGCGACCCGCCAAATCGTAAGACAATAAAAAAGGGCGACTTCAAAGTCGCCCTTTTTGCATCTGAATTCTTTGGCCTCCACTCCGAGGAGGTGTTCGCCCAGTGTAATGGCCTGGCAATCCATGCACCGGTAAAGAGCCCTGACACTGGGCGAACGCGAAGGATTTTAATGGAAATTGGCGGATATGTCGTCCTGCTTCAACATGAAATTTATGTACTGAAAAGTTAAAGAAAATATTCGTCGATATTTCCCGACAAACTTTCTGACATCACCACCTCGAATACTTCATATGACTGTTCTCATACAATTACTTGTACAAGAACAGCCATTCTGTAGAGTCAATACTCAACTTTCATGCTGACTGGTCACTTTTAATACATCGGTGTAAGTGACCACGACGCTTTGCCCGACTTTCAAATCTTTCAGTTTGGCCTGAATCTCAGGCTTTTCGACGTTGAGGGTTTTCGACTGGCCCGACGGGTTTTCCAGGGTCACCTGGTTTGTCGCCAAATCAATTTTGGTGATTTTCAACTGGACCTGAACCTGGCGGAAAGCCTCGCCACCGGGGTTGCTGCTGCCCACGGCGTTGCGCAGTTCACCGGTGCGCTCGGTAGAGCCTGGCAGACCTTTATCCACGTCGGTGTCCAGATAAGCGGCGACCGAACGTGTCACCTCGATCTGGACCAGATCCCCCACCTTGAGATTTCCGAGGTTTTTCGCCTTGTCGCTGAGCTGAATGTGCACCTGGCGACCTTCCGCGCCTTCCAGGACCACTTGATGATTGGCCGGGTCAACCGCCAGCACTTTGGTGGTGACCCTGTCGGCCTCGACAGCGGCCGACAGCGGGATATCGGCGGCCATCGCCGAAAGGCTGGCCGTAGAAAGGACGGTGGCAAGTGCTATGGCGTGCGTCAGTGCTTGGAGCTTCATAAGCGATACATTCCCTGTGATGGATGGCAGCACCCATCGCCGACGTGGTCAGCGACGGATGTGCCACTGAGCATAGACGCCCTTCAGGGTTTGTTCCGCGATCGTTGCGCAGTGTCCTGCGCGGTGGACTCGCCACTGGCGGTGCCTTTCCCGGAGCTCTGTCGCTGTTTGGGATCGGTGGGACGCAGTGCGTCGTTGTCGCGCTCGGTTTCACCCGGCGGACGAGGTTCGTCGGGGTGCTCGTTATCAGGGACAGTGTTCATGTCGGGCCTCCTCAGGCTTCGGGGTCGTCGAGTTCCCGCGCGACGTTCATGGCGGGCGAGTCCTTGTGCAGGTCATCGGCCTTGGCTCTGAGAATCTGCCACTGCTCAAGATCGATGGCACCTTGGCCGAGCAAATCGTCAGCAATGCGCTGCAGATCGAAGTAATGGGCATCCGGGGATTGTTGCCAGTACGTCTGATCGTCAAACATTTGCTGCCAGGTCGTCAGGTCTGGAGATTTCAGTTCCTCGCTCATGGATCGGATCCTCGGCCATGTTCCTCGGTAGAGGGGGCATCCTGGACAGAGTTCCAATCGATTCCTTCGCAGGCACGGTACGTGGAATCAGTACCCGGTCATTTCCAGATAGCCCTGCCCGCCCCGATTGCCGCTCAGGCGCACCGGCCCTTCCCAATACGGAATGCGCAGGTTCATCCAGGCGTCGGGGTTGATTGCATCGAGGGTGATCTGCAGATTCCTCGTCGGGATCTCAATCGACCAACGCACCGGCATCGAACGGCCGGCGACCTTCGCAGTGCCTTGCGGGGTC
The DNA here is from genome assembly GCF_949767575.1 of Pseudomonas sp. IT-P2. Taxonomy (NCBI): domain Bacteria; kingdom Pseudomonadati; phylum Pseudomonadota; class Gammaproteobacteria; order Pseudomonadales; family Pseudomonadaceae; genus Pseudomonas; species Pseudomonas sp. IT-P2. The sequence continues at coordinate 98,993 of NZ_CATKQA010000009.1, read as the reverse complement.
AGCTTGATCTGCTCGGCGTGCAGGGTTTCGGTCTGGCCATCGGCGGCAATCCACGTGCCGGTCAGGTAGGGCGCCCCTTCCTTCTGGCGCATGCGGTACAGCATGACGTGTTCGCCGCCGTCCAGATGCAGGGAGAACCAGTCCCACCCTGTCTGGTTGGCGGTCAGCGGCTGGCTGCTCCATTCGCGGTCGAGCCAGGCCGGGCCGTTGACGGTATAGGTCTGGCCGTCGATCTGCAGGGTGCCGCTGGCCTGGAAAAACGGCTGGCTGTAGTAATACGACGCCTGGCCCTGTTCGGATTTCTGGCTGAAGCCCTTGTCGCCCTGCAACACCAGCGGGCGGCTGGAGGTCAGGCGCAGCTGGTAGCTGAAGTTCTTGTCCCGGGCGCTGAGTTGCAGGTCGGCCAGCGGATCGCTCGCCTGACTGACGAAACGCCAGTCATCGATCCAAGCCTCGAACGGCGCCGCACGCACCCCGGCCTGCCCGACGCCGCCACGAGCGTAGCGCTCGGCGGCGTGGTGGACGCTGGCCGAGGTCACCGCTGCATGCCCGAGCCAGATCGTCTGGTTGGCCCAGCCCGGCTGCTGCGGCGAGGCGTTCAGGGCGCTGCGAAACAACGTCCACTGCACGCCGAAATCGTTGCCCTGCGCGTCCTTGAGATTGGCCGTCACGTACCACCATTCGATGCGAAAGCCGTCATGGGCGCCGTGATCCGCCGGGAAGCTGAACACCCGCCCCGGCACCACCGGTGTAAACGCCTGCGCCTGAGCGCCCATGCCGGCGAAACCCTTCTGCTCCGCTGTGGGGTTGTCGCAACCACCGAGCAACAACGCCAAAAACACCAGCGCAAACCTAGTCCTCATGGGCAAACGTCCTCAGCAAGTCCGCCGGTTGCGTGCGGTACAGCGAATACAGCGGCCACGCCGAGGCCAGCAAGGTCGCCAGCAGCGCCAGCCCCATCAGTTGCAGCAACTGCCATGGAAACACCCGCAGCGGCAGACGCCAGCCAAAGGCCTGCACGTTGATCACCGCGTCCAGACACCACGCCAGACCGATGCCCAACGGCAAGGCCAGCACCAGCGTCAGCAGCGCCAACAGCCACGTTTGCCCGAGATTGAGAAGCATCAGCTGCCGCCGCGTCACACCCAGCGCCCACAACGGTGCGAGCTGGCCGAGGCGGCTCTGGCTCTGGGTCAGCAGGCTGATGAACAGCGCCACGCCGGCGACGGCCAACGTCAGGCTGTTCAGCGCGGCGGTCGCGGCGAAGGTGCGTTCGAAGACTTGCACCGACCAGCCCTTGAGTCGCGCCTGATCGACGATCCGGCTGTCATCGAGTTGGAAGCGTGCCTGCAAGGCCCTGAGCAGCGCTGGGATGTTCGACGGGTCGATGCGCAGGTTGAAGCGGTTTGGCGTCAGCTGCGGCCAGCCGCGCAACAGGTGGTTGCTGTTGACCAGCACATGGCCCTTGGGATTGCCGTAGTCGGCGTAAATCCCGACGATGCGCGGCGACCACGACCCGCCCGGCGTGGGAATCGACAAGTGATCGCCCGGCGTCACCTTCAAGCGCCGCGCCAGTTGTTCGCTGAGCATCACCGCATCGTCCTTGGCCAGCGCCGCCCACGGGTCGTCTCCTCGAGATTCGAGCAACGGCCAGTGCTGGCGATAGTGCGGATGATCGATGATCCCGAACACGTCCGCCGGCCAGCCTTGCAGCGACACCGAAACCTGCCAGTTGGGCATGATCGCGGTGACGCTCGGTTGCTGTTTGAGCCAGGTGTACAGCTCTCGCGCCTGAGCCGGGTTGCTCGGATTCAGATAAAGCTCGGCGGTGAGCCGTTGTTCGAGCCAGTCGTTGAAGGTCTGGCGGAAACCGGCGGTCATGCTGCCGGCGCCGATGTTCGCCGCCATCGCCAGCAGCAGCGCCATCAAGGCCAGGCTCAGCGCCGGCAATTGCTGGCGGCAGTCGGCGAGAAACCACTGCCCGAGCACCGAGCGGCTGCGCCCGAGCAAACCGTTGAGCAACGCACTGAGCAACACCGGCAACGCCAGCGCGGCGCCGAGCAACAGCCCCGCCATCAACACAAAACCGCTGGCGAGACTGTTGCCCCACACCAGCGCCGCCAAGGCAATCGCCGCACACACGCCGGCCACCCAACCCTGACGCCGCAACCAGCGTGCATGTTGCTGATGCCAGGCCTGCGGATCCGCCACCGCCAGCAACGGCAGACGCGCCGCCCGCAGCAGGCTATTGGCCCCGGCCAGCAGCGCGCCGAGCAGACTCAAGCCGATGCCGCTGAACCACCACCACGGACTCAGACGCAACTGCCCCGCCACTTCCGCGCCGTACAGACCGCGCAGGCTGGCGGCGACATCCGGCAACAGCACGCTCGCCAGCCAGTAACCGCTGACCACGCCGAACAGCCCGCCGATCAACGCCAACGCGCCGAGCTCGACGATCAGGCAAGCGATCAACATTCGCGCGCTGACACCACAGGCCCTCAGAGTACGCAGCAATCCCCGGCGCTGCTCCAGCGCCAGACCGATGGCCGCGTGGACGATGAACAAACCGACAATGAACGAGAGAAACCCGAGGGCATCGAGGTTGAGGTGGAAGCTTTCGGTCAATCGCGCAAGGTTGTTTTCCTCGCCACTGCTCTTGAGCTGCAACTGGCCTTTGAACGCGGCCGGGACGTCGGCGTGAAAATCCTTCGGCAGCAGCAGACGCGACAGTTGATCAGGTTGTTCGAGCACGCGCTGAGCGACGCCGATGTCCACCAACAGCACCCCGGGGGCCATGTCGGTTTGCGCTCGCAGCGGCGGCAGCGTCTGGCCGGGTTCGGTGGTTGGCGTCGCGCCCTCGGCGAGGTTCAGCGCCCGCAAGGTTTCGGGAGAAATCCAGGTGCTGCCCGGCGGGGTGAAGAATTCGACAATGCGCTCGATCGGCATCGCCTGCCCGGCCACCGCGCTGTCACCGGGTAAAGACACCGGCTCGATGCCCATCAATTGCAGGCGCTGGTTTTCGTGATTTTTAAGAATCAGGCGCCCTTGCAGCACCGGTGACACCGGCCAGCCCAGACGCCGCAGATCGACGAACCATTGCTGCGGAAAGGTCGCGCCGTTCGGCGTGCTGAGGCTGGCCTGGGGCTCGCCGCCGATCATTTGGCTGGCCCGCGCGTAACTGTCCCGCGCCTGACTGTTGAGCGCCTCGACACCGGTCAACAGACTGGTGGCCAGCCACAGCCCGGTCAGCACGCTGAAAAACTGCACCGGATGGCGCCGCCAGTGACTGAGCAGCGCCATCAGCGCGTGACGAAAAACCTTCACGTCAAACAACCGCTGGACAGCACCACGCGCTCCGCCAGCCGCGCCGCCACGCGCTGACTGTGGGTGACCATCAGCAAGGTGGTGGGTGTGTCGTCGAGCAATTCCAGCAACAGTCGCAGCACTTCGTCGCTGGTGGCTTCGTCGAGACTGCCGGTGGGCTCGTCGGCCAGCAGCAGTTTCGGTTGCGCGGCCAGCGCCCGACCGAGCGCAACTCGCTGTTGCTGGCCGCCGGAGAGTTGTTCGGGATAGCGCTTGAGTAATTCGCTCAGCCCCAGACGCTGCACCAGATGCTGCTGCCAGCGCGGGTCATGCCGCCCGGCCAGCCGCGCCTGAAACGCCAGGTTGTCCTCGATCCGCAGGCTGCCGATCAGGTTGTACTGTTGGAACACCAGACCGATTTCGGTGCGCCGCCAGTTGGCCAGTTGCGCCTCGTTCATCCGGTCCAGCCGATGTTCGCCGCTGCGGATGCTGCCGCTGTCGACTTTGTCGAGCCCGGCGATCAGGTGCAGCAGCGTGCTCTTGCCGCTGCCCGACTCGCCCATCAGCGCCAGACTGCTGCCGGGCCTGAGCGTCAGGTCGACGCCTTGCAGCACCGGCAACGGGCCTTGCGGGGTGAGGTAGCTTTTGAAGACGTTTTGAACCTGGAGCATGCCGCCATCCGATCGATCCGTGTCGGCCAAGGATAGCGGATACCGACGCGTTACTGACCCACCGCCACACTCGTCGGCGCTTCACCCGGCGTGACGATGCTGTTCAGGTCGATGTGCTTCCACTCGGGTTTGGCCCCCAGCCGCGCGTTGAAGCGGTAGTTGAAGGTGAATTCATCCGCCGTCGCCACGCTCAGCGGTTTGCCGTATACCGCTTCGATTCCCGGCAGGTCGTAGCCCATCAACTGCAACAGGGTCGGGAAGATGTTGTAGTGACTGGAGCGATCCTTGTTCGCCGCCAGTTGCGCCGACCAGTCGAGAGTCTGCAACTGATCGCCCTGAATCACTACCAGCGGCACCAGCCCTTCTTCCTCCACCGGGTCGCCGCCGCAGTGAGTGTTGAGCCCGGGATTGCCGCGTTCGTGCAAATCCTGGCCGTGGTCGGAGGTGTAGATCAGCAGCGCGTTGTTCAGATTGGCCTGGGCAAACACCCGCGAGAAGAACTCACCGACATTCCACAGCACCGTGTTTTTGTAGGCATTGCGATACAGCACCCAGTCATCCGGCTGGCCGTTGAAGCCGGTGCGTTCACCGGTGTCGGCCACTTCCGTGAACTGCCCGCGGGGCAAGGTCGGGCGGTAGGCCATGAAGGCGTCCGGGTATTTGTCGTGTACCGGAAAATGCGCGCCGACCTTGTTGATCAGCACCAGCTGCGGTTTACCGTCGTTGAGCAGTTCGATCAGCTTGGCGGCGGCAGCCATGTCGCGGTCGCGCACGCTGGTCTGGTCGAATTGCACGAATTCGTCGATGTCCTTTTTCTCGGCATCGTTCATCAGGTTCTGCAGGTTGCCGCCGGTGCGCTGAGCGTCGATGTAGACCGTGCGCAGGCCGGCCTTTTTCGCGTACTGCCAGATCGACGGCAGCGTGCTGTTGATCCGCATGTAGTCGGCGCGGGTGCCGCCGTAGCGCAGGGTGATGTTGGTGTCGGCGCTGCAATTGGCGATGGACGCCGCGTAGCCGTAGTTGAAGATCTCGACGCCGGGACGGGCCTGCTTGAGGTTGCTGTGCACGCCGAACGGCGCGTTGATGTCCAGGTAATTGCCGGAAATGCTCTCGTCGATGATCAGCACGATGTCGTGGCCGACCGCAGGACCATTGCGCGCCAGGGTCACCGGCTCACGCGGGCCGACGGTGTTGTGCAGCGCTTCGTAGCCGAACAGGTTCAGATAGGCCAGCGGCGTGTACATGATCGGCAACCCGCGCGCGCCCTCGCCGGCCCGCACGAACAACACGGCGCTGAGCAGCAATACACCGCACAACGGCGCAGCGATCCGCAAGGCGTTGGGCACCGGGATCGTGTGCCGGGGCTTGAGACCGATCCCGAACAACAGCAACAACCCGTTGAGCAGCCCGTGGATGATCGCCCCCCGGTACTGATACGCCGCTTCCTGGATGAAGCCGCCGGAGTACACCAGTGAGACAAAACTGCTGTAGGTCAGGTAATCGGCGGTGACCCTCGTGTAAACATCGAAGAACACCGCCGAAACAAACAGGGTTAATGCGAACAAATGCCGAATGAAAGTCTGACGTATATAGGCTGTCAGTAATAATGCGAAAGTCAGCGTCAAAAACATCGCGCCAAAAAGAAGTACTGCCAAACCAATACCCATCGCATTTAAACGGTCAAGGTAATATTCGGAATAAAGCAATAGATAAATAATTAAAAGCAGTTCTTTCAGATATCGAAACATGGCAATTCCGGAGTGCGTCCGACGAGAGGTTGTCAAGGGTTTGTCGGTCAAAATCTGACACTAGCACCGGGCCATTAAAGCGCAAGAAATGTCGGACATAATCAAAAAGCGTCAAAAAAACGTTGACTCAAATCTGACACACCCAAGTCGTTAAAACCCTTGTAATACGTGGCCTACGACCGTTTATCGTTTTCTTCGAACACGTCAAGAACGGGACAAATCCAGCTACAGCAAGCACTTGATGGCCTTTCGCCCCCAAAAATGGGGGTGTTATACCCTTGCAACATGTCATTTTGCTGACACGCTTTTCCCACGCTGCGCTATACCCCTTTTGACAGTTCCATTTTCAATCTTCCATCACCGTCTTACGAGGCACGCCAATATGGACGTGAGCGTATTTGGTACGGGCTATGTTGGCCTGATACAAGCAGCCGCACTTGCCGATGTCGGACATCGCGTATTGTGCGTCGATATTGACCCGAACAAGATTAAACAACTGCAACAGGCGGTACCGCCTATTAGCGAACCGGGTCTTTCGGCAACTTTGGAAGAAAACATCAAGGCCGGGCGTTTATTGTTCAGCACCCAGGCCAGCGATGCGGTGGAACACGCCGAACTGATCTTCATCGCCGTGGGTACGCCGGCCGACGAAGACGGCTCCGCCGACCTCAGCCATGTGCTCAACGTGGCGCGGCAGATCGCAAGCTTCATGGAAGACGATCGCACGTTGATCATCAAATCCACGGTGCCGGTCGGCACGGCCGATCAGGTGCTGCACACCGCCGAAGAAGAACTGCAACGGCGCGGCAAAAGCGCTCTGGCAGTGCGGGTGGTGTCCAACCCGGAATTTCTCAAAGAAGGCAGCGCCCTCGCCGACTGCATGCGGCCGGACCGGATCATCGTCGGCACTCGCGACGACCTGGCCCGCGAGCAGATGAGCGAGCTGTACGCGCCGTTCTGCCGCAACCACGAAAAACTGATGTTCATGGACAACCGCAGCGCCGAGCTGACCAAGTACGCGGCCAACGCGATGCTCGCCACCCGCATCAGCTTCATGAACGAACTGGCCAACCTCACCGAACTGCTCGGCGCCGACATCGAAGCGGTGCGCAAGGGCATCGGCTCCGACCCGCGCATCGGCTATCACTTCATCTACCCGGGCTGCGGCTTCGGTGGCTCGTGCTTTCCCAAGGACCTGCGCGCCCTGCTGCACACCGCCGAACACAACGGCATGCCATTGAAACTGCTGCGCAGCGTCACCGACGTCAATGACGCGCAACGGCACATTCTGTTCAGCAAACTCAGGGTGCAATTCCCTCAAGGCCTGGCCGGCAAGTCCATCGCGATCTGGGGCCTGGCGTTCAAGCCGAACACCGATGACATGCGCGAAGCCCCGAGCCGTTATCTGATGGAGGCGCTGTGGGCCGAAGGCGCCAGCGTGCAGGCCTACGATCCGGAAGCGATGTCCGAGTGCCGGCGCATTTACGGTTACCGCAATGACCTGCACCTGTGCGCCACCCGCGACGACACCCTCGAGGATGCCGACGCACTGGTGATCTGCACCGAATGGAAGAATTTCCGCGTGGTGGATTTCGAGCTGCTGGCCAGCAAGCTGCGTTCCAAAGTCATCATCGACGGACGCAACCTCTACAACCCGGAACAAGTGGCGGCCGCCGGCCTGCACTACAGCGGCATCGGTCTGCGCCACATCGCGCCTGACGGGTTGCGGCCATGAAAATCCTCGTCACCGGTGCGGCCGGGTTCATTGGTGCTCATTGCGTGCTGCGGCTGGTGCGCGACGGGCATCAGGTGATCGGCCTGGACAATTTCAACGGCTACTACGATCCCCAGCTCAAGCACGATCGGGTGGACTGGGTGCGCAAGCAAATTGGAGATTTCCAGCTTGCCACGATTGATCTGGCCGACGCGTCGGCGCTGCAAGCACTGTTCAGCAGTGAACGACCACAAGTGGTGGTGCACCTCGCGGCGCAGGCCGGGGTGCGCTATTCGCTGGAAAATCCACGGGCCTATCTGCACAGCAACCTCGATGGTTTCCTCAACATCCTGGAATGCTGCCGCCAGTACCCGGTCGAGCACCTTATCTACGCCTCGTCCAGTTCGGTGTACGGCGCCAACCAGCGCACACCGTATTCGGTGCAGGACGGCGTCAATCACCCGCTGTCGCTGTACGCCGCGACCAAGAAAGCCAATGAATTGATGGCCCACAGCTACAGCCATCTGTTCGGCATCGCTTGCACCGGGCTGCGCTTTTTCACGGTCTACGGGCCGTGGGGCCGGCCGGACATGTCGCCGATCCAGTTCGCCAAGGCCATCAGCGAAGGCTCGCCGCTGAAGCTGTTCAACTACGGCGAGCATCAGCGCGATTTCACCTACATCGACGACATCATCGAAAGCATCGCACGCCTGATCGAGCGGGCACCCCGGGCCAATCCCGAGTGGAACCGCGAACAACCCGACCCGGCCAGCAGCATGGCGCCGTGGCGCTTGTTCAACATCGGCGGCCAGCACCCGGTGGCGCTGAAAACCTACCTCGCCCTGCTGGAAAAACACCTCGGCCAGAAAGCCGTGGTCGATCTGCTGCCGCTGCAACCGGGCGACGTACTCAATACCTGCGCCGAGGCCAGCGACCTGGCCCAGGCCACCGGGTTTCAGCCCCGGATAGAGCTGGATGAGGGACTGGGGCGGTTTGTCGCCTGGTTCCGCGATTACTACCCCACTGCCTATCGCCCACGCGCCGTTCGCGGCTGAACATCAGCGGAGGACTCCATGACTGGACTTGAGAAAGGTATACCGATCCAACAACTGGTGCGTGACAAACGCATGGATCCGGAACAGCGAATGCGCCTCGACGCGGCAATCCACCGCCAGGGCCAGGGCTGGATGACCGGTCGAGAAGGTGGCCGGCCGTGGCAACTGTCGCGCACCAATCGGGTGGTCGCCTGTCTCGGCGCCCTGATGATTCTGCTGATGATTTCGCCGCTGCTGATCGGTCTGGCGCTGGCCATCAAGTTCACCAGCAAAGGCCCGGTAATGTTCGTGCAGAAACGCACCGGCTATCGCGGCCGCAAGTTCGGCATGTACAAGTTCCGGACCATGGTCGCCAACGCCGAAGAGCTCAAGGAGTCGTTGCGCCACCTGAACAAGCACGGTGCCGACGCCATCGACTTCAAGATCGACCAGGACCCGCGCATCACCGGGATCGGCGGCTTCCTGCGGCGCACCAGCCTCGACGAGCTTCCCAACCTCATCAATGTAGTGACCGGCGACATGCGCCTGGTCGGCCCTCGTCCGACCTCGTTCAACACCTACCGCTACAAGGACAGTCACCTCGCGCGTCTGGCGATCTACCCCGGCATGACCGGCCTGTGGCAGATCTCCGGACGCAGCAATATCGACTTCGACCAGCGCGTTGAGTTGGACCTCAGCTATATCGCCGAGCAGAGCCTACTGCTTGATCTGAAGATTCTGTTGAAAACCCCCTTCAAAGTATTCAGCGGCCACGGAGCAAGCTAATGGACGGTTCAACCAACAAAAGCCTGAGCATCGCCAGCCCCAGCGAGTCGAACCTGACCTCGACCGTGCTGGACCTGGATCTGCGGATCCTGTTCCTGACCGCCGCCAACCCCGGCGCCGGCACCACCACCAGCGCCCTGGCCATGGCCAGTCAACTGGCGCAGATGAGCAGCGGCCAGGTGCTGTACGTCGACGCCAGCCAGTCGGCGAGCAACCTGACCCAGCAACTGAACCTGAGCAAGGAGCGCGGCCTGCGCGACCTGTTGTTCAACCCGGACAACCCGCCGCTGTTGCAAGACTGCGTGGTGCAGGTGTCGAGCCTGCCATTCCACGTGCTGCCCAACGGCCGGCCGATCCGCACCCTGGAACACCTGACCGCCGAGCGTCTGAGCCCGTTGCTCGATCAACTGGGCAGCCAGTACCGCTTTGTGGTGATCGACGGCGACGCGGTGTATTCGGCGGCCGACACGCTGGTCATCAGCACCCAGGTCGACGGCGTGGTGTTCGTGGTACGCGCCGAAGACACTCGCTGGGAAGTTGCCCAGGCGGCGGTCCAGCGGTTGACCCAGGCCGGGGCGAAAGTGGTCGGCAGCGTGTTCAACCGACGCAAGTACTACATGCCTAAATGGCTCTACAAAAACCTGTAAGCAACCGCAAAGGATGACGCCATGAACGCCAGGATTCTTGTGCTGCTGATGCTGCCGCTTGCAGGCTGCTCGAGCACCTCCGAAACCCAGAACATGCCGGTGAATATTCTCACCGCCACCCCGGCCAACGCCCAGGCCACCGACATGCCGAAGGTCGAGCAGACCCTGCGCCCGCAGGATGTGCTGGACGTGATCTTCCACATCAGCACCAGCGGCTCGGACGCTTATCGCGTGCAGTCGGGGGACCAGATCGGCCTTAACTTCACCGCTGCCAGCCAGCTCAATGGCAACCAGTTGGTGCTGCCGGACGGCACCATCGAACTGCCGGGCGCCAACACCTCGGTGAAAATCGCCGGGCTGACCAGTGAAGAAGCGCGCCAGGAAATCCAGCGCGCCTATCAACGCAAACAGTTGTTCCAGCCCAACCGCAATCAGTTGACAGTGCAGATCATCAGCCCGCTGACCAACGAGCAGAACCTGAAAAGCGCCCTCAACCACCCGGCCACCGGCATGAGCCGCGAGATCACCGTCGGCACCGACGGCTACGCGAGCTTCCCGGAAATCGGCGCGGTGCCGCTGCAAGGCATGACCGTCAACCAGCTCGAAGCCTTCCTCAACAAAAAGTACGCGCAACTGCCGGGCCGCATGACCGTGGACGTGCTGCTCAAGTCCACCGCCGGCAACGAAATCTATGTGCTGGGTGAAGTCGGCCAGCCGGGTTCCTACCCGATTCGCCGGCCGGTGTCGGTGCTTGAGGCGCTGACCCTGGCGCGCGGCACCAACGTCAAAGCGCGGCTCGATTCGGTGGTGATCATGCGCCGCAACGGCAATCAGGTGCAGGCCGTGCGCTACGACGTCGAGAAAGCATTGTCGGGCGAGGCGCCGCAAATCGCCTACCTGCAACCGGATGACATGCTGTACGTGCCGAAAACCAAACTGGCCAGCGCCGGCGAACTCGCCCGGCAACTGGCCGACGTGGTGCTGTTCCAGGGTGTGGGCTTCAGCTTCGGCTACCGCGTCGACAACAAAGACAGCAACAACAACTGACTCTCAGGTGACCGATCATGAATCCAAAGGAAAATTACCTGCATGAGTTCTTCAGGATCTTCTTCGCCAACAAGCAACTGGTGAAACGGGTCTTCCTGATCTTTGCAGTGATCGCGCTGGTGCTGCCGCTGCTGCTCAAGCAGACCTTCGATATCACCGCTCAGGTGATCGTGCAGTCGAAAAAACTTTCACAGGGCGACGCCACCACGTCGCTCACTGTGGACAACGCCACCTTCATCCCGCCGTCGCTGGCGGACATGGAAACCGAGAGCAACATCCTGCGTTCGCCGGCGCTGATCCGTCAGACCATCAGCGAACTGCGCGACAAGGGCGAATACACCCCGTCGCCCGGGATGTTCAACAAGCTGGTGAGCGAGCCGTTCAAGCGCTACATCAGTTCGCCGCTGCGCCAGTACGTGATCAACCCCGTGCGCAACACCCTGGGGCTTGAGACCGATCCGGTGCGCGACACCGCGCTCGATGCGCTGACCCAGGATGCGATAGACAGCCTGAAAATCGAGACCCTGCCTGGCTCCAACGTGATCTCGATCATCTACAGCTTCCCCGATCCGCATCAAGGCACGACCTTCGTCTCTGCCCTGTTGCAAAACTATCTGGTGAGCCGTCAGGCGCTGCAATCGATCGACCTGCCGCAATCGTTCTACGAAACCAAGAAACACCTGTATCAGGTGAGTCTCGATGGATTGGAAGGCAATCGCCAGGCGTTGCTGGAAAGTGTCGGTGCGTCGGATCCGAAGGAGGAAATCACCTTCCGCCTCAACGCGATCAACACCGAAGAGCAGGCGCTGAACCTGTATCGCGACCGCCTGCTGCAAAGCCAGCGCTGGCTCGAGTACCTGAAGACCGCGCTGGCCGCCGCCAGTAACAGCAAACTTAACGACTACACCTTCCCCTACACCTTCACCACCACGGTCGACAACGTGGCGTTCGAGGACCGGGAAATCAAACAGATGGGCGAGCAACTGACCACCCAGGTCAGCCGCTACATGAACGATCTGGCGGTGTTCCAGCCCAGCAGTGAACCGATGTTGCTGACCCGCGAGCAGATTGCCCGCACTCGCCAGCAGTTCCTCAAGGTGGTGAGCAACCGTATCCAGGAACGCACCAACGATCTGGCGGTGGTCCAGCAGGTGATCGATCAGAAAACCGCGCGCATCGCTGAGTTCAAGAACCGTATCCGCGAGCTGCAGCAAACCCAGAGCAAGCTGCGGCAGATGGATACCGAGATCGATGCCCTGCACGCCGCGTTCTCGACCTACGCCCAACGTTTTGCCGAAAGCAGCACCACCCGCTCGCTGAGCGATGACCTGTCCAACGCCCGGGTGTTGAGCCCGCCGTTCGAGCCGACCGAAGCGGCGTTTCCCAAACCGATGCTGATCATTCCGTTCGGGTTGTTCACCGGTCTGTTGCTGGCGATTGCACTGGTCTACGTGCGTGAGTTCTTCGATCACCGCTTCAAACATCCGGCGCAAATCAGCCACGAGCTGGGCCTGCCGGTGCTGCTGGTGATCAACGACCAGAACGCGCAACCGAGCAACCCGCACAAGAACTGGACCGTGCCGAGCTTCGTGCACTGGGTACGCAATTGAACACGTCCGCCACCCCGAACGCCGCCCTGCCGATCATGCATTTGCTCAGCAGCGGTGGCTTCTATGGGGCCGAGCGGATGTTGCTCGATCATTGCCTGGCGACGCCGGGGCAGCACCAGGTGCTGTTCCTCGATGCGCCGCCGGAATTGATCGCGCGCTTTCGCGAGGCCGGCGTCGATGCAAAAGGCTGCGCAGGGCTCGGTGCCCTGTTGCGGCACTTGCGTCAGCGGCGCGGTGAACGGCCATTGATCAACACCCACAATTTCAAAGGCCTGTTGTTCGGCTGGGTCGGCGCCACGCTGTTGCGCCTGCCGCTGGTGATCACTCAACACGGCTTCACCCCGCGCAGCCGCAAGCAGAAGTTCTACACCTGGCTGAGCCTGCAACTGTGCCGCACGGCGTCGGTGGATCGGGTGGTGTGTGTCGCCGAAAGCATCGCGGTGTTGCACCGTCAGGCCAGCGTACGCGCGGAGAAATTGCAGGTGATCCCCAACGGATTGCCGGCAGCGGCCGCCCTGCCTTGCGATGCGCCAGGACCACGCTGGCTCGCCGGTTACGTCGGGCGTTTGAGCAGTGAGAAAGGCCCGGATCTGTTTCTCGACGCGCTGATCCCGCTGTGTCATCAGCACCCGCAACTCGACGCGGTGATGCTCGGCGACGGCCCGGAACGCGAAGACTTGCAGGCAAGGATCGACGCCGCCGGATTGCAGCAGCGCATCCGCCTGCCGGGTTACCAGACCGACATGCGCCCCTGGTGGCAACAACTCGATGCGCTGGTGATCAGCTCGCGCACCGAAGGCACGCCGATGATTCTGCTGGAAGCGATGCAGGCCGGGGTGCCGGTGGTGGCGTTCGGCGTCGGCGGGATTCCCGACGTGCTGGAGCATCGCCACAACGGTTTGCTTGCGGCCCCCACCGACAGCGCCGCCCTCGCCCGCCAGCTCGACACGTTGCTGTCCGAGCCTGGCCTCGCGCGGCAACTGCGCGACAACGCAAAACGCACGCAACAGGACCGCTACGACCTCAAGGCCCTGGCCGAACGCTGGTCGCAGCTGTACATCCGCACGGCACGGGAGGCACGCGCATGATTTTCCCACTCTCGATCGTCAGTCTGCTGGGTCTGGCCTGCATCGCTCTGCTGGCCAGCCCCTGGCCCTATCTGGCGCCGGGCGCAGTCATCGGCCTGGTCGGATTCGCAGTGCTTTACCGCAAACCGACCTGGGGCCTGCTCGGCATCGTCGCCCTGGTGCCGTTCGAGGGTTTCTTCAAGGACAGTTCACTGTCGGGCAGCAAACTGATCGGCGCTTCGCTGGCGGTGATCCTGATGCTGCAACTGGCGATGCACCAGATTCCCTCGGATCGCCTGCGCAGCAATATCTGGCGTTTTCTGATCGCCTTCATGGTTCTGTACTTTCTGAGCCTGCTCAACACCGATGACATGGGCATGTCGCTCGGTCATCTGCGGGAAATCAGCGTCGGCCTGATTCTGTTTGTCATCACCCTGCTGATCGGCCGCGAGCTGAACCTCGACCTGTTCGCCCGGCTGGTGACCCTGGCCGTCAGCACGACCTGCGCCATGGCCATGTTCTCCAGCAAATTCCAGGATCAGGGCCGCGCCGCCGGCCTGCTCGAAGACCCCAACGCCTTCGCCCTGCTCATCGCCTTCGCCATTCCGCTGGGGCTATTGCTTGTCATCCGCAGCCCGAACCTGTTGCATCGTCTGTTCTGGGGCGGTTGCTGCCTGCTGTTGCTCGGCGGCATGACCAAGACCGAATCGCGCTCCGGGCTGGTGGTGCTGGCCTTGAGTCTGGTGATCGGTTGCTGGCACTACCGCGCGCAACTGGCACGGATTCGTCCGCGTCACCTCGGCTTTGCCATGCTCGGTGCGGCGATCGTGATTCCGCTGGCGATCTACGCAATGCCCGCCGGTTACATCGCGCGCATCCAGTCCCTCAGCGTATTGAGCGCAGGCGCCAAAGGGCACAACGATGAATCCCTCGGCCGCCGCGCCTCGTACATCGTGGTCGGTGGCCAGATGATCCGCGAGAACCCGCTGCTCGGCTCCGGCCCCGGCACTTTCCCGCTGCACTACGCCACCACCGGTTACGCCAAGGCGTTTTCCGCCAACCGCAAGATCGGCGACCTGTATCGCCGGGCGCATAACACCTACCTGGAAATCTTCAGTGAGCTGGGGGTTCCTGCCGGCCTGATGTTCGTCGGCATGCTCGCGCTGGGTCTGTACAACCTGATGCGGGCGCGCAAGGCGTGGATGTTGCGGCATGACTGGCAACAGGCGGATCTGATGACCCATCTGGGGGTGAGTTTTCTGTCGCTGACGCTGTTCCTGATGTTCCTCAGCGCGCCGAACCAGAAATACGTGTGGATCATGCTCGCCATGACCAGCGTTCTGCGCCTCAAAGCCGAGCAGGCACCGCTGACGGAGAGCAGGACATGAGCCGGATCAGTATCGTCATTCCGATGTACAACGAGGCCCGACACATTGGCCGCACCTTGCTGGCCGCGCAAAAAGCGGCGCACGCGGCGAATGTCGAGTGTGAACTGATTGTCGTCGACAATGGATCGAGTGACGAAGGGCCGCAGATCGCCCGGCAGTTCGGCGCCCACGTACTGGTGATGCCAGGCCTGCTGATCGGCGCGTTGCGCAATCGTGGCACCGCCATCGCCACCGGGGAATGGCTGGCGTTCATCGATGCCGACATCGAAATGCCGGAAGACTGGCTGCGCCCATTGTTCGACATCGAAGCCAGTGGCCAGGCCGATGTCTTCGGTCTCGACCTGCACACCCCCGCCGCCGCGCCGTGGTACGCCACTGCCTGGCAGCGCCGCACCTTACGCCCGACCACACATACCAGCCATGTCGTCGACTGGCTGCCCAGTGCCAACCTGTTGATGCGCAAGCGCTGGTTCGACAAGGTCGGCGGTTTCAACGAAACCCTGCGCACCGGCGAAGACAAGGAATTCACCCTGCGCCTGCGCGAGCACGGCGCCCGACTGCTGTCGATCAATGAGAACGTCGCGCTGCACTGGGGTTACGAAATGAACTGGCGCGAGTGGATGGGCAAGGAACTGTGGCGCCAGGGCAGTCACCTGCAACTGCTGCGCAGCCATGGTTTCAGCCTGCGCCTGTTGCGGTTTCCGATGCTGTCGATCTTCGTCTGGGTTCTGGATTTCCTGGCGATCTCCGCGCTGCTCGACGGCTTTCCCCATCACGCCGCGATCATGGTGATGCTGACGCTGGTGCCGGGGCTGGTGCTCAGCGTGCGTCAGAGCGCCAAGCACCACAACGTCTGCCTGACCCTGCAACTGTGGGGCCTGCACTGGCTGCGCCTGCACCTGGCGGGCGCCGCGTTCATTCTCAGTCTGTGTCATTGGAACGCCAGGAGGCCTGCCCGTGGCTGAATTCATTTTCTGGATGTGCCTGCTGCTGCCGGCCTACGCCTATGTCGGCTACCCGCTGCTGCTGACACTGCTCGCTCCGCTGTTTCCGGCGTGGCGCCATAGCCCGGCACCGCCGCTGAACGTCAGCATCGTCATCGCCGCCCATAACGAGGCGCGGCACATCGAACACAAGCTGCGCTCGCTGCTGTCCCAGGATTATCAGCCGGC
Source organism: Pseudomonas sp. IT-P2 (assembly GCF_949767575.1). Taxonomy (NCBI): domain Bacteria; kingdom Pseudomonadati; phylum Pseudomonadota; class Gammaproteobacteria; order Pseudomonadales; family Pseudomonadaceae; genus Pseudomonas; species Pseudomonas sp. IT-P2. The sequence goes on along the minus strand of NZ_CATKQA010000009.1, from coordinate 82,806 downwards.
GACCCTGCAAATCATCCTGGCCAGCGACGGTTCCACTGACGACACCGTGGCTTGTGCACGCAAGGTCGTCGACCCGCGAATCACCGTGCTCGACCTGCCCCGCCAGGGCAAGGCCGCCACGCTGAATGCCGGTACGGCTTTGGCCACGGGCGACATTCTGGTGTTCACCGACGCTGACAACCAATGGTCGCGGGAAACCCTCGGCTACCTGCTGGCGCCCCTGAGCGATCCGCAGGTCGGCGCCTGCGCCGGGCACATGGTGATTCCGGTCACCGGCGGCGGCTTGAGCGTCGGCGACAGCCTTTATCGGCACTACGAGGGCTGGTTGCGCCGGGTCGAGAACCGTACCGGCTGCATGGTCTCCGCCGACGGCGCGCTGCTGGCCTTGCGCCGGGAACTGTTCGAGAACGTGCCGGCGGAGGTCAACGACGACTTCTTCATCAGCACCTGCGCACCGGTCAAATTCAAACGCATCGTCTACGTGCCCGAAGCGCAAGTGATCGACCACGGCGTGGACGAAGCCGACAAGCAATTCCGCCGGCGCCAGCGGGTCACCGTCGGCGGCCTGCAAAGCCTGGCGCAACGCAGCGAGCTGCTCAATCCGTTCAAGCACGGGCTGTATTCGATTGCGTTGATCAGCCACAAGTTGATTCGCCGTCTGGCGCCGATCCTGTTGCTGCCGCTGCTGCTGAGCAATTTCTGGCTGTGGCAAGAGCACGGTTTCTATCGCCTGAGCCTGATCGCGCAAGTGGTCGGCTATGCCATCGCGATTGCCGGCCTGCTGGATTCGCAACACCGCTTGCCCAAGCCGTTCCGCCTTGCGGCATTCCTGCTGGTGACACTGGCGGGCATGAGCATCGGCCTGTGGCAGTTCCTGCGCGGCCAGCGTTATGCCCAATGGAACCCTGACCAAAACCGTTGAGAGGGATCGAGCCATGGCGATCAAGCAACTGATTAAACGCACCAGCGGCTGGCTCTATCTCAACTCGTCCGTGGGGCGCAACCAGCTGCACGGCGCCGGCGTGATCCTGATGCTCCACCGGGTGCTGTCCAACGACCGCGCCGCCGACCTGCCGCACCGCAACGAACTGTGCGTCGGGCCCAAGGCCTTCGAACACTTGCTGGTGTGGCTGCGCAAGCATTTCGATTGCGTGCCGCTGATGGAGATCCTGCAACCCAATGCCTTGCGCACCGAGCGTCCGCAAGTGGCATTGACCTTCGACGACGGCTGGCGCGACAACGCCGCCAACGCCTTCCCGCTGCTGCAGAAACATCAGGTGCCGGCGAGCATTTTTCTCTCCACCGATTTCATCGGCAGCCGCCAGCGCTTCTGGTGGGAAAGCATCGGCGAAACCCTGTGGGGCAGCCATGGCGAAAAGCCGCGCATGCACCTGATCGAATATTTGCAGTCGATCCACCATCCCGTGCCGGTGCTGCTGGACGACATCGACGTGGATCGGCGCAGTCTGACCCTGTTGCATTACCTGCAAGGGCTCAAAGCGCTTGACCCGATGATGCTTGAACGCCTGACCGACGAGTGCCCGCAAGAGTCGCAACCACAGGCACTGGACTGGCATCAGGTGCGGGCAATGGAGTCTTCCGGTCTGGTGCGTTTCGGCCCCCACGGCGCCAGTCACGCCATCCTCACCGGCCTTGACGATGTGCGCCTGGGCGAAGAAATCAGCCGCAGCCGCGATGCCCTGCTCAATGGCTGCAACCGGCCGCTGCCGGTGTATTGCTACCCCAACGGCGACAACGACGAGCGGGTGCGCGAACAGATCGCCCATCACGATTACCCGTTCGCCCTCGGCACTGGCAGCGGCATCTATCGCGGCACTGGCGATCCGCTGAACCTGCCACGCTTCGGCGTCAGCCAGCGCACCGCGCGCAATCCGCAACTGCTGTCGTGGCGGATCTATCGCGGGGCGCGACCATGAGTCGAAGCAGTTACCTCAAGCATCTGGCGCTGAGCATGGGCGCCAAACTGGCGATGATCGCCCTGCGCCTGCTGAGGAATGTGCTGCTGGCGCGGATTCTCGGCCCCAGCGAACGGGGCCTGTTCGCCCTGCTCAGCACCCTGCCCGATCTGATCAGCGCCGCCACCAGCGGCGGGTTGAATTCGGCGGTCGGTTATCAGGCCGCCAAGCAGCGGCCGATGGGTTTGCTACTGGCTCAGGTGCTGGTGTTCGGTTGTTTGCTGGCGGGTCTGTTGACCTTGCTGGTGGTGGCGCTGGTGCGCGAGTTCGGCAGTGAACTGGACGTGACCCTGCAACTCGGTCTGCTGGCGTGGCTGTTGCTGCTCGCGGTGCCGTTGACCGTGCTCAAAAGCGGTCTGCTGACCTTGCACAATGCGTCCGGCGGTGTGGTCGCGTTCAATGCCTTGCGACTGGTGGAATCTTTGGCGCCGCTGCTGCTGTTTCTTGCGCTGTTCTGGATGTGGAAAGAAGCGGCCCTGGAAGCGGCGCTGATCAGTTGGCTGGCCGGCATCAGCCTCGTAGTGCTGGTAGGCTGGCTGTGGCTCAAACGCGCCCAGCCGTTGCAACTGCAATGGGATCGCGCCAGCCAGAACGAACTGCTGCGCTTCAGTGCGCGCAGCCATCCGGATCTGCTGTTCCAGCAGGTGATCCTGCGTTCCGATTACCTGTTCATCGGCGCCCTGCTCGGCAGCACCGCCCTCGGGCATTACGCGATGGCCAGCGCCGCCGCCGAGTTGCTGCTGATCGTCCCGGAAGCGGTGACCACGCCGCTGATGAAACGCCTGCTGCAACAGGACGAAGGCATGGACAAGGTCACCCCGCTCGCGCTGCGTCTGACCGCCACGGTGATGCTCGGCGCCTGCCTGACCATGGCCGTGATCGGCGAATGGCTGATCGTCACCCTGTTCGGCGTCGCCTACCAGCCGGCGTATCCGGCGCTGCTGGCGTTACTGCCGGGGCTGCTGGGCCTGTGCTACGCGAGCATCCTGCGCCTGGACCTGATCGGCAAGAACCGTCCCGGCACGGTGTCGTTGATGATGGGGCTTGGCGCGCTGCTCAACCTTGCGCTGAATCTGCTGCTGATTCCGGCCTATGGCATCGTCGGCGCAGCGGCGGCGTCATCGATTGCCTATCTGGCGGTGACCGTGGCGATGCTGGTGTTGTACTGCCGATTGAGCGGCGTGGCGTTCTGGCAAACCCTGATCATTCTGCCCAGCGACCTCACGCCGATGTGGCTGATGTTGCAGCGTCGCTTCTTACAACGGAAATCGGCATGAAAGGCCTGGCCCTGCTGCTCGGTCTCGGCCTGTCGCTGGACGCCTTCGCGGCGTCTATGCGTTGGGGCGACATTCGCGACGGCAGTCTGTACCTGCAAGCGGATCGCCCCGACACGGTGACCGTGCGCTGGGCGCCGGCGTGGCAGGCCGAGGCCAACGAAGAGCACATTTACCTGCTCGACGGCCGGGGCCAATTGCAGGGCGAGCGCTTCATCAAGGCCAGTGAAACCCGTGGCAGCCAGAGCTGGCCGCTGGCGCCGGGCGCCGCGAGTTATCAGCTGGAGATCCCCGGCTACAGCTTCCGCAGTTACCGGGTCGAACACGACGCAACCACCGTGGCGCTGTTTGCCCCGGCCAAGGTGCATTTCAGTGCAGAAACCCGTAATGGCGATGAACTGTATTTCAAGGTCGCCGCCGGTGAGCACGCGATATTGGCGGGCAAGTTTCACGGCGGGGTCAGCGCCCTGCAAGCGCAGCGGGTCGGCGACGGGCAGTACCTGACACTGGCGCTGAAACCCTATCGCGCCTATTGGCAATTCGATCAGCTGGCGTTGCCGGTCAGCGAACGCGAACAGGTCTGGCGCCTGCGTCTGCAAGGCTGCGGCAAAGCGGCATTCTGGCTCGACGGCACGGCCAATCTGTTCGCACAGACCCCGCAACAGCTCAAACCGCTGCGCTTGGACGACGGCCAGACGCGCCTGACCCTGCACGACAAAGTCCTCGGCCGCACCCCGGATCTGGGCATCGCCCTGCCCTACGTGATGCCGCCGCCCGCCAGCCATCCGGTGCTCGATGCGCTGAAACCGACGGCCGCCAGTTACTACAGTTTCGTCGACGTGACGGCGAGACAACCGCACTTCGAAGATGCATTTCGCCAGGTCTATCAGGATCGTTTCGGCATTCGTCAGGACATCACCTTGCTCGCCGGCAGTCAGCGTCAGGCCGATCTGCGCGCCGACGTGCAAAGCAACAACGGCCTCGACGCCTGGCTCGCCGGCACCCGTGCGCTGGGCGGCAAAGGCACGCACTACATCGGGTTCGCCGACGAGCCCAACCTGAATTATTCGAGCTACGAGCAATACCGTTCGATCTTCACCAGCATGGCCCGGCAAGTGCGCAGCGATCCGGCCAATGCCAAGGCCGGCGTGCGCATCGCGATGCCGGCCAGTTCGCGATTGGTCAACGGGCCATTCGCTGACAACGCAGCGAATAAGCGTGGCATCGACTGGGCCCGGCGCCTGCTGAGTGAATCAGCCGATCAGGTCGATGCGCTGGCCTGGCACGAATGGATGATTCGCGACCTGCTCGCCACTCGCGTGTACCGCGACAGCGTGCGCCGCGCTGCCGATCTGGTCGGCCTCGATGCCAAGGGCCAGCCGCGCAAAGCCTTGTTGCTGGACCAGACCAACCTGTCCAGCGGCTCGAGCCTGAGCCCCTACGATCAGGAAACCCATTTCACCTCGCTGTGGTGGGCCTCGGTGGTGATCAACGCCTCCCAGGACGGTTTGCTGACCATGCTCAACTGGTTTCAGGCCGCCGATGAGCCGCAGTACCCCAAAGGCATGTTGCGGGTGCTGGGCGATGACCGCTTCGAGTTGAAACCGGTGGGCCTGGCCCAGCAGTTCATCCAGCAACACTGGCTGCATCAAGTGCTGCGGCTGGAGAACGACGCGTTCGAAGTCGATGTGCTGGCGATGGCCGGCGACGATCAGCGCGGGCTGCTCGGTGTAAACAAAGGCACGCGCTTGCAGCATGTCGACCTCGCGGGCGCGAAATGCCCATTGAACAACGGCGCGCTGCGCTACTTCGGCGCCGACAACCGCAGCCGCGACGCGCCTTTTCGCTGTCAGGACGGCCGCGTGCGTTTCGAGCTGCCGGGACAGACCCTGTTTGCCCTGCGCTGGAGCGCCTCATGACCGCCCTGTTGATGTCCGGCCGCGCTGGCCCTTGGCCGCGCGATGACTCGTCATCAGGAGCAACGACCATGAACATGCTGCGCAAACTGACTGAAAACCTACGGCAGAAAGGACTCACTGCCACCGTGAAAAAGGTCTGGAAACACTACGTCTTTTCTCATCAGGAACTGCTGTGGATGGAGCGCGATCTGGTCAGTCCGGTACCGCCCCACAGCCTCAAGCCTTACCCGCCGCTGCGGGTGGTGAAAATCACCCCGGGCAACGTCAGCGCCTTCGCCCGCCACTTCGGCGACCGCGTCGGCACCATGGCGGAACTGGCCCGGGAACATCACACCGGGCACATGCACCTGGACGATCAGGGCAATGCGGTGGCGTTCATCTGGGGCAGCGCCCGGGACTACTTCGACCGTCACTACTACGGCTGCCTGTTTCCGGTGAAAGCCGGCGAGTTCTTCGAGTTCGGCGGCGAACTGACCCGCTCGTATTGGGGCACAGAGCTGTCGGTGGATCTGCAACTGGAACTTTGGAAAGCCATGGCCGCCCAGGGCTGCGACAAGGTGGTCGACGTCTGCGAATTCCACAACATCCCGGCGCTCAAGCTGCACCTGCGCATGGGCTATACCGAACAGGGCCGGATCATGAACATCTACAAACTGTTCGGCCGCTGGCGCTTCTACCGCGAAACCCGCTACAGCGGCTCGCGCCTGGAGGCACTGCGCAAACCTTCCCGTCCACCTGTCACAGCAACGGTGACCTGAATCTATGGCGCGATTCGAATGGCGCACCTCGTTGTGCGCACCCGACTTCCCGGCGGCGGCCTATGAAGCGCTGCGCCTGCGGGTGACGGATCACACGCCGTTCAACAGCCTCGACTGGCTGTGTGCGGCAGAGCAAGCGCTCGACACGCACGAGCGGCTGCACGTATTGCTGGGTTGGGAAGCGGACGAATTGCGCCTGTGCCTGCCGCTGGTGGCGAGCCGTGAGCGGTTTTTCGGATTGCCATTTCGGGTGGTGCATCACCTGGGTTATCCGCTGGCCGATCGCCTGGCGTTGTTATCGGTTCTGGACGCAGAAAGTATGCGCCAGGCCCTGCGGCTGATTCGCCAGCGCGTGCCCCACGCCCTGTTGCAACTCAACGAAATCGCCGAACCGGTCGGCGCCGAAAGCGTGCTCACCGAATGGATGGCCCACAGCTCCACCGGCGAACGTCGCTTGAGCTGCCGGGTGCCGGTGCACCTGATCAGCGACGCCGACCGCCAGGAAGTCTCGGGCGATCCGCGCTACAAACTGCGCCGGGCGCGCAAGCGGATTGCCGCGTGCGGCGCCGAAGTCCGGCGGATCATTCCCGACGCGACCAGCATGGGCCCGTTGCTGCAGGCCATCAGCGAAGTCGAAGCGGTCAGTTGGAAAGGCGACGAAGGCGTCGGGATCTTTGCCAGCGACCGCAGCCGCCGCTACATGGAAAACGCCTTCACCGCCCTCGCCGCTTCCGGCCGGGTGCGCGTGGTTATGCTGGAACTCAACGAACGTTGCATCAGCTATCGACTCGGTCTGTTCGAACAAGGCCGTCTCTACGATTACAACCTCGCCTTCCTGCCGCAGTACGCCGATCTGGGCAGCGGCCGGGTGTTGCTGGAGGAATGGATTCGCTGGGGACTGGATGACAACTGGCGCTGGATCGATGCCTCGCGGGTCAGCCTGGAAAACTCCAGCCATCAACTGCACGAACGCATGACCGGACAACTGGAGCACTGGCGCTGGAGCTTCTACTCGTGGCGCCCGAGCGGTCTGTTGCTGGGGCTCGGGCTGCGCGTCTGGCACCGGCTCAAACCTGCGTTGCAACAATGGCGGGCGAAGCATGCGGCGGCCAAAGCGGCGGCCATTGCGACACCTGTGATCAACCCCGGCAAGGAGGGCGAACATGCCACGCCAAGTCATAGTCAACGCTGACGATTTCGGCCTGAGCCCGAACGAAAACGCGGTGATCCTCGGTGCGTTCCAGGCCGGGGTCATCAGTTCCGCTACCGCCATGGCCAACATGCCGGCGTTCGAAGCGGCCTGCGCCATGGCCCGGCTGCCGCTGCTGGAGGGCCGGATCGGCCTGCATTTCAACCTGACCTACGGCCGGCCCTTGAGCCGGGCCATTCTCGAGCGTCGCACCTTCTGCGACAGCCACGGCGTGTTCGACCTCAACCTGCCTCGCCACAGCCTGTGGCTGAGCCGCGAAGACCGCGAGGCGGTGCAGGAAGAATTGCAGGCGCAGTGGCAGCGCTGCGTCGATCACGGCGTGCGTCCCAGCCACCTCGATTCGCATCAGCACGTGCACAACATCTGGCCGATCGGCGAGATCGTCGCGCGCTTCGCCGCCCATCAAGGGGTGCCCGTGCGCCTGGCGCGCAACCAGGGGCAAAACCTCAGCCTGCCCAAGCGCCTGTTCAAGGGGTTGCTCAACCGCCGATTGCAGGGATTGGCCGGGGTCACGGCCGATTACGTCTGCACCCCGGTGGACCTGCGCAACGCTGCTGCGCCGACCGACGGCGTGCTGGAAATCGTCGCCCATCCGAACCAGCTCGGGGCGGATTTCGGCGACGCCTATCTGCCACCCGAAGAGTCCCTGAGCCGCTTGCTAGAGCAGCGGCTGACGGGGGTTCCACGGGTTTCCTATGCCGATCTGAACAAGGATTTTTTGCGGGGTGCCGAGGCGATCTGAACCGTTACACAACTTGCAATACATTCAAAGCTGGCGCTTTGACATGAACTTGCAGGGCTGATCTATACCCACAAAAGCGTCATCCACAACACCCGGGCTCCGGCCTCGGAGGGCATCATGAGCGTCATTGAAAAGCTGCGCGAACGTATCAAGCAAAAAGGCCTGGGCCGTACCTTCGGCACGTTGTGGAAACGCTACGTGTTCTTCCATTGGGAACTGTTGTGGATGGAGCGCGACCTGGTCAGCCCGGTACCGCCGCACAAGCTGCGCCCCTACGACGGCCTGCGCAAAGTCGACATCACCGCCGAGAATGCCGGCGCGTTCGCCAAACACTTCGGTGACCGGGTGCAGACCATGGCCGAACTGGCCAACGAAGGCCACACCGGGCACATGTACCTGGATGCCGACGGCCATGCGGTCGGGTTCATCTGGGGCAGTATTCGCGACTACCACGACCGCCACTATTACGGCTGCACCTTCCCGGTCAAACCCGGCGAGTTCTTCGAGTTCGGCGGTGAAATGATCCGCGCCTACTTCGGCAGCAGCCTGTCGGTGGACGTGCAGGTCGCCCTCTGGGAAGCCATGGCCGCCCAGGGTTGCAACAAGGTGGTGGACGTCTGCGAAACCCACAACATCCCGGCGCTGAAACTGCACATCCGCATGGGCTACCACGAACAGGGCCGCGTCACCCACGTCTATTGCCTGTTCGGCAAATGGCGGTTCTTCCGCGAAACCCGCTACGAAGGCTCACGCCTGGACCCACTGCGCAAACCGGGACGGCCGGTGGTGACGGCGGCTGCGCAGGCTTGAAACAACGAAGGCGGCCATTCGGCCGCCTTCGTAATGCTCCATTCGCGCCTCAGCGCTTCACCCCCACCCACGTAAAACACAGCGGCATCTGCGCCTCGCGGTTCTGGTACTGGTCATACACTTCTTCCCGGTTCGAGTGCGGGTATTCCTTGAAGTGCGAGATGTTCAGGCCGGCCTCGAGGGCGGCGGTGAAGATCGCGCCGAGGGTGTGCACGAACCAGTAGGACTTGGCCGCCGGCTGTTCGACCTTGCCGACGTAGACGATCGGTTTTTCAAGCACGAACGGTTCTTTACGGAAATACGAGCTGGCGAAACGAAACGGGTCCTCGGCCTCGGGGTCGACCATTTCCAGGAACGGGTGGGTTTCGTAGATCACCAGTTGTCCCCCCGGTTTGAGAGTCGAGGCGACGTGGCGGAAGAATTCGCCGATGTCGGGCATCCAGTTGAGGACGCCGATGGTGATCAGTGCAACGTCAAAACGGCCGCGCAGCGATTCAGGCAAATGATGAATATCGGCTTCGATGAATTCGGCGTTGTGCGGCGAACGCTTGTTCAGTTCGCGGGCCTGTTCGAGAAACGCGCTGGACTGATCGATGCCGACCACATTCCGCGCGCCGAGGGCGAACAGTGACAGGCTTTCGCGGCCGTTGTTGCAACCCGGTTGCACGACGTCTTTGCCATCGACACCGACCTGCTCGAGCAAACCGCGCAGGGTGTCGTCGAGGCAGGAAAAATCCGCCTGCGCAACCTCGGTCAGCAAGGCCTGCCAATCGGGCGAGTCCTGATGATGACGGGCGGAATCATTCCACGCCTGACGATTGCTCTCGACGGCATTTTTATTGTTTGGCACTTCCATGGCGCACTCCGGGCGATGCTCACCATTGAGCGGCCCGAGTCTAGTTCAGCCTCGCGCTACAGGTTGTTGCGAACTTGTAAGCCGACCACGCCTGCACCAACGCCTGCACCGCGGGCAGCTATAGTTAATAGCCTTGGGGAAATCCGCTTCCACAGGTGCTGCCATGGGAATGTTCAATCGACTGCTGTTGTCCGCCTGTCTGCTCGCCGCCGCCCAGGCGCAGGCGCTGGACAGCAACTTCAACTACTACGGGGCGGACCAGCCCTTTGCCCACCCTGCTCCACCGTCGCTGTCGGCCCAGCCGCCCCGGCCGTTCGATGACACGCCGCCACAGGACTTCATCGTCATCCCGGATCGCCGTGTATTCCATGACTCGCAACTGCCCACCGTGGCCGATGCGACGGTGCGGGTGTTTATCCGCACCTACGATGCCGAGCGCGGCATTTACGTCAACGACGAAGTGCTGGATCCGACGTGCGTGCTCGAATGCCTGAGCCCGCCGAATCCAAGCAGCACCGCCGTTTACCACTGACGCTTGTCCGGGCGCGCCAGGCCGAGCTTTTCGATGCGGTAGCGCAGCATGTCGCGGCTCAGGCCCAGCAGGCGCGCCGATTTGGTGACGTTCCAGTCGGTCTTGTCGAGCATCTTGCGCACCATGTCGCGTTCGACTTCCGGCAGGTTCATCGATTCGGTGTTGCTCGCCGGGCGCGGTTCGAAGTGCGTGTGCGGCACCTCGTGCTGATGTTGCGGTGGCAGCTCATCGCACAGGCTCATGCACACGTTCAGTTGATGCGCGGCGATGGTGTCGTTCGGCGCCAGCAGCACGGTCTGTTCGAGCATGTTGCGCAGTTCGCGCACGTTGCCCGGCCAGGTGTAACTGAGCAGCAGCTCCTCGGCCTGATCGCTGAAGTGCAGGTTCGGTTTGCCATAGCGCTTGCCGTGGCTGGCGAGGAAGTGCCGGGCCAGCAGCAGGATGTCTTCGCCACGGGCGTACAGACGCGGCACCTTGATCGAGATGATCCGCAGCCGGAAAAACAGATCACGGCGGAACTTGCCCTGCTGGACCATCTGCTCAAGGTTGCAATTGGTGGCGCTGATCACCCGCAGGTTGACCTTGCGCTCCTTCACCGAACCGACCCGGCGAATGGTGCGATCCTCCAGCAGTTTCAGCAGTTTGGCCTGGAGCACCAGATCCATTTCACCGATTTCATCGAGAAACAGCGTGCCGCCATCAGCGGCTTCCACCAGCCCGACCCGGCGGTCCTTGGCATCGGTGAACGCGCCTTTCTCGTGGCCGAACAATTCCGATTCCACCAGATTGGCCGGAATCGACGCGCAGTTGAATTCAATGAACGGGCCTTTGCTGCGCGCGCCGTCGAAATGCAGCGCACGGGCCACCAGTTCCTTGCCGGTACCGGTTTCGCCCTCCACCAGCACCGGCGGCAGATCGCCGTTGGCCATGCGCCGCTCGGCGTCGAGCAACTGGCCGATGGTGTTCTTCAGGTGCAGCATCGGCGCTGACTCGCCGATCAGCGCCTGCACCCCGGATTTCTGCGCCTCGCGCTCCTGGTAGAACGACAGCGTGCGCTCCATCCGTTCGGTGGCCAGGGCCTTGTCCAGCAGCAGTTTGAGTTCCGGCAGCGCAACCGGTTTGGTGACGTAATGAAAGGCGCCCTCCTTCATCGCGACCACCGCGTCTTCGACGTTGCCGTAGCCGGTCATCATGATCACTTTCAGGTCCGGCGCGCTGATGCGCAGCTTCTGGATCAGATCGTGACCGCTCATGCCCGGCAGCGAGTTGTCGGTCAGGACGATGTCCGGCATGAAGCTTTCCAGTTGCCCCAGCGCGTCCTCGGCCGAGTGGCAGACCGTCACCTCGAAGTCCTTGCGCTCCAGGTAGGTCTGAATATTCTCGGCCAGCAGTTCGTCATCCTCGACCAGCAGAATGCTGTGTTCCATATTCCCCTCCCGATGCCACTCTAAAGTTGAGACTGACGCGGGTTCCTTCCTGCTCGCGGCTGGTCAGCATGACCGAACCCTGAAACCGCTCCATGATTCGCTTGACCAGCGCCAGGCCGACCCCGAGGCCGCCCTGTTTGGTGGTGAAAAACGGTTTGAACACCTGTTGTTGCTGCTGCGCGCTCATGCCTTTGCCGGTGTCGCTCAGGGTCATGCGCACCTGACCGGACTGCGCCGTTTCAATCTCGACACTGAGTACGCCGCCTCTGGGCATCGCTTCCAGGGCGTTGGCAAACAGGCTATTGAGTATTTGCGTGAGCAGCACCTTTTGACTGACGACCGGCGGGCAACTTTGTGGAGTGAATCGCACTTCGACGCCATTGCGCCGGATCAGCGCGTCAAATGCTCCCAAGGTGTCCTCGACCGCCGCCAGCAGGTCCACCGCCTCGCCGTCATCACTCATCGGGCGCAACGACACCAGCAGCTCGCGCACCCAGCGCGACATGCGGTCAACCTGGCTGATGATGTCGCCGATGTTGCGCTGTGCCCCCGGGCTGGCGATTTCCTGGGCCAGCTCGGCACTGGAACGAATGGTCGCCAGCGGGTTGCGCAGGCTGTGGGCCACCGCCGAGGACATCTCGCCCAAAGCGACGAAGGTCTCGTTGCTGATCAACTGCTGTTGCTGGCTCTGCAACAGGCTCGAGGCGCGCCGCACGATCCAGAACAAACCGAGGTAAATCACCGCGCCGCCGAGGATGGTCGCGGCCCAGATCGAGGCGAATCCACGGTCGATGCGGTCCACCAGATCCGCCGGTTCCTTGTAGATCTCGACCATGGCGATGACTTTGCTTTTGTCGGCGTTGAACATCGGGATGTAATTTTCGATGAACAGGTATTTGGGTTCGCGGGATAGCCGCTGCTCGGGTTTTTCATCGTCGATCTTGTGATAACTGGAAGACACCGGGACTTTCATCTCGAACGACTCATCCAGCTCGTCGTCGTCTTCAAACTTGACGTTGATCAGTTCGGGGTTGGTCGACCAGATGACCGTGCGGTCCAGGGCGTACACCGTGGCCAGCAGAACGTCCGGCAAGTGTTCGACATGATCGAGAAACTCGGCACGGGCCATTGCATGGGACAGCGGATCGACGTCGGGGTAGTTCCCGTCCTGGCGCGAGTCGAGCATCTCGCCCATGGTCCGTTGCGGCGTGATGTTGGCATGGCGCATTTCCGCATCGCCGATGGCCTGCACGAATTGCGCGGTGAGCAGCGCGTCACGCTCTACGCTTTCGGTGACCACGAAACGCGTGGAGATGTAGCCCAGCCCCAGCGCCACGGCCGCGATGATGAAAAAACTCGCCAACGAAAACCAGCGCAACAGATTGAACTGCCCGCCCCAGCTCTTGATGGCCGCCAGCGCGAGGTTCGGTGCCGATGTTTTCTGTTCTTCCAGTCGTTGCATGGGGATGCCCTGGCGTTCTGGTATCGAGCCGGTTACAGCCGCCCTCTCGAATGAGTGTAGGTGGCAATGACCGTGACACACGGTTCAATGATGCTATTTAGCCGCTACTGCATACGACTCACCGTTTCGCTGGCAGAAGCCGGTTTTACTGGCGTCAATGCCCCGTCGGCCAAGGGCTGCACGGACGGATGCTGACGCTCGGTTTCGGCACTCAAAAAGTCGATGATCGATTGCGCTGAAGCTTCATCCAGACGCAGATTCGGCATCGGGATGCGCTCGTATTGCTCGAACAGTTGCAGTGCGATCGGATCTTTCTCCGCCAGCACCCGATCCGGTTCGCGGATCCAGCGATTGAGCCAGGCCGCGTCACGCTGACGGGTCACGCCGATCAGGTCCGGGCCGATGTTGCGCATGCCGATGCCTTCGCCGTCCTGCGGGCCGAGGCTGTGACACGAAGCGCAGCGGGTGCGGAACAGTTCTTCACCATTGCTCGGCGGCCGGATCTGCGGGGCGTCGGCGTAGCTTTCTTCGGTGCTGGCCTGCTTCCAGTTCTGCAGCGTGTTGGCGAGTTGGTCGGCGAGGATCCAAGGGTTCTCGAACGGCGAGGCTTTCATCCAGCGCCCGGTGCTCTGGTTACCGACGATCAGGCTCAGGTTGTGATCCTTGGTCCGGCCGTTGTCGACGCCTTCGATAAACAGCCCGAGTTTCTTGCGCAGCTCGGTGACGTCTTCGAACTCGCCGGTGAGGAATTTCCAGCCGGGGCCGACCTTGAAGCGTTGCGCATAGGCCTTGAGCACTGCGGGGGTGTCGCTCAACGGGTCGATGGTGATCGAGTAGAAAAAGATGTCTTTCCCGACCCGATCCCCCAGCAGTTTCTGCACCTGGCGCAGGCGCGCGGTCTCCAGCGGGCAGGAGTCGCTGCACGAGGTGAAGATGAAGTTGATCACCACCACCTTGTCTTTGATCAGGTCATCGAAAAACCGCACCTGCCGACCGTCCTGGTCGGTCAGCAGGGTGTTGGGGAAATAGTCGCCACCCCACGGGGTGGCGGATTCACTGGCGCCTTCGGGCTGCGCCTGATGGGCGATGAGCACCTGGCTGCCGAGCAGGCAGGTGACCAGCACCAGAATCAGGTGCATGCCCAGGGCGCGGGAGCGCGGCGTTGGCTGGGTCATGTCGGCTCCCTCCCTTTTCATGGTTTCACGGTCACTTGCGGGCCGAAGCCGTCGCCGGTGCGGAAGGTTGGCAGCGCGGCGGAGTTGACGTAGCGCACGCCATCCCAGCTCGGCAGCGGTGTCGGCATCAACTGCAGTTGCCCGGGTTTTTCCAGGTCCCAACGCAGCAGCATCGAGTTGTCCTCATGCTGGGTGTTGTGACAGTGCTCCATGTAAGTCCCGGCGAACTCGCGAAAGTTGATCGCCATTTCGACGCTGTCCAGCCCGTCGGCTTCGGAGCCGATGCGATAGACGTCCTTGCGCGCCCATTTTTCCCACTCAGGCGGGGCCTTGCCGCCACGGCTGAGGATGATCCCCTCCTCGAAGTGCACGTGTACCGGATGGCTCCAGCCCGTGCCACCGGCCTTGATGTTCCACACTTCCAGGGTGCCGATGCCGCTGACTCCGGCGTCGGTCGGGCCGCTGGCCAGTTTGGTCGAGGCATTCAACCGGCGCGGGTCCATATGGAAGCCGAAACCGCCATCGGTCTTGATCGTCCACGGCGCTTCATCGGTGCCGTCGGAGCGGCCGAAGATGAAGGTCCGGTGCAAGGCCTTGGCCAGCAGCGCCTTGTCGGCAGCGTTGTCACGGTGGATCTTCAGCGGAATCATCACCATGCCTTCGGCCTTGCCCGGTTTGGCTGGCTCATAAGCGGCCGGGTTCATCGACAGATCCTGGCCGGTATAAGCCTTGACGTTGAGTTGCAGGACCTTGCCTACCACCGGGTCGCCCCGGTCCCATTGCGGGCCCTTGCTGGTTTGCTTGATGACCGCCAGGTATTTCTCCGAAAGCACGTCGGCCAGCGGGATCACTTCTTTCGGGCCTTTGCCGTCGTCCTGGGCCTGCAGGTTGACGAAGAACAGCTTGTCGCCCGGTTTGATGCCGTTTTTCGCGAAGTTGACGATGATGTCGAACCGCTCGGCGATGCCTTGGGTCGGCAGAATCGCGTTGTGGTTCTGTTTGTCGCCGTCGGCATCCAGGTCCATCGAGCCGTCGAACGGCACGCTGTGTTCCATGATGTTGCCGTCGTTGGCGATCATGTGGAACGGCACCCGGCTGTAGGACACACCGGAGTTTCTCGGCCCCTGGAATTCGCCGCCGGTGCCTTTGACTTCACGCACCAGCGCGAGCTTGAAGTAGCGCGACACCGAACCGTTGAGGAGGCGGAAGCGATAACTGCGGGCCCGCACGTCGAGGGTCGGTTTCCACTGCCAGTTGACCAGCACCTGATCGCCGATGAAGCCATCGGTGTTGAACGGGTTGAACCACAGCTGACCCTGCTGATCCCAGGCCTTGTCGGCGAACACCAGGTTGACGTCGTAGTCGCGGTTGCCCCACGGCAAGGCGCTGCCGCTGGGGAAACGCAGGTTGACGCCGTCGTTCACCGATTCGTTGCCACGGTCCAGGGCGCTGTAGTAGTTCATCATCGCCGCGTTGCCCTTGTAGACGTTCTGCGCGGTAAAATCGAGCATGTGGTCGTGGAACCAGTGGGTGCTCATGGTTTCGCGCCAGTCGCCACGAATCTTGATGGTGCCGTGATCGCAGGTCTTTTTCGCAGGCTGCAGGTCGTTGACCCACAGGGTTTCCCCCGGTGCGCAGGGGAATGCGGCGCGTGGATCTTCAGCCTTGGTGTTGATGCTGTCGTAACCGGCGAGCTGGATCGGCCAGCGATAGTCGTAAAACTGGCCGGGGAAGAAGAACGCGTTGGCATAACCGTCGCTTTCCGCTGGCGCGTGGCCGTTGTGCTCATGGGTGGTGATGGTGTGCAGACCGAAACCGCGGTTGGCGGAAGGATCAATCGGCAAACCGTTGTAGTGCCGCATCAGCACCGGTTGGCCGTAGCGCACCATCAACAGTTTCGGCGGCAGCGTGCCGTCGAAAGTCCACACCGAGTTGTGGTCCTGCACCGGCATCGCCGGGTGGAACCGTGGGTCGACACCCTTGGCTGTGCCATCCGTCGCCGGCACGCCCGCGACGTTGTGGTACAGACCGCCGGGGCCGAACTCGCCCACCGCATAACCGTGCATCTGCCGACTGTCACGCAGGCCGCCGTTCAGACGCGCACCGGTCTGCACGGTCTTGTAGGCGACTTGCGGGTAGAACTCGTTCCAGCGCTGATGAGCCCAGCCTTTTCCCGGTGGCCGGCCTTCGGCGGAGGAACCGATGTGACGATTGAGGAACAGTTCGATCTGCGCCTGCCACGGGTTGCGGTCAACCACGTTGGCGTACTGGCTCGGAAATGGCGTGAGCCCCGGTTGACGCAAAAACGCATCCAGCGCCGTGCCGGGAGGCGCGCTGCGGGCGATGTTGTTCGGGTCTTGCGCCGGCGCCGGGCCGATGGCCGCTGGCGGGAAGCTCAACGGCGCGGCCGGTGTGGTCGGGTCGAGTTTTTCCGGGCCGAACTCTTCGAACAGCACCAGTTGCTGAGTGAACGGCTGGGCACCGTACAGCGGGCTCGGCTTGCCGTTGGTGGGGTAATTGAAACTGGTCTGGACGGTGGGCGGCAGGATGTTTTCCGTGCGCGTCGTGTCCCGCGTGCCTTTGACCCCGTCGGGCAGATCGAAGGAGTCCTGGTTGGCCTCGGGCATCGTCAGGATGGCGTTGAGGGCACCGGCGCGGTCTGCGGGCTCGTCGTAATACGCCGACGGGTCGGACGCTTCCGGCTGATTCTCGTCGTCGATCGGGCTCGCTCGAACCCCGGTCATCTGGCCGAGGGTCAACATCAGAAAGACGCTCAGTGGCGTCAACAGGAAGAGTTTTTTGGGGTCATGCGTTGCTCTGTCCATCACCAGCCGCCTCATCTAAGGAAGGGGTGATGGTGTTTTGCAATTACCTCGCCAAAAAATCATTTCCAGTTGTAACAGGTACTTGGACGCGCTGTTGCATTCCCCACTCCCCGGTGACCGGGGCCTGACACCCACTGCTGGGGGAAAGTTCACCCCAATTTACTGAATGAGCTGAAACGCCAGACGAACGGTGGTGCCCTCGCCTTCGCGGCTGTCCAGGCTCACGCCGCCGCCGAAGCGTTCCATGATCCGTTTGACCAGCACCAGGCCCACGCCGAGGCCGCCCTGCTTGGTGGTGAAGAATGGCCGGAACGCCATGCTGCGCTGTTCCTCGTTCATGCCTTTGCCGGTGTCGCTGAGCATGACGCTCACGCCACGGCTGTCGCTCGGTTCGAGGGTGATGGTCAGCGTGCCGCCCTTCTCCATGGCTTCCAGCGCGTTGGCCAGCAGGCTGTTGAGGATTTGCGTGAGCTGCACCGGCTGGCTCAACACCATCGGCGTCTGCTGAGGTTGAAACACCACCTGCACGCCGGCCCTGGCGATCTGCTGCTCGAACGCCGTCAGGCTGTCATGCAGCGCCGCCACCAGGTTCACCGGTTCCGGGTCGTCATTGAGCGGTCGCAACGATTGCAGCAGTTCGCGCACCCACTTCGACATGCGGTCGACCTGGCCGATGATGTCCTTGATGTTCTTTTGCGCCGGGCCGGCGTCGAACTCCAGCGCCAGTTCGGCGCTGGAGCGGATGGTCGCCAGCGGATTGCGCAGACTGTGGGCTACCGCCGAGGACATCTCGCCCAGCGCGACAAAGGTTTCGTTGGCGATCAGTTGTTTTTGCTGGGCCGCCAGCAGAATCGCCGCCCGCCGCACGATCCAGTACAGCCCCAGGTAAATCAGCCCGCCGCCCAGCGCGGTGGCCAGCCAGATCAGCGTCAGCCCACGCTCCATGCGGGCGATCAGGTCCTTGGGCTCTTTATAGATTTCAACCATCGCCGTGACGTTCTTGCCCTCGGCGTCGAACAGAGGAATGTAATTCTCGATAAAGATGTATTCCGGGGGGACGACGAACTTCTGTTCTTCACGGCCCTTGTCTACGTTGTGGTAACTCGCCGACACCGGGATCCTTTGATCGAACGCCCGGTCGAGGTCTTCGTCGGCATGAATGCGAGTGTTGACCAGCGCGGGATTGGTCGACCAGATCACGGTACGATCCGGCGCATAAATGTTGGCGAGGATCACATCCGGCAAATGCTCGATGTGATCAAGAAACTCACCCCTGGCGCTGGCTCGGGCCGCCGGGTCGACGTCGGGAAAGTCCTTGTCCTGGCGCGGGTCGAGCAATTCGCCCATGGTGCGGATATTGGGGATCGAGACGTGGCGCACCTCCGCCGCCGCAATCGCCTGGATGAACTGCGCAGTGAGCAAGGCATCGCGCTGCACGCTTTCTTCGATCACGAACCGTGTCGACACCGCCCCGAGCGCCACCGCCACGGTGCCGATCACCGCCATGCTGATCAATGAAAACCAGCGCAACAGGTTGAACGGCTGCTTGCGCGAGTTCAGCCGCTGGCTGCCCTCCTCGACCGGTAGCGATTGTGACTGCATGTTCATGGCGGCGACTTCCCGAAACGTCCCTATAGGGTTATAGCCCACGGTTGGGTGTTTGCCCGGATGCGGGGGGTGAACGGCCCCACACTCAGCCGATTTCCCGGTCAGGGAAAAACCGCCAGGCGTTCATGCCCCCACAATCCCCAATCCTGGGGACAGTCGCCCTATCCGGACGTTTGCCCTCTTCCCGCGTATCCAGCTTCCAACCCTTGCGCCACGGGCCTTTGCCGCCGGTTGGCCAATCGTTGGTATGGAAGTTGTAAAGCCCTCAGCAACTGACCCAACCCCACGGGGCAGGTACTTCGATAGAGGGATTAACTCATGCACCCTTTACTGTCCAAAACCGCGACCGTCCTGGTCGTGAGCGCCTTGGCCCAGGGCATTGCCCAGGCCGCTCTGTTCGCCGTCGACCCGGGTCCCTACACACCGGCCAATGGCGGTTTCGCCAGCTGGTATCAGGACACCCACGGTCGCACCCTGGATCTGTGCCTGTCCAAAGCACTCAGCTCCCGCGTGCCGAGCACCCCGGGCGCCCCGTCTTACATGTGCTCGCTGCTGCCGACCCCCGGCGTGTTCGATGACACGCAACCGCTCGTATTCCCCACCAACTTCCCCGATGAAGCCTTCTGGTTCACTGGCGATACCTCCATCGTCGATGCGGCACGCGGCATCAATCTGACTTACGTCAGCGCCGTCGAGGCTGCCTTTGCCGCCGGCGATCCGGTGGAGGGCGACCAGATCAGCTTCGCGCGGATCCGCATCCGGGTCGATGTGCCCACCGCCGGCACCTACGTCATCACCCACCCGTACGGCGTCGATGTGTTCACCGTCGATACCCCCGGCCGGCGCGCGATCAACATGACCCGCGACATCGGCATCGGCACCCCGCAAACCTACGACGGCGCCCTCAAGGGTGACATCGGCCCGTTCCTGCGCAGCGTCAACGGGCCGTACACCGAGACCAATCCGTTGACCGGTGCGGCCGAACAGTTTGTTGGCGATCCGAACCTCAACGAAGCCGTGACCGGCAGCCCGTTCAACACCAACTACGTACGCATCGAAGGCCCGGGCGGTATTGACCTGCGCAGCACGACCTTCGCCGTGTCCGGCAAGTTGTCGACAGTGGTGCGGCCAACGCCTCTGATCACCGAGCGCAGCACCTACTCGCGCAAGCCCGGTGAAAGCGCACCAGTGGCCCAACAAGACGTGTTCGTCAAAGCCCCGCCCGCGCCGGGCACCGCCGCCATCACCAGCAGCACGCCCGTGGTGAACATGACAGAAGCCGACAGCACCGGCAGCTGGTACGCGCAATCGGCGGTCAACCCGACCTTGCCGGCCGTGTTGCAAGTGACCGCCGACAACCACCTGGCGATCGCCACCAGTTCGCCGACCACCCTGCCCATGACCCTGACCGACCTGGTGGTGATCCAGCGCGCCGAGTACAGCCTCACTTCCGGGCAATTGACCGTGGTGGCCTCGACCAGTGACGAAACCTCGCCACCGGTGCTCACCGCCACCTCCGACACCGGCGCCGCTATCGGTGCGCTGGGTGGCGACGGTGCGGAGAAAACCCTGGCCACCGGGATCACGCCGATACCACCGGCCAAGGTTCGGGTGACGTCGTCCAACGGCGGCAGCGATACCGAAGAAGTGGTCATCGTGCAATGAACGCTCACATGCCCAGATCCGCATCAGGAGGCATCATGAACAAGTGGCCACGCTTCGCGCTCAACGCGCTCGGGCTGACAATCTCGCTGACCGGCAGTGCGTTCGCGCAACTGGCCGCCGTCGATCCCGGCCCCTACACCTTCGCCACCGGGAAATTCCCGATGTGGTACCAGGACAACAATCAGCTGTCGATGGAGCTCTGCCAGTCGCGCGCCGCCAGTTCGCGGGTGCCGGTCAGCACCCCGCCGGCGTACATGTGCACCCTGCTGCCGGAACCGGGCGTGTTCGATGACAGCCTGCCGATGGTGTTCCCCGACAACTGGCCGCCAGAGGCGTTCTGGTTCCTGGCTGAAACCGCCATCCCGAACAACGGCGCCGGTTTCGGCGTGGATGCCTACGTGGCGGGGATTGAAGCGGCGTTCGCCTCGGGGAATCCGGTGGATGGCGATCAGCAAAGCTTCGCGCGGATCCGCATTCGGGTGAACGTCCCGGTGGCCGGCACCTACACCATCACCCACCCGTACGGCGTTGAAACCGTCAACGTCACCACCCCTGGCCGGCGGGCGATCAACATCACCAAAGACATCGGCATCGGTGCGCCGGGCAACTTCAGTGGCGCGCTCAACGGTGCCATCGGACCGTTCCTGCGCAGCATCAACGGCCCGTACACCGAAGTGAACCCGGACACCGGCGGCATCGAAACTTTCGTCGGCGACCCGAACCTCACCGAAGCGGTGACCGGCAGCCCGTTCAACACCAACTTCCTGCGGATCGACGGTCCGTCGGGTGTTGGCTCGATTCAGACCAACCTGTTCACCGTCGCCGGCAAGGTCCTCGACAATCGTCAGCAAACCCACGTCGCCGTCGACCGCGCCACCTATCGCCGTACCTCGGCCGGTGTGCGCGCCGAAGTGTTCGCCAATGCCGACAGCAGCTCGACCCTGTGCTTCCGCGAAACCCTGGCCTTACTGCCCGGCCCACCGCCGACGCCGTGCCAGACCAGCCTGCTGGGTGACAACAACGGACTGTTCTTCGGCCAGCGTCTGGGTACCGGCACCCTGCCGTCGGTGGTAGTCGTGACCGCGACCAACCCGGCCGGCACTACCCGGCCGACTGCCGTCTCGGCCAAGCTCACCGACGTGGTGAAAATCCAGACCGCCCGCTACAGCTGGGCCAACCACAGCCTGCTGATCGAAGCCACTTCGACCGATGAAGTCGCGGTGCCGGACATGGTTGCGCAGGGCTACGGACGCCTGTCGAAAACCGGCACGCTGCAAAAAATCACCGTGGCCGACCTGACCCAGCCTCCGGCCACCGTCACGGTCAAATCCGCCGCCGGCGGCAGCGATACCGAGCCGGTGGTGGTGGTCGGCAGCGCACCGGACACCGGTGAGAACCAGGCGCCACTCTCCGTCGCCGACAGCGGCAGCACCAGCTTCGGTGTGCCGATCACGCTCAGCCTGTTGACCAACGACAGCGACCCCGACGGCAATGTGCCGCTGAGCATCACTGCCCTCACTCAACCGGCGGCCGGCCAAGGCACCGTAGCCCTGAACGGCACCACGTCGGTGGTCTACACCCCGCCAGCCGTGGTCAATACTCCGCTGACCACCACCTTCACCTACAAGGCCCAGGACAACAAAGGCCTGGCCTCGGTGAACCCGGCCACGGTAACGATCAGCGTCGCGCCTAACCGGCCACCGACCGCCGTTGCCGACAGTGTCGCCACCCTCGGTGTCGCGATCCCGATCAACGTCCTGGCCAACGACACCGATCCGGAAGGCAACACGCCGCTGGGCGTCGCCAGCCTGACCCAACCGCCGGCAGGACGCGGCACGGTCAGCACCGACGGCACGGTGATCACCTACACCCCACCGGCCACCGTGACCACGGCCTTCACCACGACCTTCACCTACATCGCCCGGGACAGCTTCGGCGCCCAGTCGACGCCGGCGACCGTCACGGTGCAAGTGTCGCCACGGCCAGCGGCGGAAACCTTCACGGTCACCACCTCGACCGTGCAGGCCCGTTCCGGCGGCCGCTTCAACTGGGACTTCGCCGGCACCTCGTCGGTGACCACCGGCAACACCATCACCGTGCAGGTCACCACCCCGACCGGGCTGGTAACGCTGGGCACCACCACGGTACCGGTGACCGGACGCTGGCGGCTGACGCTGAACAACACGCTGGTCGTGCCATCAGCCAACCCGACCGCCACCATCCGCTCGTCCCAGGGCACCGTTCGCACCATCTCGGTGAACACGCTCTGAACCCACGCCCCACCCAACCCACACCGCTTGGCGCGGGATGGGTGGGGCTGCCTCAGCCACGATTCCGGATTTGAGCAACACACAACACAGGACAACGCCATGAACACGCCGACCGCCGCCCTGCTTTGCCTGCTCGCCCTGTGCGTCAGTGCGGGCGTGCGCGCCGACGACCTGATGGAAAACGATGACCTGGCGCCCAACAGCGCCGATCTCGGCGAACTGCCGCCCCCCGTGGGCCAGCAAGCCCTGATCGACCAGAACGGCCAGGTCAACCTCGCCCTGCTCTCGCAGAACGGTCAGTCGCTGCTGGGCAAGATCGTGCAGTCGGGCAGCAATCAGGAGGCGTACATCCTGCAACAAGGCAGCGACCTGATGGCCCTGATCACGCAAAACGGCTCCGGCAACGCCGCGTCCATCACACAAACCGGCAGCCACAACCGCGCGCAGATTTCGCAAAACGGCAACAACAACGACGCCAGCATCGAGCAGGCCGGCACGGGGCTGCAAAGCGCCGTGACCCAGTCGGGCAACGGCATGAGCGTTTCGGTCAAGCAATATCGCTAAGCACTGCAATCATCGGAGAGTTCATCATGTTCAAACTGACGCCCCTCACCGCCGCCATCCTGGTCATGATCAGTGCCCAGGCCATGGCCGACGACAGCCTTTCCACCCAGAGCCAGTTCGGTACGGCCAACATCGCTGATGTGAAGCAGACCCAGGCCCCGTTCAGCACCGCGACCCAGACCCAACTGGGCCAGGGTAACAACGCCGCCGCCGTGCAGGACACCGCCACCAGCGTCATTACCCAGGACGCGGTCGGCGACTACAACGCCGGTTACGCCGAACAGCTTTTCGAAGACAACAGCACCATCACCCAACAACAGACCGGTGCCTTCAACACCGCCCACGCCAGCCAGTCCCTCGGTTTCGGCGCCGGCAACCAGGCCCTGCAACAACAGCAAGGCACCGGCAACTTCTCGTTCGTCTACCAGGACTCGCAGAACGGCAGCGAAGGCAAGACCTTCCAGTTCGGCGACAGCAACGAAGCCAACATCGAGCAACTTTACGAAGGCGCCGGCAACAGCTCGGTGATCACCCAGTACGGCACCGCCAACTACGGCACCGCCGAACAAGTGCTGCACAACGGCGGCCAGATCGGCATCAACCAGGCCGGCGAAGGCAACTACGCCTACGGCGACCAGCGCAACGGCACCGGCGGCAACATCACCATCAACCAGTTCGGCAACCTCAACGGCACCGAAATCTGGCAAGACTCGCAACTGGCCAGCCAGGCCACCGTCAACCAGTACGGCGACAGCAACGAAACCGTGGTCGACCAAAGCTTCGGCGAAAACAACACCGCCGCCGTCACTCAGATCGGCAACACCAACGCCATCTATGCCGACCAGTTCGAATCGGTCAACTCGACCCTGGCGCTCTATCAGGTCGGCAACGGCAACGTGCACTTCACCTACCAGAACGGCGACAGCCACACCCTCAACGCCACCTCGGTGGGTAACGACAACAAGGTCTACGCCAGCAACTGGAAAGGCCCGCAACATGGCGGCCAGTTCGGCAGCAGCCAGCGCGCCACCGTCACCCAGGCCGGCAACGGCAACATCGCCAGCTTCAAACAGGACGGCATCGGCCAGATCATGACCACCCACCAGACCGGCACCGGCAACAAGACCACGGTCAGCCAGGCTGATTCCTACAACGAGCTGTACTTCGATCAGAACGGCAGCGACAACATCCTCATCGCCGACCAGCGCGGCACCACCAACCTGGTTCAGGGCTCGTCGAACGGCTCGGGCAACAGCGCCGAATTCGACCAGTCCGGCACCGGCAACCAGGCCTACACCGCGCAGCTGTATGGCAGCGACAACATGATCACCGTGAAACAGGCGGACACCATGAACGTGGCGTATGTAACCCAGGGCGGCACCGGGAACATTGCCAATGTGGATCAGAGCGGGATGACGCAGACCGCGACCATTCAGCAGTTTGGGTCGGCTAACCAGGCTACGGTTTTGCAGCAGTAAGGGTTGGGTGTTGGAAAACCGCGACCTGTTGAGGGTCGCGGTTTTTTTGCGCTGACGCTTGAGTGGCGTCCTACGGAAAACGGAACGTTTTCAGAAATTCGAGGAGTTTTCTGACGAATTCTGGCGGTTGGCCGTCGGAAGTGCAGGCTCTAGGATTTGCCGGGACAACTTGATCCCCATGGAGCTTGGCCTACATGCAATTCATCCAGACAGCGACGACAGCGATACCGTTACCGAATAGACTTCCAGGCACCCAACCCGGAGGTTCCATGATTGACCCGTCTTTGATCGACCCACTGTGCCCGGTTGTTTCGGATCTTGGTCCTGAGGAGCAGGCTGCGAGTTATGACCGTTGGTTGATCGCCAAAATACAAGCTTCCATGGATGACCCACGTCCGAGCATTCCTAATGATCAGGTGATGGCCGAAATGCATGCCCTGATGGAAGCAAAGCGTAAAAAATACGATGCAGGTTGAGTGGCAACCCGAAGCTCGGGCTGAACTCCTGCACATTCTTGACTACATCAGTGACCGTAATTTCAAAGCGGCTAACAAGCTCTCAAACGCTATCGAAGCCGCCACGGTTACCCTTACCAAACATCCACACCTCTATCGAGTGGGGCGAACTCCCGGCACTCGCGAGATGGTCGTACATCCCAACTACCTGCTCATTTACCAAGCGGTGGGCCGGATAAATATTCTGGGCGTTGTGCACGCACGTCAGGAATATCCGTGATGTGGCGCTCGGCCACAGAATGAATGACTCCACTGAAGCAAAAAATGCGCTCCCTTTTGGGGGCGTTTTTTTCGCTGGTACTTGAGTCGTTGATCGTTCCCACGTCGAACCGACTCGGGAAATGCCTCAAGGGACGCACCGCGTTCCAGCTCGCGAATTTGACGCGGAGCGTCAGGGGCTGCATTCCCACGCAGAGCGTTGGAACGATCAATCTGGTGCTGCGGTGCAGTCCTTGTTCGACGCCTCAAGTGCCTCGTACCTGCGTTGAGCCTCTTCCATCAATACCTGTATTTCAGCCATCACTTGCTCATGCGGAATACTTGGACGCGGGTCATCGATTGACGCTTGGACTTCGGCACGGAACCACCGGTCGTAGCTGGCGGCCTGCTCTTCGCTTTCGAAGTCTGAAACGATTGTGGAGATCAGGGGATCCATGGTGACTCCGGTTTGAATGTGAAAAACGCGACCCATTGCTGGGTCGCGTTTTTTTATTGGGGATGTGCTGGATCAGTCCTTCAGCTCGACGTGATCCAAGGCCTGATTTACGGCCAGTTCACCCAACATGAGAATCTGCGCGATGCCCAGGGCGGTCTTGCGGTGGGCGGGGTCGAGGGTGGCGGCGAAGTTGTTGAGCATTTCGCTGGCCGAGCCCAGGGATTCGCTGGCGTTGGCGAGCAGGGATTCGGTGTTGTAGGCCGGGTTGGCGAGGTACATCGGGGCGGGTTCGTTGACGCTGCCCATGATGTGGGCGCCGGGGCAGAGGTAATGATCGAGGGCGCGTTCGGCGGCTTCGTGGAGTTTTCTGGAGTGGGCGGAGGTGTATGGGGAGGTTGGGTCGGTCTCGGGGTTGGCTTGGGTTTCGGGTGGGTTGGGTGTTGGTTTCTTCATGATTTTTTACCCTGTATGACGGTTATAGCTGGCCCTATTCGGTTTCCAAGCGAATAGGTGGCAGCTGTACGCAGGCTGGAAACCCGGGACAGAGCAACCCGGCAGACACGAGGTCTCCTACGCACAGCCGCCATAACAAAGTGCACACCATGAGGGTGCGCAGGATACGTTATGAATGGCGCTTGTGCGCTCTGTTGTTACGCGGGTTTCCATGCCCGATCACTGAATTGGCAGCGACCGAAACAGGCTAGAGCCCGCGCTTCCGACGGACAACCTGAAAACCTTGTGGGAAGGATCGCTGAAACAGACACAACTTTTAAACATTCGAGAATGGAACGCGGAGCGTCCCGGGCTGCATTCCCACGCGGAGCGTGGGAACGATCAAAGCAAAAGCAGTCCGCTTTCTGCTTTCTGCTTTCTGCTTTCTGCTTTCTGCTTTCTGCTTTCCGCTTTCCGCTTTCCGCTTTCCGCTTTCCGCTTTCCGCTTTCCGCTTCTCACCACTCAACACGATGAGCGTTAGCTCGAGTAAAGCTTTTGACGTGCCGGCCCCTTCGGAAGGCTGAGTGGAGGGATTTATCCGGGGGTGGGAGCGCAGCGACCGTTTGGCGAAGCCAAACACATCGAGAGGAGGTGCAGCGAAGCAAACCGGAGGCGATGCCCCCGGATGAATCCCGGAGCGAAGGAACCCCGAGCCCCAGCGAGGGGCCGAACGCCGGGGCCAAGCCTTTTGCTTACTTTTTGGCGTTTGAAAAAGTGAGCCGCTGTAAGAGCGGAACCGCCAGCGGCAACACCCGAAGAAACGGATATTCACCCAACCCAACAAGAACCTGGTCGGCCCGAAGGCCGCCACGTTCACTCGGCATCCGGATCAATCTTGTTCTGAGTCAGGTACCGATTCAAAACATCATCCTGCGAAGGCGTAGAAGCATCCCCCGCCACCTGCCACAACCGCCGCTCAATCCCCTGCGCCACCATATGCCCCACCGCCGCCTCAATCGCCGAAAGCACACACAACTGCGCCGGCTCATTGGTCGTATACCCGACCTCAGCCTCAAGCAACTTCTTGAACTCGATAAACTTGAAAATCCCCGCACTGCGCGCCACCGAATAAATCGTCTTGCTGGTCATCACATTCGCCAGCACCTGCCCACTACGCACATCCACCGCACGCAAATTCACCGTCACCTGATCCACCCGATACTCACGGGACAGATCAATCCCCAGATACCGCGCCCCTTCCCCACCGCTGCGCACGTTGGTGTCGTAAGCGATGATCCCGCCCTCGAGCATCATGTTCGCCGCCTGCAACGGTGGCAGCTCACCCTGAATGTTCACCGGCGTATTCGGCTTCTTCTGCGACGCGCGAATGATCTTGCGTTCAGTCAGCAGGTTCTGCAGCCCTTCACGCTCAAGCACCACAAACCAGCCGCTGGCCTGCATGGCGTCCATCAACATCGACGCCGCGCCCTGGGTGACGCTGGTGGAAAAGGAGCTGGCCGGCGTCGGTTTGTACTGCCCGGTCTGGTCACGGAAGCCGTACACCACCGCCATCAGCCGGCCCTTGGGTCGCGGCATTTTCAGCAAGTCGTAGTAGGTCGAGGCCCTGGGGGTCAGGGTCGGGGTATCGGTGTCCTGCTCGGCCGGCATCGGCTCGCGCAGACTGCACCCTTGTAATGCTGCCAACATCAGCCCTAGCGCAATTATTTTTTTCATGTCCATCGCTCCCCGGAACCGTCATCCCGTCATGGGTTGAGGCCGTTCACCTGAATTTCGGAAACTTCGCCGCTCGCCCGGTCGGTCACTTCAATCGTCAGTGCCCCCGAGTCATCAACGACGTTGACGATAAAAGCGTCGGTGGACAGGCTCCCCGTGTTGCCGGTGGAGATGTTGTCCAGCAGTTGCCCCAGCAACCGCGACTGCAATTGACTGGTGAAGCGCTCGAGTGCCGAAGTGCCGGCCACCGTCGAACGCTTCTTGAGATCCGGATCGTCGTGGTCGTTTTGCGCCTGGGCGTTGTTGAGCAGCCAGGTGCCGTTGAGCGGGTTGCCGCCGAACGACGGGTTGACCGGCGTGTAGACCAGTTCGGTGGCCTGGACGGCAGCGGCGCTGGCAAGCCCGATCAACAACCCCGAGATCCAGAATCCGCTGCGCCGTGAGAACGTTGTCGTGTTCATAGTTCGTCCTTCTCAAGGTCGGTGGTGTCCTGCAACAAGGCTTCCAGCTTGCGCCGGACGACCTCCAGTCGAACCGAGTCGGCGGCCTCGTAGGCCTCGTCCTTCAGTTCCACGGTGTTCGGCGGCAGGAAGCGCCGATACACCAGGCGTTGTTGATACTCGACGGTCACCAGGCTGCCCCAGCGTGCGTCGGGGCGCTCGCGCACCACCAAGTTGAAATCCATGCGGCTGGTGTCGCGCAAGCGCTCGCTGAACGAGTAGTAAAAGTCGTGGCCGATGTGCGAGATCGTGTCGTCGACGATGAAGCCCATCATTTCGTCTTCCTCGCTGGCGCTGGCGAAAGACGCCACGGCCGCGAGGATCAACGCGCACCACACGTGGCGGCTCATGGTTGCAACGCCTGCGGCAGGGCCGACTGGCCTTTGACCGGGGCCCCGTTGCCAGAGCCGGTGCCGTCGAGGAAGGCTTTCTCGGCCACAAACTGCCAGTCCGAATAACGCTGCATGCCTTCGAAATCCGACCACTGCGACGGGAAGTCCGCCTGCTTCAA
The DNA here is from genome assembly GCF_949767575.1 of Pseudomonas sp. IT-P2. Lineage (NCBI taxonomy): Bacteria > Pseudomonadati > Pseudomonadota > Gammaproteobacteria > Pseudomonadales > Pseudomonadaceae > Pseudomonas > Pseudomonas sp. IT-P2. Next base: position 53,907 of record NZ_CATKQA010000009.1, on the reverse strand, counting down.
CGGCACCTCGGTGGAGGCACTGTTGATGCCGGTGATGCGTCCGTCGAAACCCCGTTGCAGTACCCATTCGCCGCCGCCGATCGGGTCCGGATAGAGCTGGCGCAGATGGTGGCGGGCTTCCGGAAAACGTTCGTCCTGCAGCAGGTCGGCCAGTTCTTTCGGGTACTGCGCCAGGCCCGGCGAACTGCGGTAGTAGCTGCGCAGCGCCTGGGCGTACTGGGTGCCGACCCACAGCAGTTGTTTCTCGCGATCGCGGCGCGACGCGGTCGACCACAACTCGCCGGCACTGGCCAGGCCCATGCCCATGATCACGATCAGGAACAGCACGCCCAGGTAGGTGAACCCACCCTGCTCCACGTGCTTACCACTCGGAATACTGGCTGCCATCACGCGCCCTCCCGGTAGCTCCGCTCTTGATGTCGGCGACGCCGCCCGCCACACCGTCCGGCGGTGCGATCAGCACCCATTGGTCATTGCGTTCGGTGATCGGGTCCAGCGGCGCGTTGCGCAGGTAACGCATCTCCACCAGTTGCTCGATGGAATCGGGATAGCGCCCGGTGTCGCCGTAGTAGTGATCCAGCGCCTCGCGCATGGCCGACAGGCTCTGGTGCAACGTGGTCTCTTTGGAGGCCTCGAGGCTGTTGAAGTAGCGCGGCAAGGCGATGGTCATCAGGGTCGCGATGATCGCCATCACCACCATCAGCTCGAGCAAGGTAAACCCCTTTTCCCGGCGCATGAGAATCACCACTCGCGGTAAGCGATGCCGTTGAGGCCATGGCCCCGGGCGAGGGAGTAGACGTCGAACACGTCTTCGCCATCGCGCGGGTTCTGGGCCGAACTGTTGTAGGCCCGCAGGCCCCAACCGCCGTTGTCGTCACGTTTGGCCGGCACCAGCGGATCCCGCGGTATCCGGCGCAGAAAGTAAAACTTCGCCCCCTTGGCACTGCGCACGTCGCGCACGCCTTCGACCAGCACTTTCAGGTTCGGCGGGTAGCCGCTGCTGTTCAGGGATTTCTCGATGTAGCCGGCATCGAAGGCACGCTTGTAGGCGTCGATGCCATCGCGAATCTGATACAGCGCGGTGCGCAGTTCCTGCTCCTTGCCACGCCGTACCAGGGTCTCGGTCAGCGGCGCGGCCATGCCGGCCAGCAGGCCGATCAGGGCCAGCGTCACCACGACTTCAATCAAGGTAAAACCGCGCTGGGAGGCGTTCATGATCAAGGCTTCTCGACGGTTACACGGGTGGTGGCCACGGCCGCTTCACCGACTGCACGAGGCTGCGCGGCAGGCGTCGGCATCGAGTAATTCTGCGAACGGTCCGGCGCCTGGATGTGCATGCTGGTTTCGGTGCCGGTGGGGAATTCCATGTCCGACGGGCTTTGGTACGGCAGGTTGCGCACGATCCGTGGGGTGATCGAGAGCACCAGTTCCGATTTGCCGATGGTGTCCTTGTTGCTGCCGAACAGCCGGCCCAGACCGGGGATGTCGCCGAGGCCCGGAATCTTGTTGCCGGTGGCGCCGTGGTCGTTGCGCATCAGGCCGGCAAGGATCTGGGTTTCGCCGTCATGCAGACGCAGCGAAGTCTGGGCGTTGCGGGTGTCGACCTGCACCGGAATCGTCCCCTGGCGGGTCGGTTCCAGCGGCGTGGCGTTACTCACTTCCAGAGCGATCTTGATCGCCACTTCGTTGTTCAGGTGCACGGTCGGTTGCACTTCGAGCTTCAGACCGACGTCGAGGTAGGTGACGCTTTCGGTGATCACCGGGCCCTGAGTCGACGGCACCGACGTGGCGCTGATGATCGGCACCCGCTGACCGATGTGGATGCGCGCCTGTTCGCGGTTGCTGACGCGGATCACCGGGCTGGCCAGGGTGTTGATGTCGTTGTCCTGGGCATTGATCTTGGCTTGCGGCGAAGGCGCGATTGAGATGCGGCTGGAGTTGATGCCTTTGAGCTGATCAAGAATGCTCACCGCCGAACCGTCGCTGTTGACCACACCGAAGGTGTTCGGCCATTGCAGACCGAGGTCGAGAATGCGCTGGGTGGCGACTTCCATCACTTCCACTTCCAGCACCACTTCGGGGTTGGACTGGTCTTGCGATTGCAGGAGTTTTTCGGCCATGCGCACGGCGTCTTCGGTGTCGCGCATGGTCAGGGTGTTCAGGCGTTCGTCGACGAACACGTCACGGGTCTTGAGCATGGTCTTGATCATGTTCAGCGCGGTGTTGGCGTCGATGCTGGTCAGGTAGAAGGTGCGCATCACCAGTTCTTGGTAATCCTTCAGCTTCTGCGGCGAGTCCGGAAAGATCAGCAAGGTGTTTTCGTTCACCACTTTCTGGTGCAGCTGGTTCTGTTGCAGCAGCAGTTGCACGGCGTCTTCGATGCGCACGTCACGCACGAAGATCGTGGCTTTCATGTCGGGGCGCAGGTCCTTGTCGAAGATGAAATTGAGGCCGGCGACCTGCGACAGCACTTCGAAAATGGTCTTGAGGTTGGCGTCGCGAAACTCCAGGGTCACCGGGCGATCAAGCCGGGTGCGCAGTTGCGGGTACTGGATGACGTTGCGGCTCTGCACCAGACGGATGTTGCCTTGCAGCTCCAGCGCGCCGTCGTTTTTCGGGTCGAGTTCGAGGATCTGTTTGACTTGGCGGTCGGCGCCGTAGATGTCGCCCCGGCGCAGGTCGCCACGGGCCAGCTCAAGTTTCTCGTCCATGCTGCGCAGGTAGTCGAGCTGGCGCAGGGCATCCTGGGCGCGGCGGTTGTTCGGCTCGATGGTCAGCACCCGGCTGTAGGCGGTGCGGGCCGAGGCGAAATCGCGGCGGGCGCGGTCGGTGTCGCCGGAGGTCAGCAGCGCGGTGATGGCTTTGGCCCGGCCGCTGTTGAGCAGCAGGTGCAGCTCGGTGTCGCGCGGATTTTCCCGCAAGCCTTCCTCGATCCGGGCCAGGCCCGCCTCGTACTGGCCCTGCTCGATCAGGTCGGAAGCCTCCTGGTTGGCGACCTGCGCGGAACTGCACGCGGCCAGCCCGGCACACAGGCCGAGGCTCATCAGCAAACGGGATCTGTTCATTGCGTACTCCCCACAGACAAGGTCTGCGACAAATGCAAAGGCAGGTAGACCAGGCTCAGTTCCACATCGGAAATCGCCGCAATCTTCCAGGTGTCGTCGATCACATCCCCGCTGCGCACGACGTAGATTTTCTCGCCGTCCTGCAAGAACACCTGCAGGTCGCTGCGGTCATGCAGCCTGCCGACGAACTGAAACGGCACCGGTGGCAGGCTCGGGGCTTGCACCACCGGGGTCGGGTTGATCGCTTGTTCGGTGACCGTCGCCAGGGTCGGCGCGGCCTTCCAGGATTTGCTCGCAAACAGGTCGCCGGCCGGGCTCAGGTCCTTGATCGGCGCCGCATTCGCCTTGGCGCTGCTGGCGGGCAAGGCGCCACGGGCGCTGGCTTTGGCCGGGCTGGCCACGGCGACTTCGGTCGAATCCGCTTCGTCGCTCGGCAAGAAATATTCCGGCAACCAGGCCAGCGCCGCCGCCACGCCGAAGAACACCACCCAGCCGGTTATGCGTTTGCTGTCCATCACGACCTCGACAGGTAGAGGGTCATACGGATCCGGCCGCTGAGGTCGGTGTCGGCAATCTTCTTGCGTTGAAACTCGACGTCTTCCACCACCACCGCCGGCAACTGGCCGAGCAAGGCGTGCAGGAAACGGCGCAGCTGCGGATAGCTGCCGCGCACCGGCAACAGGATCTGGTAGCGCGCCAGATGGGTCTTGGGATCGACGCCGAGAGCGTATTCGCCGCGCGCCAAAGTGATGTGTTCCTGCGCGGCCAGGGCGTAGATGCGGTCGATGGCGACAGTGGCTTGCGGCTGGGCCGGCAGCTTGTTGCGAAAATCATCCAGCTGACGTTGCGGCACCACCGGCGGCGCGATGCTGCCGTCCTCGACCTTGGCCAGGTATTCGGTGGCTTCCCGGGTTTGCTGGCTGAGCTGTTGCAGCGATTGCCAGCCCGGCAGCAAACCGCCGAGTGCCCAGGCAACCGTGACCAGCAGCAGCGCCAGACCGGCCAGTCCCGGAACGCCGAGGCCTTGCAGGTATTCGTGAACGATCAGTCTAGGGATTCGCATCGCCTATCTCCCAGGTCGCCGACAGGTTGAATTGCACCGGTTGCTCCGGCGATTTGACGACGATTTCGTGGCTCAGCAGCGACACGTCGGACAGCTCGTCACTGGCCTCCAGCCGTTTGTGGAAATCCAGCATCGCTTGCAGATCCCGTGCTTCGGCGCTGATCCGCACCTGGCCCTTGCGCGCATCCGGGGTCAGGGTCAGCAAGGCAATGTCGTCGCGCGGCATGGCTTCGAGCATGGCGAACAGGCGTTCCCAGGGGCGGCGCAGTTGCTGCGAGACCTTGCGCATTTCAGCAAGGTTCTGCGCCTGCTCGCGGGTTTCCGCCGGGCTCAGCGTTGTCTTGCTGCCGCTGTCGCCGGTGAGCTGGCGCTGGGTGTGTTGCAAGTGACCCTGCTGTTGTTCGGCCTGATCGCCGAGGTGCTGCTGCACGCCGAAGCACACCAGCGCGAGCAATACACCGCCGCCGAGCAGGCTCCAGCCCAACGGGCCGGAACGCGGACGAGGCTGGAAGTCGAGGTTCAAGGCGCGCATGTCAGGCCACCGCCCGGGACATGACGTACAAGGCGTCACGCACGGTCATCGAGTTGTCTTCGAGGGTGCGCAGGTGCACCCCCGCCACCTCCGGTTGCGCATCGAGCCGCGCCGGAGCGTGCAGATAAACGTTGAAGGCGCGTTCGCTGGTGGAGGCTTGCAGTTGCCGTTCGCGACCGATCAGCGCGCTGAGTGCCGCGTCGCTGTCGCTGCCGCCCACCGAACGCACCGACGACCAGCGCCCTTCCCTTGCCAGCAGCAACACGCTGCGTTGCGGCTCGGCGACGATGAACAGGAAGTCACCGGCGTCGAGGCTTTTGTCGAAACGGTTGAACGCGGTCATCAGGTACGGCTGCACCGAGCGCAGGCGCAGACCGCGACCCGTGACCAGCGTGCGCAGGCGTTCCAGCAAATCCTGCGGCAAGGCACTGGCGATGCGGTCATACCCTGCCGGCTCAGCCGACAGCACCAGGCTCCACGGTTGGGTCGGTGCGCCGAACAGGTCTTCGAAGCACAGTTGGGCGAAGCCGCGCAGTTCGTCAGGGCTGCTGATCTGCTCGCTCCACGGCACCAGGCAGAAACGGCTGAAGTGGCCGGAGATGACCACGCTCAGCTCGGCGCCGGCACGGGTGTGTTCGCCGAGCAGACGGTCGAGGGTGTCCAGCGCCACCGCGTAGCTCTGGAAGCCTTCGTCGATGTAGCCGACGCTGCCCAGCCACAGGGTGTCGCTGCCCCGGCGCTGGCCGAGGCCGACACCGCTGGCGCCGAGCACGGCGATAAATTGATCACGCGATAAAAGTGACACGATTGATCTCCTCCAGCGTGGTCCGACCGTGCTCCACCAGCTCCAGCGCCGATTCGCGCAAGAGGCGCAAACCACGGGCGCAGGCCAGGGCTTTGATCTGAGTGATGGGTTGGCGCTCGACGATCATCTGGCGCAGTTCGTCGTCCAGGTGCAGCAGCTCGGCAATCGCCGTGCGGCCGCGATAGCCGCTGCCCCGGCAGTGACCGCAGCCCTTGCCGTGGACGAAGTGGTAGTGATCGACTTTCTGTGGGTCGAGGCCCGAAGCGCGCAGCTCTTCATCGCTCGGGTTGACCGGCGTGCTGCAACTGCTGCACACCAGCCGGATCAGACGTTGGGCAAGAATCGCGTTGAGCGCCGAGACCAGGCTGTAGGGGTCGATTTCCATTTGGGTAAAACGACCGATCACGTCGAACACGTTGTTGGCGTGGATGGTGGTGAATACGAGGTGACCGGTGAGCGCCGATTGCACGGCGATCTGCGCGGTGTCCGGGTCGCGGATCTCGCCGACCATGATCTTGTCCGGGTCGTGACGCAGGATCGAGCGCAGGCCACGGGCGAAGGTCAGGCCTTTTTTCTCGTTGACCGGAATTTGCAGCACGCCCGGCAGCTGATATTCCACCGGGTCTTCGATGGTGATGATCTTGTCCACGCCGTGGTTGATCTCGGTGATCATCGCGTACAGCGTGGTGGTCTTGCCGCTGCCGGTGGGGCCGGTCACCAGCACCATGCCGTAGGGTTCGGCAGCCAGGCGGCGCAGTTGGCGCAGGGTTTCGTCTTCAAAGCCCAGCGCTTGCAGTTGCACGCCGCAGACCTTGTCGGCCAGGTCCTGTTTGTCCAGCACCCGCAGCACCGCGTCTTCGCCGAAGATGCTCGGCATGATCGACACCCGGAAGTCGATCTGCCGGCCGCTGATACCGATCTTGAAGCGACCGTCCTGAGGCACGCGTTTTTCGCCGATGTCCAGTTCGGCCATGACCTTGACCCGCGAGATCACCTGCTCGGCGAACTCGCTGCCCTGGATCTTGCCGATGTTGTTCAGCACGCCGTCGATCCGGTACTTGATCACCAGCCCCTGGCCGGTGGTGCCGAGGTGGATGTCGCTGGCGTGCATTTTCAGCGCGTCGTACAGGGTCGAGTTGACCAGTTTCACCACCACGCTCGAGTCTTCGCTGATGCTGGTCAGCGACAGGCTTTGCAGGGTGTCGGTCTCGCTGCCGGCGTCGGCCTGGGCGTTGAGCGATTCGACGGCGTGGAAGCTTTCTTCGTGGCGGGCCAGATAGGCCTTGAGGTCGTCGGCATGCACCAGGTACAGCGGCGCGCCGTGCAGGCATTCGTCGATCCAGGCCAGACGCGAGGTGTCGAAGGGGTCGGCGAACACGCCGATGACTTCGTCGTTGTGGCGCAGCAGGATGAATTCACGTTTGAGGCATTGCGCGAGGGTGACCCGGTCGAACACCGGGGTCGCCAGAAACAGCGTGTCGGTGTCGAGCACCGGGTAATGCAGGGTGGCGCCGAGGCTGGCAATGAACGGCATCGGCGCCAGTTCGCAGAGCACGGCCAGTGCATCGAGCACCCGTTCCCCGGAAGTGCTGGCCCGTGCCCGGGCCTGGGCCAGTTGCTCACTGGAAAAGCGTGGCGGGGTCTGGGCCTCCAGCGGAGGATTGACCGACAGCGGTTCGACGACAACGGACAGACGATCCATGGCTTGCTCTCCAACACCCGGGGCTTGAGGCCCTGACGGCGCGGGAGGCGAATTCGGCGAGTGCCGGAACGTCTATCGCGCCATTACTCCCCGGTGAGCATTTGATCGTCGTCCGGTGCCATGACCTCCGACCGGTTTCGTCGGCGGTCCGCCAGCACCCAACTGCCATCGTACAACTGCAACGGGAAGCTCTCGGTCCTGCTCTGGCGTCGTTCGACAAAGCCTTCGGATGGGCTCGCACCGGGTTTCGCTTCGCGCTGGATCCCCAGAAGGTCGCAGACAGCTCGGGCCAGTTCCGCCAAGGGAAACGGTTTGAACAGGATGTGACTGACTCCCAGTTGCCGCGCCCGCTCACAGACTTCAGCGGTCGGGTGACCCGTTATCAGCACGAAATGACACGTCCTGTTCTGGCGGACCGCGTCGAGCACCTCGAACCCTTCCATATCGGGCAAGCGGTAATCGAACACCAGCACGTCGGGGGCGAAAGTCTCGGCCAGGCCGATTCCCTCTGCGCCGTCATGTGCAATCCGGACTTCCAGCCCTTGCGCCGACAGATAATCCTGAAGGTTCTGTGCAAGCAGCTGTTCGTCTTCGACAACCAGTACTTTGTTAACCAAGGTGGACTCCCTGAAACCTCAAGTGCCGGCAATTGAAATTCAATGACCCGAACCTGCTGGAGTGCGCCTCACAAGAGGTAACGCACACTTCATGCCAGGCTGAATGCCGGTAATTTTTTGTCTTCATGTCCTTGAATTGAATGGAAATGCCCGCTCGTCCCGGTACCCCGTTCCCCAGAAACGGGGAAGCACCTGAATGGGCATCGAAGCCATTCCCCACTATTGGGGGGGAACCTTCAGTCGTCGTCAATTCGTTCGATCCTGTTCTCTGCCCGTAACTGCGCGAGCACCTGACGACGAGCCTGGGTCTGTTGCTGTCGGGCGAGGTACGCCCTGACTGTTTCCAGCCCTTGCTCCTCTGGGACATCGGCCGCCTCCTTGTGGTTCTCGACAAAGATCAAATGCCAGCCGAACGGTGTGCGCACCGCTTCGCTGACTTCACCAGGCTTGAGGGCAAACGCTGCCGTTTCGAAGGCCGGCACCATCTGCCCACGGGCGAAATACCCCAGGTCCCCGCCCTGGCTGGCGGTGACATCTTCCGATCCCGATTGCGCGACGCTAGCAAAGGTTTGCCCCCCTGCGATAGCGGCATGCATCTGCATCAAGCGTAGTCGTGCCGCTTCAACCGTGGCGGCATCGGCATCGCCAGCAACCTTGATCAGAATGTGCCGGGCCTGCACCTGCTCCGGCGAGCCCATTTCAGCGCGGTGTTCTGCAAAAAACGCCCGCACCGTTTGCTCGTCCGGGGCCTGGACTTGGGTCAGCTCGGCAAACATCCGCTGCGCCGCCAGCTCACGATGGGTGTACTCGGTGAACGAGGCTTCGTCGAAACCGGCGTCCTGCAAACGCTGGAGGAATTTCTCGGTGCCGCCAATGGCGGTGCGGGTCTGTTCGACCTGTTCGCGCACGGCTTGCTCATCGATCTTCACCCCGCGCTTGCGCGATTCCTGCCAGAGCAGTTCCTTGTCGATCAGCGTGTCCAGCGCGGCCTGACGCAGTTGTTTATAGGCCTTGGGGTTGCGGATGCTCGCCACGGCACGCCCCTGATCTTCCAGGTACTCGGCGAAAAAGCGTTCCAGGCGAAACTCGGAAATCGCCTCGCCGTTGACCCGGGCGGCCACCGGTTCATTGTTCGCCATTCCCACCGACAACCAGCCTGTCAGCAGCCAACACAGGGTTTTGAGCTTCATGATCAGGGCCTCCGGTCAGGGCGTGGCAAGAATCGGTTTGTAGGGAGCGACCAGATAAAAACGCTGGTCGGGCAAGTCAACGGTGACCACGTGCGCCCCGCTCAGGCCCAATCGTCGGCCGGGGCCGAAGCTCAGGCGCGGGGTCAGGCCGGTGTCGAAGTCATGCAGGCCTTCGAGCGCCGCCACCAGTTTTTCGCGGCTGGCGTCGCGGCCGGCCTGCTTCATGCCTTCGCTGAACAACAGCATCGAGGCGTAGGCGCCGACTTGCAGCACCGCATGCTGGGCGCCGAGGCCTTGATGCTCGCGCAACAGCGTCAGGGCCATGCGCCCGGCCTGGGTCCAGTCGCTGGGCACGAACGGATACGCCAGAAACACCCGCCGGGAAAAACCCTCCGGCACCTGCAACAAATCCCCCGCCACCTGGCTCGACGCAGCAAACAGGTACGGTACCTGCCCGGCATTCTGCAATCCGGCCGCCAGCCGACTGAAACCTCCGCCGCTACCGAGGTAGAACACTGAGCGCGAGCCCAGCGGCAAGCTGTCCGCCGCCGGGTCGTAGGCCTGCAGATGGACTTTTTCCCAGCCGTGTTCCTGCAGATAGCGGCCAAGGGTCTGCGCCGCCAGCACCTGGGCCGGGTCATCGGGATAGGCAATCAGCGTCGGCCCTTGCAGCACTCGCAAACTGGCGGTGGCGTAATCAGCCAGCGCTATCAGTTGCTCGCGCAGCCCCGGCAGCGGTTCGAAAATCTGCGGGCTGGCCTGCACCGGGCCGAGCAACGACAGGGCCCCGATCAGCGGCACGCCGGACTGCTCAAGGCGCGGCGCCAGTTCGCTGTCCAGCGCCGGGGCCAACGGCGCGATCAGGGCGAAAACTTGCTCTTCCTCGATCAGCCGTTGCAGGGCCTGTTCGGCGCTGGCGCGATCCGGGCCGGGATCGGCCACGGTCAGGCGCAACTGCCGGCCGTGAATGCCACCGGCCTGATTGATCCGCGCCACACTGCCGTTGAGCACCGCCGCGATGGTGGCCCCCTCCTCGGCCAGCGGCCCCTGGCTGGGCAGCAAGGTGCCCAAGTGCAAGGTCTGGTCATCGAGCCCCGGATCGCGGTCATCGGCCAGACGCTTGAGGTACGCGGTGAGGTTGCGCTGATCCTTCATCGACAGCAGGAAGCGCGGCATGCTCGGGTCGAGGCGATTGTTGCCGGGGTCGCGACCCTGCTGGATCACCCGCGCCAGACTGCTGTCGGTGTAGGCCGGGTAGTTGCGGCCGTTGATCTGTTGCTGGCCATGAATGCTGGTCAGCCGCGACCAGTTGAGTTCCGGCGGACGCACCCCTCCCTCGGGCCGGCCGAGGCCGTCGGCACCGTGGCAGTTGGCACACGGCAGGCTGGTGGCCGGCAGCAACACATCCGCCGCGCCGACCCGCGCCATGATCGGCTCGCCGCTGGCGGACAGGCCTTCGCGGTACAGGCGCTTGCCGGCGCTTTCTTCATCGGTCAGCGGCAACGCGGCCACGCCGAGGCTGACGCCAGCGAGCAGGATCAGGGCGAGGACGCGGCCGAGGTTCATGGCGCGGACTCAGCGGCCGGCCACGGGCATTGTCAGCAGCTGCAAGCGCTGGGCAATGGCGGCGGCCGGGGCGTCGGGACGGATTTTGCTCCAGCGTTTGTTGGCCACATCGCCGACGATCAACTGGGTCGAGTGCTGTTCGGGCGTCGGCACGATCTGGCCGATGCGGCCCAGCACCAGCTCCATCTGCGCCTTGTCGCCGGTGAGGAAAAGCCAGTGAGGGTCATCGGCGCCCTGCTTCAAGGTGTAAGCCTTGAGCACCGCCGGCGTGTCGCGCAGCGGATCACTGGTAAGGGAAATGAAGGTGATGCCGTCGGCCTTGTCGCCCAGCAGCTCGCGGACTTCCTTGAGCTTGCGGGTGATCAGCGGGCAGGCGTCATTGCAACTGGTGAAGATCACGTTGAGCAGCACCACGCGGTTGTGCAGCGCATCGCTGTAGAAACGCTGGACGTCGCCGTGCTGGTCGAGCAACGGGGTGTCGGTGAACCAGGTTTTCGCGTCGTGGGTGCCTTTGGCCGGTGCGGGCGCAGCGCTGGTCGTTGTCGTTGCTGGTGCCGGTGCCGGTTGCTCGTGGCCTTCGTGAGCCAGGGCCATGGCGCTGAAAATCCAGAAACACACCGTCAGGGTGATCCAGTCCAGGGTTCTCATGGTTGTTGCTCCATGGCAATCGCGGTGTGTTTGGCGTGGGTGCGCAGGCCGCTGAGTTTCTCGACTTCCCTGGCCAGCAATGCCGGGTCGGTGAAGCCGTAATAGCGCGTCCAGTGGCGACTGTTGCCGTCACCGACGAGGATCAGCGGCTGATGATTCTTGAAGTCGCCGCTGAAACTGCCGAGGCCCTTGAGGGTTGCGCTGATCGATTGCGGCGAACCGGTGAGCCAGCTCCAGCCCGGGCCTTTCTGGAAGGTGCGGGCGTAATCCTGCAGACGTTTCGGGTCGTCGCGCTGCGGGTCGATGCTGATCGACACCAGTTGCACTTCCGCGCCGACCCGGGCACCGAGCTGTTTCTGCACCTTGCCCATGATCGACGAGACCACCGGGCACACCGTCGTGCAACTGGTGTAGATGAAACTCATGACCACGATTTTGTTGTGCACCAGATCCTGCTCAAGGTGCACGGTCTTGCCGTTCTGGTCGAGCAGCGGCACGTCGGCGAACTTGACCTGGGCGTGTTCCTGGCTGTTGGCGGCCGGTGCGGTGTGGCCGGCATGCTCGTCCGCCGAGTGGGCGCTGGCCTGCTGGATACCGACGGCCAACAGGCACAGGGTCAGCAGGCCACGGGATGCAAATCGGTTCATGGTCGTTTCCTCGTCACTGAGTCTGGCCGGGCAGCGCCCGGACACTGGCAAAGGTCTTGTCGTCGAAACCGGCGCCCAGCGATGCCGCGCGCACGTGCAGGTACCAGGCGCCGCTGCGGTCGAGGGTCACCGGCGCTTCGTACACGCCGTCGGCGACTTCCCGTGCGGCCACTTCACGGGGCCGGGAAGTCGGGGCGAGGAAGTAGCGCAACTGCACGTCGGTCACGCCGCTGCGCTGGATTTTCTGTTTGCCCTGGACGATGCGAAAGCGCACCACGTACGGGTCGTTGAGGGCCACGGCGGTCTTGTCCAGCAGGAACTCGACTTTCGCCGCGCCCAGGTGTTTTTCCGGCGCGCCGTCGGACGCCACTTGCGCGGTGAAGCAATGAATGATGTTCGGCTGGTTGAGCAGGAACGCCACGTCGAAGCGCCCCGCCGCCGGCAGTTTCACCCGGGCGCTATAGAGCCCCGGCGAGACTTCGCGCAGGCTGCGGTCGATCACCAGCGCGGCGCGGGCGATTTGCCCCCGATTGGGGTAACCGGACATCGGCGCATTCATGCCTTCGGCGTAGAAATAGGTGGTGTTGTCCACCGGGTTGACCACGAACACCGCGTTGTCATCGCGCGATACCGCGAGGCTCGATGCCAGCGGCAGATCCCCGGCCAGCCGTGGCGGCTGCGGCCCGGCTTCGAAACCCTGGGTAATCGGCTGACGCCCTTCGCCGAGCGAAGACAGGTTGATCATGGTGACTTTCGGCGAGGCCAGTCCGCGCACGTAGGCATAGGCCTGGGTGAACACCACTTGATAGGGTTCGGCCGAGACTTCCAGATCATGGATCGCCGAATCGTTGGCCGCGTCGATCACCGTGGCACGATTCTCCACCGTGTTCAGCACCACGCCAAAACGGCCGTCGGCGCTGAAGCCCATCGGGCCGAGGCCCTGTTGCAGCTTGATCACCCGGCGGACGGCGCGGCTATTGCTGTCGATCACCGTGACGGTGCCGTCCTTGCCATCGGCCACGTACACCGCGCCGGACAGCGGCGAATACGCCACCGACAACGGGCTGGCACCGGTCTTGACCTGTTGCAGCAGGCTCAGGCTGGCAATGTCGATAACGCTGAGGGTGCCGTCGTCGCGGTTGCTGACGAAGGCGAAACGGCTGTCCTTGCTGAAACTGATTTCGTGGTGGCCGCGACCGGTCGCCAGGTGTTTCAGCGGTTTGAGGCTCTGGGTGTCGATCACCGTGACCCCGGACTCTTCAGCCTTGCTCGCGTTGTTGCCGACCCACAGCAGACGCTCGTCCGGTTGCAGCGCAACCCGCACCGGTTGGCTGCCGGCGGCCACCGAGTCGATGACCTTGAATTGCTCGCTGTCGATCACCGCCACTTCCCCCGCCGTCGGCATCGACACGAAGACCTTTTTGTTGTCCTTGGGCGTGACCCAGTCCATCGGCGATTGCTTGAGTTCGATCCGCGCCAAAGTGCTGGTGATACCGCCGACCGAGACTGACGGATCCACCACCGAAACGCTGGCATCGCGGTTCATCACCAGCAGGAAATAGCTGTTGAGGTCGAGCAGCGGCCGCGCGCCGATATTGGACTTGAGGAACGTGCCGACCCGCGACTTGCAGCTCTGGTCACGGCCCTGGGCCTGGTCAGCGGCAAGGACTTGCGGATCAATCCACGCCCCCGGCGCCACACCGGACAACGGCTGGCCGGACGCACCGTCGGTGACGCGAAACTGCACGTCGGCAAACTCGCCCTCACGCAGCTGGCCGTCGCTGGCCAGCGGCTTCAGATCGAAGGCGATCGACACGCCGTCGCGGGTCAGCACCTGGCCTGCGCCGGTTTGCGCCAGGGCAATCTCGCTCAGCGTGAGCAGCGCGCCGGCCATCGCCAGCAGGCAGACGCCGATGATGTTGATGATCCTGTTCATGTCGCTCTCCCCTACAAATCCTGTCCCCACCTGTGGGAGCGGGTTCACCGGTTCCCACAGGTCGCGCATTGGCACTTACTGAGCAGGCGGCGCCGGCTCCGGCTCATTGGTCACCCGCAGCAATCCCCACAGCCCCGAGGTGTTGCCATAGGCGCCGTAATCGCGGAACAGGTAGTCCCCCGGTATCGCGTTGCTGCCCCCGGCGCTCGGGATCATGAAGCTGAAGTGCGCCGCCGGCAGGATGCTTTCGTGAGCGCCGATGTACATCGACATCGGGTTGTAGCCGAAGCGCACCGAACCCACGCCCGGCGTGCCCATCGGGTAGCCGCCGGTGTCGCTCTTCTCGGCCTGGAACGGGTTGAGCGACCAGACGTGTCCGTCGAGCTGGAACGTCGTGCCGCGACTGCCGCCGCTCGGCATCAGGATGTGCGTACGCAACGGCTGACCCGGTTTGGCGTACAGCACCGGCGTCTGAGGATCGCCGCCCACCAGCGCATTGCTGTAGGCCATGTGCGCGTTGGTCATGTCGCCGTAACCCGCGCCATCGGCATGGCCGAACGGCGCATCCGGGGCGAGGCCGAAGCGATACCACAAAGGTTCGGTCTTGTAGTTGATGGCCATGCTCGAGTTGTCCTGCGGATCGGTCGGCACGCCGAAGCCCTCGGCAGCGATGCCTTCGACCGGCCGGCCATTGGCCCAGCGAGTGTTCAGCGCCTTGTGCCAGACCATCGCGAAGTCGCGGTAAGTCGTCTGCCCCGGAGCGGTGACCGTGGCGTTGACCTTGCGCGCATCGTCGACCCAGGTCGCGCCGATCGGCAGGATGCTCATCGCACCACCCAGGCCTTTTTGCGGTTGCTTGATCACATCCGCCGGGGTGAAGTTCAGGCCACCGAACTCCACGGCAGTGGCGTTGATGTTGTCGACACTGCGCCCCAGTTGCGTGACCGGTTTGCCTTCACGCTCCAGGTGCCCGGCGTAGTACTGATAGGTACGGGTCGGATAGGCGCCGCTGCTGCCCAACCGTGGTGGCACGGTCTGGACCGGGTTGGCGCCGACGTTGGCACCGTCGGACTTGGTGATGTCATAGGCCAGCAGTTGCGCGTGCAGACCCACATGGCTGGACGGCCGCATCAGGTTGTTGCTGAAAGTGGTCGAGCCCAGGCCGCTGTTGCGATCACGTTTGACGATGCCCTGCATCACGGCAGTCTGAGTCAGGTCGGGCATCACGCTCGGCAGCCGGTTTTCCAGGGTGATATTGATGCAGTCCCCGGCCGCTGCGCGCAGCACCAGCGGTTCGACCGGAATGCCGGGTTTGAGCTTGCCGCTGACCGGATCGAGGTCGGATTTGCGCACATACAGGATCGCCGTCGGATCATGCAGCGGCCCGCTCTGGCCACCGATGGTGATGGTCTCGCCGTCCTCCGGATCGGTCACCGTGACCTGCGGGATGCTCACCGTGCGCGAGTTCAGCACCAGGGTGCCGCCCGCCGGATTCAGCGGCCCGCCGACATGCTGACCGAGCCCGGCCGAATCGCCGATGCTCAGGCCCAGCGAGTTGCCGAGGATGTCGTTGGCCAGCGCCGCGACCACTTCATAGTTGCGCTGCACCGTCGGCCGGGTGCCGATGCCGTTGGGGTTGGCGCTGATCCGTGGGCAACTGCCTTCGAAGGCCACGGTGTTGCGCATGCCCGCCGGACTCGGGTTGTTGGGGATGGCGAACAGGTCATTGCGTTTGGCCGTGTAGTTGCGCATCACGCCCCAGATCCCGCTCCAGTAGCCTTCGATCGAAGCGTCCATCGAGTACAGATAGTCACCGGTGGTCGCCGCAGAGCTGGACAGCATCGACACCGGTGCGATGAAGCCCATCTGTTCGGAGATGCCGATCATCTGCGAGGCGCGCCAGCCGGAGTTGGAGCTGTTGCCGAAACCGGAACCGCTCTGCAGCCATTTCACGCCGTGCAGGGTGACGTTGTGCTCTTCTTCGTGTCCGCCGGCATGTACCCGCAGGCGTACGTTGTCACCAGTGTAGGTACGCAGCATCGGGGTGAACGGATCGCCCGGCTCGCTGCCGCCCTTGTTGATGTGCGGCGGGAACAGGGTGGTGCCGCCAGTCGGGCCGGTGGCAGCCGTGACCAGGTTCGGCGCCAGGTTCATCGCCGGGATCGCCCGGTCGGTACGGCTTTGCATGGCGTACGCCAGATCGCCGCCGAGGCCGTCGGCCTGCATGCCGCGCTTGCCGTCCGGGCCGACCTTGTTCGGGTCGTAGACCCGCAGGGCTAGCGGCTCGTTGCGATAGTTGACGACGAACATGCCCGGATCATCCACGGAGATTGCTTGCGGGCAAGGCCGGCTCGGGCAACCCGGCACCTGACCGCCCTGCACTTCCAGCACGCCTTCCAGCAGGGTGCTGGCGTTGTTGCGCACCGGCGGATTGATCGCGTAGCGGAAGCTGTCGGCGGTGGCCGGGAACGCTTGCGGATTGGGCACACCGTTGGGGCCGGCGCCCACGTACACACCGGCTTCATAGGCATGCTGGAAGTCGCTGTATTCGAGGAAGAACTCACGGAAGCTGTCGTTCTTGCCGTCGCCGTCGAGGTCGCCGGTGTTGATCACCGCCTGCCAAGAGGTCGGCCCGCCGTCCTGGCGCGCGCCGCTGTACAGAGGCTCCCCGGTTTCGGCGTGGAACCAGGTGGAACCGGCCGGCTCCGCCAGCACCGTGGCATACAGCCCGATCTGCTGGTGAGTCGATGGGCCGAGGTGGTCGTGGGTGAAGATGGTGCCCAGCCCGCGATCCACGCCCTTGGCGTTGACCACCGGGTCGACGAACCAGCGTTGCATGGCCGTGCGTGCGCCCATCCAGTCACTGCGCCCGAACTGGCCGAAGAACGGATGCGCCTTGGCTTTCGGGCACGCCTGGGTGCCGTCGCGCGGGTCGGTGCCCTCGCACTGGTTGAATTCGCGGATCGCGTGAATGCGTTCCTGAACGGCGCCTGGGGAGAGCACACCGTCCTCGTAGTTCCAGCCGTTGGAGGAGCCGTCGGCAGCCGTCAGATCCCACTTCGGCAAGTGAATGTGCTGGCCGATCACGTCGGTCGGCGTGCGCACCTGATAGTCATCCATCTCGTAGGTGGCGGGCACCAGGTTGGTTTGCTGGTACTGCACGCAGTCGAAGGTGTTCATGCGCATCACCAGCGGCTCTGGCGGACGCTGCTTGGTGATCACCGGCCAGGCGTCTTCCCACAACGCCAGAATCCGGGCTTGCGGGAAGTGATAACCGACTTTGTTGTAGACCGCGTCGAACTGGATGTTGGCGGCCTTGTAGATCCGTGGCCGGTCGGCGGTGAAGGTCGAGGCGCCGACGAAGGACATACCGTCCAGCCGATCGCCGCTGGCGAATTCACCGCTGCCGGCGCTGCTGGTCAGGCGTTTTTGCCGGTCGTCCATGCACGGTTCGTAGTACGGCGCGCCGGCAATCGGCAAGGCGCCGTTGGTGCGGAAGGCCTTGGCCACAATCTGGTTGCCGGGCAGCAAGGCAAAGCTTGGGTGATCCTTTTTCGCGTGGAACGCCATCGCCGCCTGTTCCACTTCGGTGCCCTCTTCGGGCAGGTAAATCGGTTTGGCGCGGGTGACTTCCTTGGAGAAGTCCAGCGAGGTGGTCACGGTGTGCGCCTCGCCTCCGGCCGCCACCCCGTCGAGGGTGTGACGCTGCAAGCCGCCATCCCAGCCGCCGGACTGATTCGGATCGAGGTTGGCCCACAGCGCTTTGCCGCTGGCTTTCAACGATTGCGCGGTGGCGGCGTCGAGCATGTCCAGCGGTGGAGTGGGCGGACGTTGGCCGACCGAACTTTCCATGCCGCCGATCCAGAACGGATAGCCAGGGTTTTTCAGGCTGCCGTCGGCGTTACGGTTGGCCTCGCTGCGATCGACCAGTGCCAGGGAACCGATGGCTTGCGAACCACCGTTGCCGCCGTGGTGTTCGCCGTCGTCATCGCCCTCTTCTTCCTCATCGTCCTCATCGTGGCCGGCGACCAGGGTTTCACCGATTTTCGGCACCACCACCACTTTGCCCGGCATCGGCGCCATGGCTTTGCCGGGCAGCGGCACGACGGCAGGAATCGGCGTGCCGGCGATGATCTCGCCATCCGGCAAGGCGCGGGCACCGGCGGCGGGTTTACCGCTGCGCAGTGCGTAAGGTTCGCTGTGATAACCATCGGCGCCCTGTTGCGAGACTTCCAGCCGGGTGCCTTCCTCGAACACATCGTGCACCCGCCACATCGACCACATGCCCTGGGCGAAATGCGGGTAGAAGTGGCAGTGATAGATCGCATCACCGGCCACCCGGTTG
Source organism: Pseudomonas sp. IT-P2 (assembly GCF_949767575.1). Classification (NCBI taxonomy): domain Bacteria; kingdom Pseudomonadati; phylum Pseudomonadota; class Gammaproteobacteria; order Pseudomonadales; family Pseudomonadaceae; genus Pseudomonas; species Pseudomonas sp. IT-P2. Next base: position 35,791 of record NZ_CATKQA010000009.1, on the reverse strand, counting down.
CGGTTGCCGGAGCCACCGTTGGCGATTTCGTAGGTATAGCCGGCGCCTGGACCAATGCCTTGGGCATCGACGTAATCGGAGTTGTCGTCGTTGGGGTTGAACAGCCACTGATGGCCGTGCAGGTGAAAGATGTGCTGTTCGTGGCCGTTGTGGGTGTTGCGGAATTTGACGAAGTCACCGATGTAGCTGTGGTTGACGTTCGATGGCTCCGACGGATACAGGGCCATGGTGGCCTTGACGCCAACCTGATCGGCGCTCGGCGTCTGGCCAGGGGCGATGTTCTCAAGCCCGGTATTGGCCGGCACGTCCACCAGCATCGCCACGTCACCGACGGTGTGCGAGCTGAGGAAGAATTCTTCGTAGGCGCACGACAGGCAGTCGTGCATCGGCCCCACGCCGAGGCGGTTGGCGACCACTTCGGCGCCCATGCCGCCGGAACCGTAGTTGATCATGAACGAGTCGCGGGTCGGCTCCAGCACATGGGCCATGACCGGGTCGGCCCAGTAGGCGGGGAATGCCTGGGTAGCGGCGGTTTCGTCCTGGAACTGCGAGGCGAAATCGCGAAACGGCTCGAGGCGATTGGGGATCGCCGGGTTGCGTTTGCCCACCGATTCCAGCGGATAGGTGCTGGGCGCGAAACTGCCATCGGCATTGCTGCCCATGACGATGGCGTCGCTTTCGCTGGAGATGATTTCGTTGCCGTCGACCATGCTGATGATCGGCGTGCCGGCCTTGCCTTCACGCAGCCACGGTTCGCGCTGCGGGTAGCGGGCCTGGTAATCGACGATGGGGTGACCGGCCGGTGTACGGCCGGTGGTGGCCAGACGCATTTCTTCTTCGGTGAGGGTGTTGCGATAGGTGCGTCCCGATTTCGGCACCACCACGACCTGGCCGAACAGGCCATTGGCGGTGTTGCCGGCCGCGCCCTCCCCGCCGAATGTCGCGCCACGGCTGCTGACGGCAAACGCCCCTTCGCGCTCGGCGTACAGCACGTACGAACGGCTCGCGCCCGGCGGCACCAGGGTGTTGGCGTTACGCCCGGTGTAGGAAGAAATGTCATCGATACTGTTCACCGCTTGCAGGCCGTTGACCTGGAAACCGACATGCCGGTCGGCGACCTGCTCGTCGACCTTGAAGGCATCGGCGCCACCGGGGTTCACGGTGCCCTCCTCGCCTTCAGGCCCTTCGAAGTGCTTGTTCGGGTTGGCCTGGTAATCGAGCAGGTTCTGCAGGTTGATGGTCAGGCAATCACCGGCGGCCACCCGCAGCACCAGCGGCCGTGGACGCTTGTCCGCACGCAGCGATACCTTGCCCGGCACCGCGCTGCCGCCGTAGGCCAGCGAAACGTCATGCTCATCGACGACATCGCGGCGCAGGGCGTACATCATGCCGTTGGCGTTTTGCGCACCGAGGCGGTTGAACATCAGCGGTTGATCGAAGGCGACCACATTGGCCACCAGATTGCGCTCGCAGCGCACGGCGGCGCTGGCCAGTTCGACGCTGAGCATCGAGACCAGCAACAGCAGACAGTTCAACAGGGGCGGAGCGTGGTGAATGCCAACCATGATCGGAAACCTCGTAGTGGGTGCTCACAGGGAACGATTCTCGTTAAAGCCCTGAGAGCAATCCGCATGCCACAAAAAATTGCCTTCCATCTCAATCAGTTACACAGGTCACTTGAGAATGCGGGGGATATTCCCCACCCGTTTCCCCACTTTTCCGGGCCCCTTGGGTTTGCCCCGATAGTGGGGAAAGCCGGGGCTGGATTTAGAAAAAAAAGGCTTTACAACGGCGCATCCACCGCCAGCCCCTGCAAGCGCCGGTACTGACGCAGCACGCTCGGGACATAGCGCTGGGTTTCGGCGAACGGAGGAATCACCCGGCCGCGGCTGAGCACCGCGTCAGGCCCGGCGTTGTAAGCCGCTACGGCCAGAGCAATGTCGTTGTCGAACAGGGTCATCAGACGCTTGAGGTATTTGGCCCCGCCCTGGATGTTGGCTTTGGGGTCGTAGACGTCTTTCACCCCCAGCTCGCGGGCGGTGTCGGGCATCAATTGCATCAATCCGCCGGCGCCCTTGGGCGAGGTGGCGCCGGGGTTGTAGTTGGATTCGGACTTGATCACCGCGTGCAGTAACGCCTCGGGCAGGTGATTGGCACTGGCCGCCGCTGACACCAGCTCGGCGTAAGGCTGGTTGGCGATCAATTGCGGTTGCTGGTCAAGGCTGACCAGGGGCGCATCGGCTTCGCGAATCACCCGCTCGTAAGTGCGTCCGGGACGGTGGACGTTCGACAGCACGTAGCTGCCCTTGGCGTCCATGGAAACGAAGACATCGGCTTGTGCGACACCGACCGACAGCACGCAGCCGAGCAGTCCTGCAGTGAATGAATGGATCATTGGGCCTCCCCTGACAGGCCCCGAAAAATTGGGGGAAATGCCCCACTGACCCGTCGTTGATCAGCCGTACGCAAGCACTGTGCCGACTCTTGAAAAGCCCGTAATACAAGGGCTTCAGCCCGACCACAGAATTTATCGGGGGCTGAGCATGGCAATTGCATAAGCCCTTTCGGCGACACGGCTGCCACTCACGGGAGGTCATCATGAAGCTGCATTTTCGTCCGCGTGCCCAACGCGGTTTCACCCTGCTCGAACTGCTCGTGGTGCTGGTGGTGCTTGGCCTGTTGGCCGGGATCGTCGCGCCCAAATATTTCGCCCAGCTGGGGCGCTCCGAGGTGAAGGTTGCCAAGGCGCAGATCGAAGGCCTGAGCAAGGCGCTGGACCTGTACCGGCTGGAGGTCGGCCATTACCCGTCCACCGAACAGGGCTTGCAGGCGCTGGTGACCGCACCGAGCGACGAAGCCAAATGGACGGGCCCGTACTTGCAGAAAAAACTGCCGCAGGATCCGTGGGGGCGTAACTACACCTACCGCTATCCCGGCGAAAACAGCGAGTACGACCTGCTCTCAATGGGCAAGGACGGCCAGCCCGGCGGCGATGGCGAAAACGCCGAAGTCACCAACTGGCAATAAGCGGAGCACACGGCATGCGATTTCAACTCAAAGCAGTGGGCAAGGCCGGGGTGGTGTCGCTGAGCGTCGAGGCGCCGGGTCAGAGCGAGGCGCGGCGCATTGCCGAGGATCAGGGCTTGCGCGTGGTCAGCCTGCACGCCGAGAGGCACTGGCGTTCGTTGCGCCTGAGCAAGCGTGAAACTTTCAACCTGGTGCTGTTCAGCCAGGAACTGACCACCCTGCTCAACGCCGGCCTGCCGCTGATCGATGCGCTGGAAAGCCTGGCCGAAAAAGAAACCGCCCCCGCCGCCCGCAAAACCTTGAGCGAGCTGGTGCGGCTGCTGTACGAGGGCAAATCCTTCTCCCAGGCGCTCGGCCAGTTGTCGGCGGTGTTCCCGCCGTTGTACGTGGCGCTGGTACAGTCCAGCGAGAAGACCGGCGCGGTCGGCGATGCGCTGGGCCGTTACGTGAGCTATCGCCAGCGCATGGACGAAGTGCGGCAGAAGATCGTCAGCGCCTCGATCTACCCGCTTTTGTTGTTGGTGGTCGGCGGTGGCGTGGTGCTGTTTTTGATGGGCTACGTGGTGCCGCGCTTCAGCCTGGTGTTCGAAGGGCTGGGCTCGAACCTGCCGTGGCTGTCGCAGATCCTGATGAGCAGCGGCATGTTTCTGCACGCCCATCAGGGTGAGTTTTTCGGCCTGTTGGCGACGATCGTCATCGCCCTCGCCGTGCTGCAGAAACAACCGGCGTTTCGCCGTGGGCTGGATCGGCTGGTGGAGAAACTGCCCGCCGTGCACCAGCGGATTTTCATGTATGAGCTGGCGCGGTTTTACCGGTCACTGGGGATTCTGCTGCAAGGCGGGATTCCGCTGGTGACGGCCATGGGCATGGTGCGGGGCCTGCTCACCGTGGCCTCGCGAGCACGCCTGGATCAGGCCTGCGAACGGGTGCGCGAGGGGCAGTCGTTGTCCACTGCGCTGGAGCTCAATCGTCTGGTGACGCCCGTGTCCCTGCGCCTGCTGCGCGCCGGCGAACAGTCCGGCAACCTCGGGCAAATGATGGAACGCAGCGCCGATTTCTACGACGAGGAAATCAGCCGCTGGATCGAGTGGTTCGTGCGTCTGTTCGAGCCGCTGCTCATGACCTTCATCGGCCTGTTGATCGGGGTGATCGTGATCCTGATGTACATCCCGATCTTCGAACTGGCTTCGAGTATCCACTGACCTCGGGAACGGGTCGGATCACACGCAAAAACAAGGCACATCCACGTTCCCAATCAAGACAACAAAGACGGAGAACGATATGCACATTAAAAAGCTCGTGCTCGCAATGTCCATCGGCGCAGTCCTCTCGGCGTCTACCGTACTGATTCCGGACAGCCTGTCCGGGGTGTCGAGTGTTCAGGCCAAGGAAGGGGGAAGTGGTGGTGGAGGAAGCGGCGGTGGCGGCGGCGGTGGAAACGGTGGGGGGGGCGGCGGTAATGGAGGGGGCGGTAGCGGAGGCGGTGGTGGCGGTAATGGAGGCGGCGGCAGCGGTGGCGGTGGTGGCGGTAATGGCGGGGGCGGCAGCGGTGGCAATGGTGGTGGTCACGGCGGCAGCGGCGGTGGCGGCAACAGTGGCAGTGGCGGTGGTGGCAACAGTGGCCACAGTGGCAGTGACCACGGCTCGGGACATTCCGGCAACACGGCGTCATCCGGTCGCAGCGGCACGCATTCTGAACCCGGCGACGACCATGGTGTGCATCGGTCCGGAGAGATCGGTGATGACCACGGCGTGCATCGCGCTGGTGAAATCGGCGATGACCATGGTGTACACCGCGCTGGTGAAATCGGTGACGACCATGGCGTACATCGCGCTGGCGAGATCGGTGATGACCGTGGCGTACACGTTGGCGGCGAGCCTGGCGATGACAAGCGCGCCAACTGAACCGAACTGAAAGCACCGCAATCCCTGTGGGAGCTGGCTTGCCAGCGATGAGGCCTGGTCAGTTAAAGCATCACTAACTGACCCACCGCTATCGCGGGCAAGCCCGACTCACACAGGGCTCATCGGTGCCCACCAGTTCACCGCAAAACCTAGAGAGCGACATGATTCTGATCCAGCCGCTCACGCAAAAACTCGATCAACGCCTGCACCGGCCGCGATGCCTGACGATGCTGCGGGTACACCGCCGACAGGGTCAGCGGTTCCGGCCGAAACTCGTCCAACACCGGCACCAGCCGTCCATCCTTCAGCGCCGCGCCGACAATGAACGTCGGCAGATAGGTAATCCCCATCCCCGCCACCGCCGCATCCCGCAGCAACTCACCGTTGTTGACGCGCATCCGCCCGGTGACATTCACCAGCAGCGGCTTGCCCTGCCCCGCATTGAACCGCCACTGCACCGAACGCCCGTGGCCGTAAGGCAGACAGTCGTGGCCAAGCAGATCTTCCGGTTTGACCGGCGTACCGCGTTCGGCCAGATACCCAGGACTGGCGCAATACACTCGCTCGATTGACGCGATGCGTCGGGCGATCAGGGTCGAGTCTTCCAGTACGCCGATACGCAGCGCCAGGTCGTAACCCTCGCCCAGCAGATCCACCGGCCGGTCGCTCAAGTCCACCTCCACCGTGACCTCGCGATAACGCTGCAGAAACGGCGGCAGCAGACAGCCCAGATGGGCCAGCGCAAACGACAGCGGCGCACTCACGCGAATCGCCCCGCGCGGCTCGGCGGTCTGCCCGGCGATGCCCTGCTCCACCGACTCCACTTCACCGAGCAGGCGCAGCGCCGATTCGTAATAGCTCTGGCCCAGCGGCGTCACGTCCAGGCGCCGGGTCGAGCGGTTGAGCAATCGCACGCCGAGGCGCTCCTCCAGTTGCATCAACCGACGGCTGACGAACTGCTTGGACAGGCCCAACTGATCGGCCGCCGCCGTGAAGCTGCCGGAGTCCATGACCTGGCAAAAAATACGCATGTCTTCGAACGGGTTCATTGTCACTCTCTGGTGGACAGTTAAACGCTTTATAGCCGCTTTTTCACTTTCCGGCACCTCATTAATCTGTGCTCACGGTGTTGCTGAGGCCTGAAGCCCAGCGCCACAGCAGCCCGATCCCAAGGCATAAAAACTCAAACGACTTAAAAAGGATTTGCACATGAACATCAAGAAAACCCTCGCCGCTTCCCTCCTCGCCCTGTCCATCGGCAACGCCTTCGCCGCCGAAAGCACTGGCGTCGAACACAACACTCAGGCCTTCCTCGACGCCCTCGCCGCCGGCGGTGGCAAACCACTTGAACAACTGAGCCCGAAAGACGCCCGTGCGGTGCTGACCGGCGCCCAGGCTTCGGTGAAGGTTGATCTGTCCGGCGTTCAAGTCAGCGACAAGGCGATCAAGGTCGACGGCCAGACGATCAACCTGAAAGTGGTGCGTCCGGCCAAGGTCAAACGCGAGCTGCCGGTGTTCATGTTCTTCCACGGTGGCGGCTGGGTGCTGGGCGACTTCCCGACGCACCAACGCCTGATCCGTGATCTGGTGGTGGGTTCTGGCGCAGTCGCGGTGTACGTCGATTACACGCCGTCGCCGGAAGCGCAGTACCCGACCGCGATCAATCAGGCTTACGCCGCAACCAAATGGGTCGCCGAGCACGGCAAGCAAATCGGTGTCGACGGCAAGCGTCTGGCGGTGGCCGGTAACAGCGTCGGCGGCAACATGGCAGCGGTCGTGGCGTTGATGGCCAAGGAACAGAAAACCCCGGCCCTGCGCTTCCAGTTGCTGATGTGGCCGGTGACCAACGCCGGGTTCGATAACGGCTCGTACCAGCAATTCGCCGAAGGCCACTTCCTGACCAAAGGCATGATGCAGTGGTTCTGGGACAACTACACCACCAACCCGGCCGAGCGTGCGCAGATCCATGCCTCGCCGCTCAACGCCAGCGCCGAACAGCTCAAGGGCCTGCCCGCCGCACTGGTGCAGACCGCCGAGTTCGACGTGCTGCGTGATGAAGGCGAAGGCTACGCCCGCCACCTCGACGCGGCTGGCGTGCCGGTGACCTCGGTGCGCTACAACGGGATGATTCACGACTTCGGCCTGCTCAACCCGCTGAACGGGATTCCTGAAGTCAAAGCCGCCGTGCGCCAGGCCGCGGCAGAACTCAAGACCCACCTGAACTGAGTGCAACCCCTCGCCACACCTTCGGGTGTGGCGTTTTCTTTTGTGCCCGCCGGAGTTCGACTCATGAGTCTTTTTTCTGCCCACCTGCTGTCCTGGAGCGCCCTGCTGCTGGTGCTCGACACCTTGCTCTGGCATCTCGTGCCGTTCAAGCATCGCGCGCAACGGGTCGCTGTGCGACTGGTGCTGTTTCTGGGCTTCAACGCACTGGCCATCAACGCGGGTGTCAGCCCGTTGCAGGCGCCGCTGTTTGCCGACGACCCGGTGACGCAACTCGGGGCGACGGCGCTGGGGATTCTCTGGTGGCTGTACGCCGCGCGGGTGCTGACCGAAGTCATCGGCCTGATCCTGATGCGCCGCATCGGCCACAGCGGCCGCCTGCTGCAGGACGTGATCGGTGCGCTGGTGTTTCTGGCGGCCATCGTCGCGGCGGCCGGTTATGTGTTGGATCTGCCGGTCAAAGGCCTGCTCGCGACCTCCGGCGTGGTGGCGATCGTCATCGGTCTGGCGCTGCAAAGCACCTTGGCCGATGTGTTTTCCGGCATCGTGCTCAACACCACCAAGCCGTATCAGGTGGATGATCTGGTGGTCATCGACGGCGTCGAGGGCAAGGTGCTCGACATCAACTGGCGCGCCACGCACCTGCTGTCCAGCAGTGGCACTCTGGCCGTGGTGCCGAACTCGGTGGCGGCCAAGGCCAAGATCGTCAACCTCAGCCGGCCGAACAACCTGCACGGCGTGTCGATCAGCATCAAGGTGCCGAACCACATCCGCCCGCGCCGGGTGCTCGACGCCCTCGACCGCACGCTGCAAGGCAGCAGCAGTTTGTTGTTGTCGCCAGCGCCGAAAGCGGTGCTGAAAGAGGCCGGCGAAGAAATGTCGGAATACGTGGCCAGCGGATTCATCGCCGAACTGGGCAAGAAAAGCGAGGTGCGCAATCAATTGTTCGACCTCGCCCACCGGCACCTTGAAGCGGCTGGCATTTCGCGGCATCCGGATGGCGTGATCGAACCTTCTACCCGCGCTCGCGCGTTGCTCGATGAAGTGAAAATCTTCCGCTCGCTGAGCCACGAGGAACGCGATCGCCTCGCCGAATCGATGGTCGCGCAGCAGTACAGCGCCGGGCAGGTAGTGCTCAATCTGGAGGAAGTCCCGGACAGCCTGTTCGTCATCGCCACCGGCGTGGTCAGCGCCAGCGTGCCGGACGGCAGCGGCTTCACCGAGGCCGGGCGCATGGGGCCGAGTGAGGTCATGGGCGAACAGAGCATTCTGGCCGACACGCCTTCGCAGGCGACGTTCACGGCGCTGACGTCGTCGATCATTTATCGCCTCGACAAGAACCTGACCCGCCAGTGCATGGAACAACGCAGTGAAGTGGGTCAGGCGTTGAACAAGTTGCAGGCGGTACGGCAGCAGAACAGTCGGTTGGCGCTGATGGCCAAGCCTGTACCGGTTCGCAAGGGTGGGTTTTTGGGGTGGTTGCAAAAGCGCTGAGCCCTTTGCTACAGACGAAAAAATGCCCGCTCTTCAGCGGGCATTTTGTTCAGCCAATTACTGGGCCGTGAACTTGGTATAGCTGTTGATCAGGTTGCGATAGTTAGGCAGACGCTGCGACAGCAGATTCGCCAGGCCTTCCATGTCATTGCGCCAGTCGACTTGCAGCTCACAAGCCACAGCGAACCAGTTCAGCAGGTGTGCACCGGCAGCCGACATGCGCGCCCACGCCGCTTGTTGCACGGTGGTGTTGAAGGTGCCGGAAGCGTCGGTGACCACGAACACTTCAAAACCTTCGGCAATGGCCGACAGGGTCGGGAACGCCACGCACACGTCAGTCACCACACCGGCGATGATCAGTTGCTTGCGGCCGGTAGCCTTGATGGCCTTGACGAAGTCTTCGTTGTCCCAGGCGTTGATCTGGCCTGGACGGGCAATGAACGGCGCGTCCGGGAATTGCTCTTTCAGCTCAGGCACGATCGGGCCGTTCGGGCCGGAATCGAAGCTGGTGGTGAGGATGGTTGGCAGGTTGAAGAACTTGGCGATGTCGCCCAGTGCCAGCACGTTGTTCTTGAACTCGTTCGGCGAGAAATCCTGTACCAGCGAGATCAGACCGGTCTGGTGGTCGACCAACAGCACAACGGCATCGTCTTTGTTCAGGCGGCTGTAAGGAACGTTGCTCATGTGAAACTCCTCGATGGATGGTTATTGCGGGGAGCGCCGCTCACACAGAGCGACGCTTTTTTCAATAGGATCAGAACGCGAAGCAGGAGCAGCCGAACGCGCCCCAGAAACCGGCGAAATCGCTGACCGGCGCATTCGACATCCGCGCTTTTTCGTGGCTGTGGGTATGCACTGCGCACGGGCCGCTGCACTGGTGCACCTGGGCCTGCAAGGGCGAATTCGGGCGCCAGTGGCCCGGGACTTTCACCACCGGCGACCAGTCCGGCAGCACCGGCAGCGAACGTGGGCCAAGGTCTTCGAAGTCGCCGGCGGCGTACACGATCTTGCCGCCAACCACCGTCATGACCGACTCGATCCACTTGATCGCTTCTTCTTCGACACTGAAGAAGTCCGCGCTCAGCGCTGCCAGGTCCGCCAGTTGCCCGACCTTGATCTGGCCTTTCTTGCCCTGCTCGGACGAGAACCAGGCGCTGCCATGGGTGAACAGTTCCAGCGCGGTGCTGCGTGGCAACCCTTCTTCGTACAGCGCCAGACCGCCAACGGTGCGACCGCTGACCATCCAGTACAGCGAAGTCCACGGGTTGTAGCTCGACACCCGGGTGGCATCGGTGCCCGCGCCGACCGGTACGCCTTCGGCGAGCATGCGCTTGATCGGTGGGGTGGCTTCGGCGGCTTGTTTGCCGTAACGGTCAACGAAGTATTCGCCCTGGAACGCCATGCGATCCTGAATCGCGATGCCGCCGCCCAGTGCCCTCACCCGCTCGATGTTCTGCGGGGTGATGGTTTCGGCGTGGTCGAAGAACCACGGCAGACCGTTGAACGGAATGTCGCGGTTGACCTTCTCGAACACATCCAGCATGCGGCTGATCGATTCGTTGTAGGTGGCGTGCAGACGGAACGGCCAACGCTGCTCGACCAGATGGCGCACCACCGGCTCCAGCTCCTGTTCCATGGTCTGCGGCAGGTCCGGGCGCGGCTCGAGGAAGTCTTCGAAGTCCGCTGCCGAGAACACCAGCATCTCGCCGGCGCCGTTGTGGCGCAGGAAGTCATCGCCCTGATGCAACTTGACGCTGCCGGTCCAGTTCTGGAAGTCGGTCAGCTCTTCTTTCGGCTTCTGGGTGAACAGGTTGTAGGCGATGCGCACGGTCAGCTGGTCGTCTTTGGCCAGTTGTTCGATCACCTGATAATCGTCCGGGTAGTTCTGGAAACCGCCGCCGGCATCGATGGCGCTGGTCAGGCCGAGGCGATTGAGTTCGCGCATGAACTGGCGGGTCGAGTTGACCTGATATTCCAGCGGCAACTTTGGCCCCTTGGCCAGCGTCGAGTACAGAATCATCGCGTTCGGCCGCGCCACCAGCATGCCGGTCGGGTTGCCGTTGGCATCGCGCACGATCTCTCCGCCCGGCGGGTTTGGCGTGTCACGGGTGTAGCCAGCGACGCGCAACGCAGCGCGGTTGAGCAACGCACGGTCGTACAGGTGCAGGATGAATACCGGGGTGTCCGGCGCGGCCTGGTTGATTTCTTCGAGGGTCGGCATGCGTTTTTCGGCGAACTGGAATTCGTTCCAGCCACCGACCACGCGCACCCATTGCGGAGTCGGCGTGCGGTCGGCCTGATCCTTGAGCATGCGCAGCGCATCGGCGAGCGACGGCACGCCTTCCCAGCGCAGTTCGAGGTTGTAGTTCAAGCCGCCACGGATCAGGTGCAAGTGCGAGTCGTTGAGACCGGGAATCACGCAGCGGCCCTTGAGGTCGACCACTTGAGTGCCGGCGCCCTTGAGGGCCATCGCCTCGGCATCGTTACCGACGGCGACGAAACGACCGTCCTTGATCGCCACGGCACTGGCGAGGGGTTTTTCGCGGTCTACCGTATGAAATTGGCCATTGAACAGAATCAGATCGGCGTTCATCGCAGTTCCTTCGAGATAAGTGAAACGGAGCCCGGACCCGCCGCTTCAGCGCGGCGGATTGGCATTGGATTCGAGGTGTTTGTGTGACTGACCGGCTTCCAGCCACGGCGCGAACAAACGGGTCACGGGCGGCATGAACACGTAGACCACCGACACCACGATGGTCAGGGTGATCAGGAACGTGGCGACCACGTAGTTGGAGAGAAAGGCATTGAGTTGCAGCAGCGGCCCCCAGATCAGCGGCACCAGCAAGGTGTGCGGCAGGATCACCAGCAGCGTCACTACAGCCTGCTTCCAGCGCGGTGGCGGTGAGCCGGCCTCGGCCAGCGGCGTGAACCAGAATTCGTTGGCCGCATTGACTTCGGTCTGGTCGCCGTCGGCGAGCATCGGCGCGGCTTCGTCGATCAGCTTCTGACGCTGCGGCGAATCGAGCCAGCGCTGCATCGCCTCGGTCGAGCAATAACGCAGCACGCAGGTGAACAGTGCGAGCCCGCCCTGCTGGCTGCGCATCACGTCCACGCCCAAGTGCCCTTCTTCGCGCCCCGCCACGCTGACGATGTTGCGCAGCCAGGCTTCGTAAGGCTGCTCGAAACCGGCCTTGACCCGGTGCTTGACGATCAGCGTCACGGTTTCTTCGGGTCCCGGTTTTTTCAGGGTCTGGGCATCAGGCATAACGGAGTACTCCGGGCAAACGAACATTGAGCGCCAGCCGTCCGGGCCCGGCGATCAGAACAGTGGTGAAGAGGATCAACAGCAACCAGCCGAACTGCCCTTCGGCCACACTCCATTGCGGATGCACAAGCAGCAGCGCCACCAGCAGCACAAAGAGAATAGGCAAGCACGCCAGACGCGCCAGCACCCCGGCGACGATCAGTAGCGGGCAGAGGACTTCGGCGAAGATCGCCAGAATCAAAGTGAGATGGGCCCCGAGGTGAAACGGATCTTCGATCTGTTGCAGCTGCGCGGTGAAGTCCAACAGCTTGGGCAAGCCGTGGACGAACAGCAGAAACAATCCGCCGGCGACCCGCAGAAACAGCAGGCCGAGATCTTGCGCCTGGTCATTGCGTTGTACAGCGTTCATGGGCCCACCCTTGATCAATCATTGCAGGGAATAGTGCAATGATTGACCGGGGGGAAATTGGATGGGTGTGCTCTCTTTTTTGAGAGCACCGTCGGTCGTTCCCACGCTCTGCGTGGGAATGCCTCAATGGACGCTCTGCGTCCGCTCTTTGGGACGCGGAGCGTCCCGGGCTGCATTCCCACGCAGAGCGTGGGAACGATCAGGTGAGCAGTCGATCAGTCGATCAGTCGATCAAGCTACAGCGGGCGCCTCAGCCTTCAGTTCCAGATTATCCAGCACTCGATTCACCGCCAGCTCCCCCAGCATGATCAATTGCGCAATCCCCAACAGCACATGCCGCTGCGGGCCGTCCACCAGCCCGGCGAAGTCATTGGCCATGACCTTGGCCGAGGTCAGGGTTTCGCAGGCGTCGGCCAGCAGTTCTTCGCTGTCGATGCCGGGGGCGATGAGGTAGCGGGTGTTGGGTTTGAGCAGCGGTTTTCTGGGGAGCAGCGGATTGAGGTAGTGGTCGAGGGCGCGCTCGGCGGCTTCGTGGAATTTCTTGGAATCGAGGGTTTCGTAGGGCGAAGTGGGGTCGGTTTCAGGCGGGTTTGGCGTTGGTTTGATCATGGATAAAGCCTCTAGAGTAGTGGAGGCGCCACGCTTCGCTGCTAAACGAAAGAGGTGGCGGCCGTACGCGGGTTAGCAGACCAGGACTCTAGAACCCGGCGCACCGAAGTGCCCCACGCAAAGCCGCCATAACGTGGACGGTCAGGCGTAAGCCTGATCACGAACGAAGGGCATTGTGCGTCTAGAGTAGATCCGGGCTGCTAAACCCGATCGCTGCTTTTCAGCGACCGGCGAACAATAGAACCCGCCCCAGAGGCGCACAAGCCGGCGGATTCTGGCGTACACGTAGGCAAAGGCGCAAGGCGTTGTGGCTTACCGGAAGTAACGCTAAACACCTTTCAACACCGCGCTAAACCGCCGGAATATCCAGCGTCACCGACATGAACTGACTGATCCGCGAACGCAGCCATTTCTCTGCCGGGTCGTTGTCATGCACCCCGCTCCAGGCCATGGACAGTTGCGCCGCATCAATCGGAAACGGCGGATCTTCAGCCCGCAACGCACAGCCTTCGACCAACGCACACGCCGCGTAATCCGGCACGGTGGCGATCATCTCGGTGCCCGCCAGCAGCGCGCGCAATCCGCTGAACTGCGGCACACCAAGCACCACACGGCGGCTGCGGCCAACCTTGGCCAGGTCCATGTCGATGTTGCCGCTCAGGTCTCCGGAGAACGACACCATCGCGTGCGGGCGCTCGCAATACTCGTCAAGCGTGAGCGGGCCCGGACGATTGTCGCCACGCAGGACCTTGCAGGGAATGTCACGCAATTTCTTGCGCTTGGCGTTGGCCGGCAGATCGGTGGTGTAACTGACGCCGACGGAGATCTCCCCCGATGCCAGCAACCCCGGCATCAGCAGGTAATTGGCTCGACGTACCACCACGACAATCCCCGGCGCTTCTTCCTGCAATTGGCGCAGCAGCGGCGGGAACAGACCGAATTCGGCATCGTCCGACAAGCCGATGCGAAACACGTCGCAACTGGTCGCCGGATCGAATTCCTTGGCCCGGCTGACCGCGCCGGAAATCACGTCCATCGCCGGTTGCAGCTCCTGGAGAATCGCCAGCGCCCGCGCCGTCGGCTCCATGCCCCGGCCATTGCGCAGCAACAGCGGATCATCGAACAGATCGCGCAGACGCCCTAGCGCCGCGCTCACCGCCGGTTGGCCCATGAACAGTTTTTCGGCGACGCGGGTCAGGTTCTTTTCGAACATCAGCGCTTCGAAAATCACCAGCAGGTTCATGTCGACGCGGCGCAGATCGTTACGGTTCATGGGGCACGTTTTCCTTGTTTTAGCCTGACGTGAAAGGTGGGAACTTTACTCGATCAGCGGCACTTTGGCCGCGCGTTTGTAGGGGCCGTATTCGACCGGCACCCACTGGAAGTGCTTGTCGACCGCCGTGATGTGGCCGATGCCCGGGAATGGCAAGTGCGCGGCCGTGACCCAGGTCTTGCTGGCCGCCGCTGCACTGAACACGGCGTTACGACTCTTGATCGCCTGCTGACCGTTGACGTCGAAGCGGATCGACACCTCCGGATGATCGAACTGCACCGCCAGGTTATGCACCAGATCGCCCATGAACACGATGCTCTGGTTCTGCGAAGTGAAGCGGTAGGTGGTGCTGCCCGGCGTGTGCCCGGCTTCCAGTGTGGCTTCGACCACACCCGGCAAAGGCGACTGGCCCTCTGCGAACGTCTTGAAGCGCCCGGCCGCCACGTAAGGCGCAGTGGAATCCTGGGCGATCTTGAAAAACTCCCGGGCACCGGCCGGCGCCTTGGCCTCGGCCTGCGGATCGAGCCAGTAATCGGCTTCGGCCTTGGCTGCATAAACCGTGGCATTGGCAAAGATCGGCCGTTGCTGGCCGTCGACCAGCCCACAGACGTGATCCAGGTGCAGGTGCGTCAGCAGAATCGCGTCGACCTGCTCAGGCTTGTAACCCGCTGCCTGCATGTTCGCCGAGAGCTGGCCGGCGGTGGCGCCGATGCACTGGCCCGCGCCGGTATCCACGAGAATCAGTTGTTTGCCGGTGTTGACCAGGAAGGCATTGAACGCGGTCTGCACGCCCGGCGTTTCAATCGAGCGCCGGGCCAGCAGCGCGCGAATCTGGCTTTGACTCATGCCCTGCAACAGCTTCGGCGACAAATCGTTGTAGCCGTCGAACAGCGCCGTCACCTCGTAATCGCCCAGCGCCAGCCGGAAATAACCCGGCGCCTGCGTGCCGACCTGCGGTGCCTGCGCCATGGCGCTGGACATCACACCGACCAACGCCAAGCCGATTACGCCGCGTACCAAATCTTTCATATGCATCCCCTCGCCCGAGCCCGATTCTGCGGCCCCTTATGGCCCGCCCCCAATCTTCGCCATCCTGCCCGGTTCCCCTCATGGCGACTTGCAACGGTGTGCTGAGTTGCAGCCGACGGTGGAATTAACAACGTTTAACTCGTCAGCACTCGCCCTTCACCAAACAATGAATCCCTCTGCGCAGCGTTGTTTTTTTGACCTGAGGGAAAGCGCTGACCGTGCGTTCCCCCCCGACACGGACCTAGGCCATGGCTCACTTACAGCAAACCGTCGCCCTCGCCCCTGCCAGCGAACACCGCAAATCCAGCACCGGCGGCCTCAGCCCGCAACGGGAACGCCTGGTGAAACAACTGATCCTCGAACGCCTCGGCGACAGCCTTGAAGTCACCGAACTGGCCAGCGCCTGCTCACTGTCACGCAGTCATTTTTCCCGGGCGTTCAAATGCAGTACCGGGTACTCGCCGCAAGACTGGATCCGTACCCAGCGCATTGCCCGTGCCAAGCTGTTGATCCAGCAGACCAACCACAGCCTCACGCAGATCAGCCTGGAATGCGGCTTCTGCGATCAGGCGCACTTCTGCCACATCTTCACCCGCAGCGAAGGGATCAATCCGTTTGCGTGGCGTTGTCAGGTCATGAAAAACCGCTGAGGCGGTTTCATCCGCGAGCCATCCGCTGCGCCAGTCGCGCCACCCGCTCGCCCAGGTGCGCGGCGGTTTGTTGGTCTTCCAGCGGCGGTGCGTGTTCGGGCGGTTGTTCGACACTGGATTGGGACATCGCACCGAGGGAGCTGCCGAGGCGATTCAATTGACCGTCGAAAACACCTTGGCACGCACGCGCCGGCAACAGATCGAGCCCGACCCAGATCATCGAATGCTGGGCCGCAAACACCGCCATTTGCAGCAGGGTATTGAGCTTGTCGCCGCACAGGCTGCCGGAATTGGTGAAGCCCGCCGCGAGCTTGTCGCGCCACGGCCGGGCGAGATAGAACGAGGCCGTGGCCTCCATGAATTGCTTGAACGCCGCCGACGCGCTGCCCATGTAGGTCGGCGCGCCGAAAATGATGGCGTCGGCGCGGTGCAAGTCATCCCAGTGGGCTTCCACGTCTTCCACGGCCAGCAACAGGCAGGTGCTGCCCAGGTGGCGTTCCACACCTTGGGCCACAGCCTGGGCAATGACGCGGGTATGCCCGTAGCCACTGTGATAGACCACCACCACCTTGCTCATCGCAGCGTCCTCCGGACGTATGCATTCCATTGCCCCGCAGTTTTGGCTCTGAAGCCGGCACGGACGAGTTAATCGTTGTTAATTCTCCCCGGCTGTCGGGTCAGCGGGCACGGTTTCCACCCTTTAAATACAGTGGTGACGGCACTGGAGGCCGAGCGATTCCCGGACGCGCGCCCAACGTGCACATTGCGCTGGCGCCAAATCCTGAGGAATATGCCCGGATACTGCGGTTCAGACGGCTTGCGTGCCCCTCAAGTCGCCATCCGCCCTGCCCGTCACGGACTCTTCACCGAGGCGGACCAGGATCATAAAAAACGTCGAAGGAGTGAGCGGTTGAGTTTTTCCCCGAATCAGGCCATCGGTTTCGGCCCCTATCGGATCCACCCCGGCCAGCGGCTGGTGCTTGAAGGCGACCAGCCTTTGCGCCTGGGCCGCCGCGCCATGGACATTCTGCTGATCCTGCTGGCCAACGCCGGCGAGGTCGTGAGCAAGCAGCAGTTGATCGCCGGGGTCTGGCCGGACAGCGTGGTGGAAGACATCAACCTGCGGGTGCACATGGCCGCACTGCGCAAGGCCCTCGGTGACGGTCAGGCCGGTCAGCGCTACATCGTCACCGTGGCGCAGCGTGGTTACAGTTTCGTCGCGCCGGTCGTGTTGCAATCGATTGAACAACGCCCTGCCGCCGCCAACCTCGGCCGGCATAACCTGCCATTGCGGCGCACGCGGATGATCGGGCGCCAGTCGGTGATCGACAGCCTGATGACGCAACTGCCGCGCCAGCGCTGCATCACCTTGGTCGGCCCCGGCGGCATCGGCAAGACCACCGTGGCCCTGCGTGTCGCCGAACAATTGATCGGCCGTTATCGCGACGGTATTCGGCTGCTGGACCTGGCACCGCTCAACGATCCGGGCTCGATCTGCTCGCACCTCGCCGCCCTGCTGGACCTTTCGCTGCATGACAGCGAGCCGATGGCCTGCCTGATCAACAGCCTGCGCGAGCGGCAGATGCTGCTGGTGATCGATAACTGCGAGCACTTGATCGACGCCGTCGCACTGCTCAGCGAAAGCATTCTGCGTGGCGCGCCGCAGGTGCATATTCTGGCCACCAGCCGCGAAAGCCTGCGCGCCGAGGGCGAGTATGTGCAGCGCCTGGAATCTCTCGATTGCCCGCCACCGATTGCAGTGCTCGACCGCGATCAGGCGATGGGGTTTTCTGCGTTGCAGTTGTTCGTCGAACGGGCGATGGCGGCCCACGAACACTTTGAGCCGGGCAACGCCGACCTGCCCTTGATCATCGAAATCTGTCGGCGGCTGGACGGCATCCCGCTGGCACTGGAACTGGCCGCAGCGCAGGTGGCAGGCCTTGGGCTGGAGGGTTTGCTGAGTCAGCTCCAGGGGCGTTTGCCGGCTGGCAACCAGACTCGCCTCGGTCGGCATGAAACCCTGCGCGCTACGCTGGACTGGAGTTTCAATCTGCTCAACGCCTGCGAACAGACCGGCCTGCGCCGACTGGGTGTATTCCGTGGCGCGTTCACGCTGGAGTCTGCGGCGGCGGTTATCGTCGGTCAGCACATCGAGTCGAACGAAGTGTTCGCCTCGATCACGCAACTGGTCGCCAAGTCGCTGCTCAACGTCGAGGTCGGTGATGAGGAAGTGTTTTATCGCCTGCTCGACACCACTCGTCGCTATGCATTGGAAAAACTCGACCAGGCCGCCGAGCTCGGCGAAACCCGCGAGCGTCATGCCGAACGCAGCCTGGCGCTGATGTATCAGGCCCAGGCCGATTGGGAGAACACGGCGACCGAAGTCTGGATCGAGCGTTACGCCCGGGGCCTTGAAGACCTGCGCGCGGCGCTTGAATGGACGCTGAATGACCAAGGCTCGCGCGCGCTCGGCGTAAGCCTGACGGCGACCTCGGCACCGTTGTGGCAGGAACTGTCCCTGCTCAAGGAGTACGGCGTTCATGTGCGCCGGGCACTGGCGTTGCTGGCGTCATCCGACGAGCCCTGCCCGCGACTGGAAATCGCCTTGAAACTGGCCCTCGGCAGCGCCTGCTACCACACCTGGGGCGGCACGCCGGAAACCATCGAAGCCTTCGTCAGTGCGCGGTTGCTGGCGCAACGGCACGACGACATGGCCGGCCAATTGCGCGCGGTGTCGGGGCACATGGCGGTCAATCTCAGTTGCGGGCATTACCAGATGGCGCTGGAGCAGAGCGAGCAATTCGAAAGCCTCGGCGTGCACGGCGATGCGCAGTTGTCCTTGAGTACCCATCGCTTGCGGGTGCTCGCGCTGCATTACGCCGGCGATCAGCATCAGGCGCGAATCCATGCCGAACAGGTCATTCAGCGCATGGCCCACAGCGGCCACCTCAACCGCTTCACTCACGGTTTCGGCGTGCAATACGACCAGAGCGTCGCCTCGCTGACCGTCCTCGCCCGGGTGTTGTGGTTGCAAGGTTTTCCCGAGCAGGCCTGGCGCACGGCGCGGCAGGCGCTGGACATCGCAGTGCAGATCAACCATGGCACTTCGATCTGCTACACCCTGGCTCTCGCCTCGTGCCTGATCGCCCATTACAACGGCGACGTACAAAACGCACGCGCGCTGCTGCAACTGCTGCTCGAACAGGCGCAGAAGCATTCGGTGCTGCTGTTCTATACGTGGGCGCGACACTATGCGCAGGTGATCGATGCTGACAAGGCCCCCGCCATCCCGCCCGCCGACAGCGGTCTGGTCAGGGAAATCATGGTCACGCTGGATCCGGATTTCGTCGATGACGCATTGCTGGAACGGGCGCAAAGTGGCGCAGCCGGTTGGAGTACTGCGGAGATCTTGCGGGCCCGGGCCGAGCGATTGCTGGCGGCTGAATCGCCCTGCCATCACACGGTCGAAAGCGCCTTGCAGCAATCGCTTGAGATAGCACGGACACAAGGCGCCCTGGCCTGGGAACTGCGCAGCGCAACGTCGCTGGCTCAGTGGTGGCAGCGCCAGTCGCGTTATCGTGAGGCTATCGAATTGCTGGCGCCGGTCTACCAGCGCTTCACCGAAGGATATGCCACCCCGGACTTGCGCAAGGTACGTCTACTGCTCGACGAACTGCGCGCTCAGTCGGCCGCTTGAGGCCGGCCGGGTGCGGCCCAGGTAACGCGTGTGTCGACGCTCGACATCATTCAGCTCGCCGCACTGCTCCAGCCGTTCACGGGCATAGCGGCGCGTCGTGTTGAGCATTCGATAGCGCAGTGTTCCGCTGGACCGATCTGTGGTCAGCAACGACTTGGCCGCTAGCTGTTCGACCACGGCCACCAGTGTCGAGGGTGGCAGTTGCGCGCAACTGATCACTCCGATAGCGGCGTCCAGGGTGAATGCCATCTTGAACACCGACAAGCGTTGCAGCACGCGTTGTTCCTGCTCGCTCAAGCGCTGATAGCTCCAGTCCAGCGCGGCCTTCATCGACTGATGGCGTGGCACGGCGGTACGGCGACCGTGACTCAGTACTTGCAGACCTTGATCCAGTTGCGTCTGAAGGCCGACCAGCGCCAAGGCATCGATCTGTGCCGCTGCCAGTTCGATCGCCAACGGCAGACCATCGAGCCGCCGACAGATATCGCGCACCGTTTCCAGATCCTGTTCACGCAGACTGAAGCCGTGTTGACGGGCACGGGCACGACTGACAAACAGCTGCACCGCCGAATAGCCCATGACCTCGGCGACACTGTTGAGGGCCGAGGCTTTGGGAAGGGTCAGTGGCGGCAGCGGCTGGAGGACTTCCAGACCGAGACGTAACGGTTCGCGACTGGTGGCCAGGATCGATAGACGGGGCGCGGCGTCGAGGAGTTTTTGCACCAGGTTCCGGCAGGCTTCGTGCAGATGCTCGCAGTTGTCCAGCACCAGCAAGGCGTGACGCGCTGCGAGGGTGGGGAAATCAGTGTCGAGGGTTTTCAGCAGGTGATCGAGGAGCGGGATGTCATCGCCGACCAGCGACAGATCCACCTGCCACACGCCGTCACGAAAATGTTGCAGCAGCAGTTCCGCTGCGCGCAGTGCCACGGTGCTTTTGCCGACGCCGGCAGGCCCCGTCACCGTCAGGAGCCGGGACAGCGGTAATTGCCGGACCAGACCACCGACCAGTGAATCGCGCCCGGTGACCGGCGTCAGTCGTGCGGGCAAATTGTGTTGGGGCGCTTGCAGGTTTTCGAACACCACGTGGGCGGCGCTGTCGCCCTGCACTGGTGCCACGAAGCTGTACCCGCGTTGCGGCACATTGACGATGTAGCGCTGGCCTTTTTCGCCGTCGCCAAGGGCCCGGCGCAGCGCGGCGATGTGCACCCGCAGGTTGATCTCCTCGACCACCGAGGTCGGCCACACCAGCGCGATCAATTGCTCTTTGCTGACCACCTGGCCGGCGCGCTCGACCAGCACTTGCAGAATGTCCAGCGCACGCCCGCCCATGCGCAATTGCCGATCCCCTTCGAGGATCAGCCGCTGGCGCAAATGGAACGCGTACGGCCCGAAACGCAGGACCGACGCCGAGTTCAATTCGTCGAGGCTGTTCATGTCCGTTATCTTCGCAGGCCTCGATGACGGTACAACCACCACGCGGGGTCCAGCACGGACATCCGGATGCCCGGAACGGACAGAACCGCTCTAGCTGAACTGTTCGCGATACTGCGTGGGGGTCAGCCCGAGCTTTTCGCCGAACAGAAACCGCATGTGCCGCACGCTGCCGAAACCGCTTTTGTAGGCCACGGTTTTCAGCGGCAGATCGCTGGTTTCCAGCAGATTTCGCGCGCAATCGATGCGCGCGCTTTGCAGGAACTCCATGGGCGTCATGTTGACCTCGCGAGCGAACACCCGAGCGAAGTGCCGTGCGCTCATGTTCGCAAGTCCCGCCATGCGCTCGACGGTGAAGGCTTCCTCCAGATGTTCCAGCACATGGTTCTGCACCCGGGTAATCGGCGTTTCCTGGGGCGCCACCGCTGCCATCAACGGGCTGAACTGCGCTTGCCCGCCCTGGCGCTTCATGACGACCAGCAGCACCTTGGCCACGTCCTGGGCAATCTTTTTGCCATGATCGCGAGCGACCACCGCCAACGCCATATCGATGCCGGCCGTGACACCTCCGGAGGTGATCAGGTTGCGATCCTCAATAAAAATCTGGTCGGTCGCGACGTTTGCCTTCGGAAAGCCCTTGATCAAGCGTTCGGTGTAATTCCAGTGGGTGGTCACACGATAGCCATCGAGCAACCCGGCATGGCCAAGCACGAAAGCGCCGGTACAGATCGAACCGTACTGCCCGGCACGCGTCACCGCACCTTGCAGCCAGGCGAGCAGCGGCGGGTGTTTTTCGTTGTAGGCGCCGGGGCCGCCCGGCACCAGCAGCAAGTCATAGCGCTCATCGGCTTCGTCCATATGCCGATCGGTGTGCACGAGGACGCCATTGGACGCACGCAACGGCCCGCGCTCGGTGCCCAGGGTGGTCAGGTGATAGTGGTCTTGCGGTTTCAGGTAGCGGTTGGCAACCGAAAAGACTTCCAGCGGCCCAGCCATGTCGAGCAGCAGAAAATCCGGAAACAGCACCATTGCCACGGTCTTCATGTGGGCATCACCAAAATCCAAGCAAAGTCATAGGTCTGCGCATTATGGCCAGATACGGTGAAAACGTTGGAAAAGAATGCGTGATCCAGTGCACACAACTGTCAACTAAAACAGGACAGTATTTCAATTTTCATCTACTTATTGCACCGCAGGGTAACCAGTAACCTTCTCCTCACTCGGACGAATCAACGTCCTGAAAGGAGATTTCATCATGCTGACCCTTCGTAAAGCTTCCGACCGAGGTCTGGCCAATCATGGCTGGTTGAAGTCGTTCCACACCTTTTCCTTCGCCAGCTACCGTGACCCGCGTGAACAGGGTTTCTCCGACCTGCTGGTGATCAACGATGACCGCGTTGCCGCCGGCAAGGGTTTTGGCCAGCACCCGCACCGTGACATGGAGATTTTCTCCTATGTGCTCGAAGGCGCCCTTGAACACAAGGACACCCTCGGCACCGGTTCGGTGATCCGCCCCGGCGATGTGCAACTGATGAGCGCCGGCAGCGGCGTGGCCCACAGCGAGTTCAACCACTCGGCGAGCAAGCCGGTGCACTTCCTGCAGATCTGGATCGTGCCGGACGTCAGCGGCGCCAAACCGCGCTACCAGCAAGAGCACTTCAGCGAACAGAAAAAACGCGGTCGCCTGCAACTGATCATTTCGCCCGAAGGCAGCCACGGCTCGCTGAAAGTGCGCCAGGATGCACGGGTGTATGCCGGGCTGTTCGATGGCCAGGAAAGCGCCACCCTCAAGCTGCCCGCCAATCGCTACGCCTATGTGCATGTTGCTCGCGGCAGCGTTGAACTGAACGGCGTGCAGTTGAAGGAAGGCGACGGCGTGCGGGTTCGTGAAGAACAGGCGCTGACCCTGAGCAATGGCCAGAATGCCGAAGTCCTGGTGTTTGATCTGCGCCCGCAGGAACTGCCGGAAATGCCATGAGGCAGCGGTTTCGACGCTCCCAAAAAACGGCCTTCAGTGAAGGCCGTTTTTTTTCGCAGAACAACTATTCGTTTTCCAGCACAAACGCTTCGACAATGTGTTCGATCACCGCTCTGACCCGCGCGGTGTGACGTAAATCCGCATGGGTCACCAGCCACACTTCATAAGGCAACGGACGCGTGCGCTCCGGCCACAACCTGACCAGACCATCACGCTCGCCCATGTAGACCGGGATTTCTCCTACCCCCAACCCGGCGGCAATCGAGCGGCGTACCAACAGGCTGGAGCTCAGACCGGCGACGATCCGCCCGCGAGTCATGGGCTCCGACACGAGGGTCAGATCCTTGTTGCTTTGCAGATACGGCTGGTACACCACCAGATCATGGCCCTCGAACGCACTGCCCGGCGCCGGCACGCCATGGCTGTCGACATAGGCCTGCGAGGCAAACAGCCCCACCGGCCAACGCGCGATGCGCCGAGCGATCAGGTCCGGATTGTCCGGACGGGTGTTGCGCACGGCGATGTCCGCTTCACGTTTGGCCAAGCTGAGGATTTGCGTGGAGGCGTCCAGTTGCACACGCACGTCCGGATGCCGTTCGTGCAACTGCGCAATGGCCGGGATCAGGAAATCGATGGCCAGCGAATCGGTGGTGCTGACCCGCACACTGCCGGTCAGGCGATCGTCCAGGCCCTGGATACGCCGTTCCAGCTCCAGCGCCGAATACTCCATTTTTTCCACCGACTTGAGCGCCGCTTCGCCGACGGCCGTCAGTGCATAGCCCTCGGAGGTGCGCAGAAACAAGGTCGCGCCCAGCGACTTTTCCAGTGCCGTGATGCGGCGCCCGACCGTTGCCTGATCCACGCCCAGCACGCGCGCGGCGCCGCGCAATGTCGACTCGCGGCAGACCGCAAGAAACACCCGTGCGTCATCCCAATTCATAGCGTTCTCCATTGATGCATAAACGCATCACTATCACGCAAACTCGCTGCATTAACGCAGCAACGATAGCCGATATGCTGGGCGCCATAAACCTTTCAAAGGATTGCCGTCATGCACACTTCAACTGCTTCGCCCGAACGTCCGGACACAAGTGTCTGGCTGGCGATCTTCGCCGGCCTCTGCGCCAGCCTGGTCAGCATCGGTCTGGCACGTTTCGCCTACACACCGCTGATCCCTTCGCTGATTCAGGCGCAGTGGTTTTCCGCCCATGATGTGGTCTATCTCGGCGCGGCCAACCTGGTCGGTTACCTGATCGGCGCCCTCCTCGGCCGACCGCTGGCACGCCGGCTCACCCAGAGAAATGCCTTGCGACTGATGATGCTGGCGGTGACCGTGGCGTTTTTTGCCTGTGCGTATCCCGTGTCGGTGAGCTGGTATTTCGGCTGGCGCCTGCTGTCCGGGATCGCAGGCGGCGCGATCATGGTGCTGGTGGCTGCGACTGTATTGCCCCATGTACCGGCCGCGCGCAAAGGCCTGGCCAGCGGGGCGATTTTCCTCGGCATCGGTCTGGGCATCGCCGGATCGGGCACGATTGTTCCGCTGCTGTTGAGCCTTGGCCTGCAGGCGACCTGGCTGGGATTGGGCGCTTTGTCGCTGGCACTGACGGCATTGAGCTGGTTCGGCTGGCCCTCGGAGCTGCCCCATGCAACCACCGCAACGGCTCAGGTGGAACCGGTCGAGCCGACACCGCCTGCTGTTTATCTGCTGTTTGCCCAATACGCATTCATGGCCGCCGGGCTGGTGCCGGCCATGGTTTTCCTGGTGGATTACGTCGCCCGTGGCCTGGGCGCCGGGGCGCACGTCGGCGCGCTGATCTGGGTCATGTACGGCCTGGGCGCCATCGTCGGCCCGGTGAGTTATGGCTTCCTCGCCGATCATCTTGGCGCGCGGGCCGGCATTCGTCTGGTGCTGGTGGTGCAGGCGATCACCCTGGGTTTGCTGGCGGTTTCACATTCGTTCCTGGCGTTGGCGCTGCTGGCGGTGATCCTTGGTTCATTTCCGCCGGGCATTGTGCCGCTGGCACTGGCCCGGGTGCATGAGCTGGTGCCGGATCACCATCGCCAACAGGTGGCGTGGAGCCGGGCCACGGTGTCGTTCGCCACGTTTCAGGCGCTGGCGGGCTTCGCCTATTCGGCGCTGTTCAACGCCACGGGCGGACAACATGCGCTGCTCTTCGTGATTGCCGGCGGTGCCATCGTGATCGCGCTGATACTTGAGCACGCCATGAAATTGCTGCCCTCCTCCGTCGAACAACGCTGCTGCGCCGAATGACGGGAATCATTGCGCCCTGACTGCGTTCCCATCTACTGATCACTTTTTCAAGAGGAATCGAAAATGACGTTGCCCACTGAAATGACCCGAATCGAAATCACCGAACCGGGCGGGCCCGAGGTTCTGCAATCCCGACGCGTGCCGCTGCCGGTCGTCGCAGAAGGCGAAGTGCTGATCCGTGTGCACGCCGCCGGCGTCAATCGCCCGGACGCCCTGCAACGCGCCGGCAAGTACCCGATGAAACCCGGCATGAACCCGATCCCGGGCCTTGAAGTGGCGGGTGAAGTCGTGGCGGTCGGCAATGGCGTCAGCACATTCGCGGTGGGTGACCGGGTGTGTGCGCTGACCAATGGCGGCGGTTACGCCGAATACTGCGCGGTTCCGGCGGGCCAGGTCTTGCCGATCCCCGATGGACTGGACTGGATTCAGGCAGCGGCCATTCCGGAAACCTTTTTCACCGTATGGGCCAACCTGTTCGGCCTCGGCGGCGCCAGCCGTGGCCAGCGCGTCTTGATCCACGGCGGCACCAGCGGCATCGGCACCACCGCGTTGATGCTGTGCCGCGAGTTTGGCATCGAAGCTTTCGCCACCGCCGGCAGCGCCGACAAATGTGCAGCGATCCGCAATCTGGGCGGCGAAGCAATCAACTACCGGGAACAGGAGTTCGCCGCGGTCATCGCCGAGAAAACCGCCGGCCAGGGCGTCAATGTGATCCTCGACATCATGGGCGGCTCGTACCTCAACGGGAACATCAGCGCCTTGGGAATGGATGGGCGGTTGGTAATGATCGGTTTCCTCGGTGGCGCGCGGGCCAATGACATCGATCTGCTGGCGATCCTCGGCAAGCGTGCGGTGGTCACCGGTTCCCTCCTGCGTGCCCGTACCTCGGCGGAAAAAGCCGCCATCGCCGATCAATTGCGCGAACACGTCTGGCCGGCGCTGGCTGCCGGGCGTTGCCTGCCGATCATCGACAAGGTCTACCCGCTCGCCGACGCAGCCAAGGCCCATGCGCACATGGAAGCGGGCGACCACATCGGCAAGATCGTGCTGAAGATCGATTGAGTCGTTGCAGCATTTTGTAATCGTTGCAGGCTTGCGGTGGTCGAAAATGTCACGCGCGGGTCAAGGCATCTGGTAAAAAGCGTTCTTTGTCCGCGCCTTGGTGAAACGTTTAATGTTCCTTGCCTTCATGACCCGACTTCGACGCCGCCGTCTGGCGTTCGCCTGCATGGCCGCCCTGATCATCGGCGTGCCGGCGAGTTGTGCCGTGCTGGAACACACCGAGCGCAAACTGCTGTTTCGCATCGAGCCGGGCACCGCCGGCTGGTATCACGGCTTGCCCGGCAGCGTGCAGGAACTCGACCTGCAACCGAAAAGCTTCAAGGCCGGACAAAACATTCACGCCTGGTGGTGGCCGGCGGAGCGCGCCGATGCTCCGGCCATCCTCTATCTGCATGGCGTGCGCTGGAACCTCACCGGGCAACTATTTCGTATCGAACAATTGCGCGCGGCAGGTTATTCGGTACTGGCCATCGACTATCGCGGTTTCGGCCAGAGCCACGGCGACCTGCCGTCGGAAAGCACGGTGTACGAAGATGCGCGGGTGGCCTGGGAACGCTTCCAGCTGTTGCAACCTGACCCGAACAAACGCCTGATCTACGGGCACTCGCTGGGCGGCGCGGTCGCCATCGATCTGGCTGCCGAACTCGGTCGCGATGCCGCCAGAAATCACACCCCACTGCCGGTGCGCGGGCTGGTCATCGAATCCACGTTTACCTCCCTGGCGGATGTTGCGGCAGCCGTGGCCAACACCTCCCTTCCGGTACGCTGGCTGTTGTCGCAGAAATTCGACTCCATCGACAAGATCGCCGAAATCCACATGCCGTTGCTGGTGGTGCACGGTCTGGCCGACGCATTCGTGCCGTCACGCTTCAGCGAACAACTGTTCGCTGCCGCCCGGCAGCCGAAGCGCCTGTTGCTGGTGCCCGGCGCAACCCACAACAACAGCATGGCGCTGGGCGGACAGAACTATCGCAAAGCGATTGATGCGCTGATGCAGACCCGACCTGCCGCCCGAGTGGCGGGCGCTGTGGTACAGAAAAACCCGCGCGACTCCTGACGCCCCTCCCCCGCAGACCATCGGTCACCCCGAAAGGAAATTCTTGCAGCATCGGCTGGCAATCCGGCGTTCTAACGCTTTGCTGGAGGGAGTCCATCCATGACGCTGCTTCGGCACACCCGGCCGCGCAGCGTTCCACTGCCTATTCGGGAGCACACCCATGAAAATCAACCCGTACCTGATCTTCAACGGCGACTGCCGCGCTGCCTTCACGTTTTACGAGCAATGCCTGCAAGGCAAGCTCGAAGCGATGATGACCTTCGGCGAAACCCCGGCCGCCGAACATGTACCGAAAGAGCACCACAACCTGATCATCCACACCTGCCT
The DNA here is from genome assembly GCF_949767575.1 of Pseudomonas sp. IT-P2. Classification (NCBI taxonomy): domain Bacteria; kingdom Pseudomonadati; phylum Pseudomonadota; class Gammaproteobacteria; order Pseudomonadales; family Pseudomonadaceae; genus Pseudomonas; species Pseudomonas sp. IT-P2. The sequence goes on along the minus strand of NZ_CATKQA010000009.1, from coordinate 8,083 downwards.
GAAAGTCGGCGATCAGATGCTCATGGCTTCGGACACCACCCCCGATCGCCCGACCCAAGGCATGAGCGGTTGCTCGATTTCCCTGAATGTCGACAGCATCGCCGAGGCCGAACGGGTATTTAACGCCCTGGCCAGGGACGGTCGCGTCGACATGCCGCTGGAAGCCACCTTCTGGGCAGCGCGCTTTGGCATGTTGGTGGATCGTTTTGGCGTGTCGTGGATGGTCAATTGCGAAAGTGACAAGTGACGCTGTCATTGCAGCGGACATGAAAAAGCCCGACCTCTTCAGGTCGGGCTTTTTCGTTCAACGCTGGGCCAGTTCATGGCGAACGCACTGCTCGTAGTAGGTTTGCTTGACGGCCGCCGGCTTGAGGCGCGACGCGCTGTCATAGGTCTGCTCGGTAATGCCCATGGCGGTCATGCGCATCCACGGTTGCTGAAACTTGCGTGCCTGCAAGCGCTTGCGCGCGCCATACAGGGAAATCCCTGACAACTTCGATTGTTGCGCGCCGGCCGCGATGTCCGAGCCCCAGGCACACGCGAAACGATGGCTCTTGCTCAGTTCCCTGGCCTGGGCCTGCACCGCGAACAGAGCGAGGGAAAGCGTTGCTACGGTGATGACAATCGTCCGCATATAGCCCACCTAACCTTTTGAAAAAAGGCGAGTTTGCCGGGACTGAAAGCTTTCGGGGGCCAGCAATTTGCCGCCTATTGTTCCCGAGCGCGAACTTCAACCTTTAACCGGTCTGCGCCTTCTTCCTGGCACTGGATGTGGACCGGTACAAACCGCTCGATCACCGAGATGTTGCTGTGCAAATGCTCGGTCATCCTGGGCGTGGTAAACGATCCACCTCCGGCCAGCACCATCGGCAACAGCAGTTGATCAGCCAGATGCTCCGCTACCGCCGCACCGCTGTGCAACCAATCGGTCGCTTGATCGATCGCGGCGTCCGCCACCTTCTCCGAACGCAGTGAGGCTTGACCGAAAGCGCTGAAAACCTCGGTGACGTGTTCAAACGCATATTCCAGCAGCAGCACATTGCCCGGTCCACATGCCGGATCAAGGATGACGGTGTTCAATTCTGCTGACACCATGTTCAATCGCTGGGCCACCCTTTCGAGCTCGCGGACACCGACACTCGGCGCCAGTCCCGCCGTCAGCGCAAACGCCTGTTGCGAAAGCGGCAAACCGCGCTCACACAAGTGCAGTGCTGACAATTTCGATGGTTGCACCCTGACGTCGATTTCACCGCCCCCTGCCGGTACGAACCCGTGGCGCAGCAACGTCAGTTCAACCTCCGCGCCCATGCGTTGCAGCAACGGCAACCAGCTGCGGCTGAGAAAATCGGTCGGTGGCGCCAGCGGATTATGCGTGCCGCCGCTGATCCGCACGCGGCTGGCTTGCGGCGCCAGTAACAAGGCGGGCAGCAAGGTTTGCAACACCAGGGTGCAACTGCCGGCGGTGCCAATGGCAAGGCGATAATCGCCGCCACGGATCGGCCCTGGCTCGAAGCTCAATGTCTGCGAGCCCAGTTCAGCCCCCTGGACCTTCGCACCGCAGACCTGCGCCGCCGCCATCACGGCGGTCAGATGCTGGCGCAACAGGCCCGGACGACTGCGACGGGCCCGAATCCGCTCTATTCGAAACGCCTGGCCCGTCACCATCGACAGACTCAGCGCACTGCGCAACACCTGGCCACCGCCGATGGCGCCGTCCAGTTCAATCACGTCCTGTTTCATTTTTTTCCTTAGGCGTACAAACCAACGGTTTCCCGCAGGAATTGATTGAGCTGGCGCGAATCCTCCCGGGTTCGGGGCAATGTCGGCACCACACGCTCAAGTTCCTCCTCGATGAACGCATGCAGCGCCGGACGACGAGGACCGTAAGCGCTTTCGTCGGCATTGCGCTTGAGCGCGAGCAGTTCGTCGACCTCATTGAGCAATGCCCGGTCATCGACGGTGCTCAGCAGATCGCTGAACGTCATCGGCGGCCGACCCCGCCCCTGATCGATCCAGCGCACCGCCAACAACGGCCGCAGGACGTAGAAATACTTCTTGAACCGCACGCTTTCGCCCTGCAGATAACCACGGAAGTTCTTCTTCGCCATCGACAGATAATGATTGCGCGCGGCCGGCGGACTGTAGAACGCCTCGGCCAGTGCCCGCAGTTGAGAAACCGCTGCGGTCTCGCTGCGATAAACCAGCGGTGAGTCGAGCCATTCGAGCAAGGTCGGGTTGGATTTGCGCAACAGCCCGAGGGTTTTGCGCAGCTCCCAGCCACTGACATCCAGCTCGTCATCCAGCGGCCGCTCGATCACATCACTTGGCGTATCGACCTGGACGAACCACTCCGGTTTCTCCACATAAACGAAGCGCACATCGTAATCACTGTCCGGCGAGGCAAAACCCCAGGCCCGGCTGCCCGATTCGCAGGCATACAGCACCGTGACATTGCGTTCGCGTTCTATGCGCGCCAGTTCTTCCAGCACCCGGGCGCGCATGGCGCTGCACAGCGGGTGACGTTCTTCGAATTTCATGTCCTTTAATCCTTGTTCCGGCGTGCCTTGCGGCACGCGTTATCCCTTGACGCACACCACCTGACGCAAGGTGTGCAGCACTTCAACCAGCTCACGCTGGGCGTGCATGACTTTGTCGATGTCCTTGTAGGCCATCGGAATTTCATCGATCACCGCAGCGTCCTTGCGACATTCGACGTGCGCGGTGGCGCGGATCTGATCTTCGACGGTGAACATGTTTTTGGCCTTGGTACGGCTCATGGTCCGACCGGCACCGTGGCTGCAGGAGCAAAACGATTCCTCGTTGCCCAGACCACGCACGATAAAACTCTTGGCGCCCATCGAACCGGGGATGATCCCCAACTCGCCCTTCTTCGCCGATACCGCGCCTTTGCGGGTGACCAGAATCTCCTCACCGAAATGCCGCTCTTTCTGCACGTAGTTGTGGTGGCAGTTCACCGCTTCCAGCGCGACGTCGAACGGCTTGCGGATGATCTGCCGCGTGGCCTGAATCACCGCTTGCATCATCAGCGCACGGTTCTGTTTGGCGAAATCCTGAGCCCAGCCCACCGCCTCCACGTAGTCATCGAAATGCCGGCTGCCTTCTTCGAAGTACGCCAGATCACGATCCGGCAGGTTGGCGATGTGCTGACGCATATCCGCCTGGGCCATCTGGATGAACAGGTTGCCGATGGCGTTGCCGACACCGCGCGAGCCGCTGTGCAACATGAACCAGACCCGGTTGGCCTCGTCCAGGCACACTTCGATGAAGTGGTTACCGCTGCCCAGTGTTCCGAGATGCCCGCGGTTGTTGGTGTTGGCCAGTTTCGGGTACTTGTCGGTGATCGCCTTGAACCGTGGATTCAACGCCGCCCAGGCCTGATCGGCCTGTTGCGGGATTTCGTCCCAGGCGCCTTTGTCACGGCGCGACCGGGTCGAACTGCGGCCATGAGGCACCGCTTGTTCGATGGCACTGCGCAGGCCATGCAGATTGTCCGGCAGATCGGCCGCGGTCAGCGAGGTTCGCGCGGCAATCATGCCGCAACCGATGTCCACCCCGACCGCTGCCGGGATGATCGCGCCGACCGTTGGAATCACGCTGCCGATGGTCGAGCCCTTGCCCAGATGGACGTCCGGCATGACCGCCAGGTGCTTGAAGATGAAGGGCATCTTCGCCGTGTTCATCAACTGCTCGCGCGCTTCGTTTTCCACCGGGACGCCTTCGGTCCAGAGCTTGATCGGTTTGCCGTTGGCGACTTCCAGCAGTTGGTAAGTGTGTTCTTTCATCATCTCGATTCTTCAAGTAGTCCCACCGGCAGTCGCCGGCAGATTCAAAAAAAGGTGGCACGACAAAAGTTGATGACTGTTGCGCGTTGCCGCGCACCGGGGTTAGCCGGCCTCAGATGTACAGCCATCGGCATTCGTGCCGTCACGCGCATTGACAAGGGTTTGGTGAGACGTCTTGGATGTAGTCCCACCGGCATTCAGTGCCCGTGACAAATCAATTCTTTGGGCGGCTCATTGCCTCACCCCATGCGTTCAATCGCTTCGACCCAATGCTGTGGTCCGTATCGGCCGGTGGTGAACTGGTCGATCACATCGAACACCGCATCACTGAAACCGCCGACATTCAGGATGTCTTCACGATCCGCCGCCGGTGTCGCCCAACCCGGTTGCAGGTCAATGCAAATCAGGCGTGCCTGGGGGTTGATGCGCTTTATCCGTTCCCATTGCAGCATCGTCTCGCTGGCGCCCTGGCGTCGCGCATCGATCCAGGATTCGTTGTCCGACACCATGATCAGCGTATCGACCCTGGCCTTGCTGTCCGCCAGCTTCTTCAACGGCGCCGAGCAGCAGGTTCCGCCGCCGAAAATGCCCGCAAGCTTTTCGGCATTACTGATCACACTGTCGCGCGGGTTGAGAGTGATATCCACCACCTTCCATTCGAACGGCATCACCCGCGCCGTCGGTTGTTTGCGCAACACCGCCGCCGTAATCAACGCCGCCACATCGATGCAGCGCACCGCCGTGGTCGCGCCCTGACGGTAACCGGTCAGCGGGCTGCCCATCGAGCCGGAAACATCCGGGCAAACCACCACCGCACCCGGAAGCTTCGGCACATTGGTCAACGACAGCTCCAGCGCATCCTGCAAAGCCTCGCGAATCAGCGCCGGCACGTCATCGCCGACCATCCTGTACGCCGCCAGCAACTGGTACGGATACACCCGCGCCTTGGCCACGGCTTCGGGATCCGCCAACCGTGCAGCCACGTATTCGGTACAACCCGGTACTTCAAAAGCACCGTGGCGCGCCAGCGTATTGAGGTTGATGCGCAGCCCCTGCCAGCCCATGTTGCGCGCCTGCGCCGCCCATTGTTCCTTGCTCAATGTTTCGTTACCGAGCAGTTGAAACGGCACTTCAGGCACTTGATCACTCGCACCGCTGCGAAAGGCCAGCAAATCGCGAGTCAGTGCGGGCAACGCCTGTGCATCCACCGGTTTACCGATCACCCAGGCAAAAAAAGCTTCGCGCCAGGCCTCGGACGGTTTTGGGTGAACCATCTTCACCACATCCGCCAGCGAAGGCTGATTGCCGATCGATGCCTGCAACAGCTGTCGCTCGGTCGCGCTGTTCAGCCAGTTCTGCACCAGACGCTTGGGTTGAGAACCGAGGGAGCGGCGACCGGTGGCGCCACTGCGCAGGATCTGCACGAAGTTGCGCAGCATCTTGCCGCTGTCCACGACCTGCCCGAACACCTCTGGCACCAAAGCCGAACGCTGAGCCGTCAGCGCTGCCAGCAACAACGCCGGCATGTCTTTCATGTGTCCTTTCTGGCGAGCATAAAGAGCGGCATTTGCCACGAAACGGCTGTCCAGCTCCGCCACCAGCTTCAACACCTGATCCAACTGACTTTGCGCGGATGCGTAAAAGGTCGAATTCAGGCAACCGGTGACTGCCAACTGTGCCAGTTGATGCTTGGGCGTATAGGCATAAGCCGCGGCTCGGGAAGCATTCAAGGTGTCGCACGCCGGCAGGTTTTTCGATTGCGTATTGAAGAGGTTGAAGTTGGCCATCGTGGCGTCTCGCTGTGTTGTCCTGTTCGTTGCGAGAGGTATTGCAGCCGCTGTGCCAATTTTTGACGACCATCGTGAAATATTGTTATCTATTTGATTTATAACGTTTTTATTTTTTTAACGAGCGTGACCTGATTTTCATCACGACAAATAAAGCCCTAGAACACTATCATTCGATATCGTCATTTATCTTTCAGGATAATCAATGTCCAGCAAGCGCACCGTCGCCATCGGTTTCATCGGCGCCACCCTCGATCGAGTAGGCAAAGGCGCCAACCGCTGGAACCATTGGCGGCCTAGCGTGGGCCTGTGCCAGCAACCGGACGTATTGATCCATCGCCTGGAACTGATACACGGCACAGATGCACGGGACGCGAGCCTGGCCGAACGCATTCGCGAGGACATCCGTCAGGTGTCTCCGGGCACGGAAGTGCGCCTGCACCCGATGGCGTTGCGCAACCCCTGGGATTTCGAAGAGGTCTACGGCGCACTCCACGACTTCACCTCCGAGTACACCTTCGATACCGAGCGTGAGGACTATCTGGTGCACATCACCACGGGGACCCACGTCGCGCAGATCTGCTGGTTCTTGCTGACCGAGGCGCGCTACCTGCCCGCGCGCCTGATCCAGACCTCCCCCGCCCGCCGCAAGAGCGAAGAAGAACCGGCCACCGGCACCCACGCCCTGATCGACCTTGATCTGTCGCGCTACGACCGGATTGCCTCACGCTTCACCCACAAACGTCTGGAAGGCCTGGAATTTCTCAAGTCCGGCATCGCCACCCGCAACACCGCATTCAACCGCTCGATCGAGCAGATCGAACGCGTGGCCGTGCGCTCGAAAGCGCCGATGCTGCTGATCGGCCCGACCGGCGCCGGCAAATCCTTTCTCGCCCGACGTATCTACGAGCTCAAACGCAGTCGCCATCAAATGCAGGGACGTTTCGTTGAAGTCAACTGCGCCACCCTGCGTGGCGACGGGGCAATGTCCGCACTGTTCGGCCACGTCAAAGGCGCCTTTACCGGCGCGCAAAACGCCCGCGATGGTCTGCTGCGGGCCGCTGACGGCGGCATGTTGTTTCTCGACGAGATCGGCGAGCTGGGCGCGGACGAACAAGCCATGCTGCTCAAGGCCATAGAAGAGAAGCGCTTCTTCCCGCTGGGCTCGGACAAGGAGGTCGACAGCGACTTCCTGATCATCGCCGGCACCCACCGCGACCTGCGCAGTCGCGTCGCCGAAGGTCTGTTCAGGGAAGATCTCTACGCACGGATCAACCTCTGGACGTTCGACCTGCCGGGCCTGGCGGGTCGCCGCGAAGACATCGAACCCAACATCGATTTCGAGCTTGAACGCCACGCGCGCGAACACGGCCAACTGGTGCGCTTCAATCTTGAAGCACGACGGCGCTACTTGAGTTTCGCCAGCTCACGGGAAGCTGCGTGGCTGGGCAATTTCCGCGAGCTTTCGGCCTCGATCACGCGCATGGCGACGCTGGCCGACAGCGGGCGAATCGATGAAGCGCAGGTCGAGGAGGAAATTGATCGGCTGCGGTATGCGTGGGGCCTGGCGCAACCGGCCGGGATGACGAATGACTTGCCGGGCGATGCCGAGACGCTGGATCTGTTTGATCGATTGCAATTGAAAGCAGTGCTTGAGGTTTGTAGACAGGCAGACAGCTTGTCGGATGCCGGCAGGCGACTGTTCGGCGTGTCGCGACAGGCGAAGGCGCAGCCCAATGATGCGGACCGATTGAGGAAGTACCTCGGACGGTTCGGCATTGACTGGAGCCAGTTGCGTGAGCAGTGAAACATGACCGTGACCAATTGAGTCGATGAGATAAACTGCGCCGCACCGCGATACCGGCACCGAACGAAGGACAAAAACGGATGGACTTACTGGATTTTTTTTCAAACCTGCTATCGATTCTTGACGGCTTCCAGACGTCCGGCCAAAAGCCTCGCAGAGTCTTCACCCGCGGATTTGTCGTGACCTGCGTCTTTGTGGCGATCATCGAGCTGTTCTTGCTGAACCACATCTATAGCGGGCGTGCGTGAAGAATAGCTATGAGTTCCCGCCCGTCAGTTGACCGGCACTTTACCCCGAGTCAGAACTTCCAACGTCTATCCACCTGACGCGGAAGCCCGACGATGAACAGAACCATTGCAGCCCTCATGCTTGGAAGTCTTTTATCTGCCACCGCACCGCTGGCGATGGCGGGAAGCAGCGTACCGCCTACCGGAATTCCAGGGGTCAATCAGGGAGGCACCGAATCCAAGGAAGACAAGGCCGATAAAAAGGGTGAAGAAGCCTCGGGGTCGAACTCCGGTGCAGAGTCCCACGAGACAGAGAAGGACGCACAAACATCCAGCAGGTCGAAGGATGGATTTGAAGAAAAGAAACCTTGAACGGTTTTGCTGCAACAGCAATTTTTCGCGGGCACAAAAAAGCCGATCCAGGTGATCGGCTTAAATGTCTGATTTTACTCAGGAATA
>NZ_CATKQA010000008.1:0-110354 GCF_949767575.1 Pseudomonas sp. IT-P2 | reverse complement strand
TGATGAAAATTACTTCTTCAGGTGCTGCTTCAGTTCTTCCGAGGCCTGCAGCATCGCCGAGCGCACCGCCGGCACCTGGCTGACCACGTTGAGCAAACCGTAGTCGTGGATCATGCCGTTGTAGCGCACCGAGGTCACCGGCACGCCGGCTTCGTCGAGTTTGCGGGCGTAGGCTTCACCCTCGTCACGCAGCACATCGGCCCCCGCAGTCTGGACCAGCGCAGGCGGCAGACCTTTCAACTGCGCAGTGGTGGCCCGCAACGGTGAGGCGTAGATCTCGTTTCGCTGGTTGGCGTCAGTGGTGTAGTTGTCCCAGAACCACTTCATCATGTTGCGAGTGAGGAAGTGCCCCTCGGCGTACTGGTTATACGAACCGGTATCGAAATTGGCATCGGTCACCGGCCACAGCAGCACCTGGAATTTGATCGCTGGCGTGCCTTTGTCTTTGGCCATCAGGGCCACGACTGCCGCCATGTTGCCGCCGACGCTGTTGCCCGCCACCGCCAGACGCTTGCCGTCGACGTTGATTTCTTTGCCGTGTTCGGCCACCCATTTGGTAGCGGCATAAGCCTGGTTGATCGCCACCGGGTAATGCGCTTCCGGCGAAGGGGTGTAGTTGACGAACACCGCCGCCGCCCCCGAGCCGACCACCAGATCCCGCACCAGACGTTCGTGGGTCGGGAAATCTCCCAGCACCCAGCCGCCGCCGTGGAAGAACATGAACACCGGCAGCTCGCCCTTGACCCCGGCCGGCCGGACGATGGTCAGGCTCAACGGTTGGCCATCGACCTGGATGGTTTTCTCGCTGACGTCCGCTTTGGGCAGCGTCAGTTTGACCCCGGACTGCGCGCCCGTCAGCACGGCGCGGGCATCCTTGGGCGTCATTTGCTCCATCGGTTTGCCGGTGCCGGCATTCAGCACATCAAGGAACGCCTGGGTGTTGTGTTCAACCTCCCCGGCGAATGCGCTGTGGATGGACAGGGCGAGAAGAGTACCGGTCAAGACTTTGCTGAAAGTGTTCATGTTCATTTCCTGTACGGGCCTGAGTGTCAGTGATTACACGGTGACGTGCAGACGCACATCGACGTTGCCGCGAGTGGCGTTGGAGTACGGGCAGACCTGGTGAGCCGCGTCGACCAGGCTTTGTGCGTCAGCCTGTTCCAGGCCCGGCAGACTGATGTGCAGGTCGATGTCCAGACCGAAACCGCCAGGGATCTGGCCGATGCCGACGTGAGCGGTGATCGAGGCGTCGTCCGGGATTTTGCGTTTGGTCTGACTGGCGACGAATTTCAGGGCGCCGATAAAGCAGGCCGAGTAGCCGGCGGCGAACAGTTGCTCAGGGTTGGTGGCTGCGCCGCCAGCACCGCCGAGTTCTTTCGGAGTGGCGAGTTTGACGTCGAGGATGTTGTCGCTGGAAATCGCACGACCGTCACGGCCGCCAGTGGAGGTTGCGATTGCGGTGTAGAGAGTTTGCATGGTGTGAGCCTCAGTAAGTGTGGTTTGTTGCGCTAATTGTTTGCGCGCTAACTAGGTGCGAAGTAAATGTACTGCGCGAATATTTAGTGCGCAAGATAAATTTTTGAAGAAAGCACGAATTAGCGCTTGGATTGGGAAGTGACGTGATCTCAAGCTTTTGATATTTAAGGATTTTTTGAATGTAAAACGAGATGAAAAATTTTTCGGTGATAAGCGGGGAAGGGGCGATACGCCTGCAGGCGCAAGGCTGCGCCCACAGGAAAGGACGATCTTAAGCGAGGCTGTCCTGCAAATGACCACGCAAGGCCTGCAACTCGGCTTGCAGGTTTTGCAGGCGCTCCAGCGTGAAGCCACTGGCCCCCAGGATGCATTGTGGAACGGTCCGGGCCCTGTCTTTCAAGGCGCGTCCCTGGGCAGTCAGTTCAACGATCACCACACGCTCATCCTCACGACTGCGGGTCCGGCTGAGCAAACCTTCACCTTCCAGCCGCTTGAGCAGTGGGGTCAGCGAGCCCGGATCGGTCAGCAGGCGCGTGCTGATTTCTCCGACGGTCAAACCATCCTTCTCCCACAGCACCATCATCGCCAGGTATTGCGGATACGTCAGGCCAAGCGCTTGCAACAGCGGCTTGTAGACCTTGGTCATCATCAGCGAAGTGGAATGCAGGGCGAAGCAGGCCTGATTGTCGAGCAGCAGGTCTTCGCAGTGATCGGAGGTGTTGCGGTCGGTGGTCATGTCAGTGCCTTGAACGGTGATGCAGGTGAATCTAGCGCTCGAATCTTTAATGCGCCAGACAATTGTGCCCGGTGGCGAACCGATCAATGCCGGCCCAGTTCTCGTTGCAGTGCCAGATCCCACGGCGGCACGGGGCTGAACCGGGTTTTGAGGTATTCCAGCAGCAGGCGGCTGCGGGAGCTGGCCTGTTGCTCCAGTCGCAGCGCATAGATGCCGGTGCTCTCCGGTTTTGGCAGGCCGTTTTCACAGAACAGCGGCAGCAACTCGCCGCGCAACAGGTATTCGCTGGCCAGCCAGGTCGGTAAATGCGCGATCCCGAGTCCCGCCAGCGCGCCGCACACCAGCGCCTCGGCGTTGTTGGCGCTCATGCGCACCCGCGCCGGGCGGTGCAGTTGCATCTGCCCGTTCTGTTCGAAGCGCCAGGCGAAGGGCGGGGCGAGGCCGTCCCAATCGAGGCCGTCATGCTCGCTCAATTGCGCGGGTTCGCTCGGCACACCGCGGCGCTTGAGATAGTCGGGGCTCGCGCAGGCGATGCGGACCATGCTCGCCAACGGTGTGGCCACCAACCGGGTGTCAGCCATTTGCCCGGCGCGCAACACCAGATCGACCTTGCCCAGGTTTGAACCGTCCATGTCGACGAAGCTGTCGATCAGATGCAGTTGCACATCCAGCCCCGGGTACAGCACCAGAAAATCGGCAATCACCGGCGCCAGATGCCGACGCCCGAACGCTGCTGGCGCATCCACCCGAATCAGTCCCTCCGGCGCGCTGCTCAGGGACACCGCTTCAGCCCGGGCAAGTTGCAACTCCGCCACAATCCGCCGCGCCCGTTCGGCAAACGCCAGACCTGCCGGCGTGGCGCGCACCGCGTGAGTGCTGCGGATGAACAACTGGCTGCCGACCGCGCTTTCCAGACTGTCGATACGCCGGGCAACGGCGGAGGGCGTCAGCGGATGCCGGCGCGAAGCCGCAGAAAAGCTGCCGCTCTCGAGTACATCGAGAAACAGCCCCAGTTGTTCGGTCAATTGATTGGGATTCATGAATCAGCTCATTGCCTATGCGGATTTAGCACAGCCATTGTGCGTTGCTGTGCGTTTCCGTGCCAGCGCCGACTGCGTAGGATGAGTCGCCTGACGTATGAGGAATTCTGCTGTGATCGAGTTTTCGCTGTACCTGTTGTTTGGCGCCGCCCTTGGCACCTTGGGTGGGATCTTCGGTATTGGTGGCGGGCTGATCGCCATTCCCTTGCTCGGTGTCTGGTTCGGGCTCGATCAGCAGATCGCCCAAGGCACGGCGCTGGTGATGGTGGTGCCGAACGTGATGCTGGCGCTGTGGCGTTATCATCAGCGCAATCGCATTGAGCTCCGGCATGCATTGCCGTTGGCGGTGATGGGATTCTGTTTCGCGTGGATCGGCTCGATCTGGGCCGTGGGCATCGACGCGCAGACCATGCGCATCGGGTTTGTCGCGTTCCTTGTGGCTTTGTCGGCCTACAACCTGGTGCGCATGTTTGGCGCGCGCCCGGCGGCGACTTCCGAGATGCGCTATTCATGGCCGTGGCTGGGCGTGCTCGGCGCGGCGTCGGGCACCATGGGCGGCTTGTTCGGTGTCGGTGGGGCGGTGGTGGCGACGCCGGTGCTGACCAGCCTGTTCGGCACTACTCAAGTGGTCGCTCAGGGGCTTTCGCTGGCGCTGGCATTGCCGAGCACCGGCGTCACGCTGGTGACGTACGCGGTGCACCACGAAGTGGACTGGATGATCGGCCTGCCGCTGGCCATCGGCGGTCTGGCCAGCATCAGCTGGGGCGTGAAAGTGGCCCACGCGATGCCGGAAAAACTCCTGCGCGGGCTGTTCTGCGGGTTCCTGGTGCTGTGTGCGGTGATGCTCGCCTTTAAAGTTTGAAGCCTTCGACGATGTGCTCGGCCAGGCATTCGGTGATCGGCGAGGGATTGTTGAGGTTGCGGATCAGCATGATGCTGGCCTCGGGCAGCAGCGGCAGATTTTCGGCATCTCCAAGAATCCGCATGTCGGGGGTAATCAGGCTTTCCAGCTGCGCGGTGATCGCCAGACCCGCGCTCACCACTGCCATCAGCGCCGACAGGCTGGTGCTGTTGTAGGCGATCCGGTATTCGCGGCCCATCGCGTCCAGCGCATTGCAGGCCCACAGGCGGCAGAAGCAATCACTGTTGAACATCGCCAGTGGTAGCGGCGTCTGCTCGTGGGCGCTGAAATTCTGCGCCTCGGCCCACACGAAGCGCTCCTTGCGCAGCAACTGGCCGATCTCGTTGCCCGGCTCGCGGGTGACGATCGACAGATCGAGGTCCGTGCGTTGCAGCAATTGTTTGGTTGACTCGCAGTGCACTTCGATCTGGATCAGCGGATAGAACTGCGCAAAACGCGACAGAATCCCCGGCAGAAAGCGCATAACGTAATCGTCCGGCGTGCCGATCCTGACCGTGCCGACCATGTGTGGTTCGCGCAGGGTGTTGAACACTTCGCTGTGCAATTTCAGGATGCGCCGCGCATAGCCAAGCAACACCTGGCCTTCAGCGGTCAGGCGCACCTGACGCCCGTCGCGCTCGAACAACTGGCGCTGCAACACGTCCTCTTCCAGACGCTTCATCTGCATGCTCACGGCCGATTGGGTGCGGTTGACCATTTCGCCGGCGCGGGTAAAACCGCCCTGATCGGCAATCGCGACAAAGGTGCGCAGGACATCGGTATCGATACTGGGGTACGCCGACAATTGATGAATCTCCGTGATGCATGCCATCAGAAACATTCGTTGGATTGATCGTAGCTCTGGCGGGAGACTTGAGCCATCCCAAAAAGGAGGCAACACGATGAAAGGTCAAAGAGAGTACGCAGGCGAAGAAAGATTTTCCGGCCATATCGTTTCCGATCTGTTGCACAAGTTTAGCCGGTGGTACGAATTGCACCGTGAGCGCGAGCTGCTCGCCAGCCTGAGCGACGAAGCGCTCAAGGACATCGGGGTCAGCCGTGCCGATGTCGAACACGAGTCGGTGCGGCCGTTCTGGGACGATCCGATGCATAAATGATGAGGCCATCGCTACACAAACCCTCTTGCAGTGAGGTAGGTTGCGAGCAGACATGGAGGTACACATGCCCGCGACACTGTCCTTTTCCCTTAAACAGGCTCGACGTCTGGCACTGGCTGCCCAAGGGTTTCACGGGCGCCAGCCGCCGGCTGTCAAGGCCATGCACCTCAACCGGCTGATCGAACGCCTCGGTCTGTTGCAGATCGACTCCGTCAACGCCGTGGTGCGCTCGCACTACCTGCCGCTGTTTTCCCGTCTTGGTTCCTACTCTGCTGACTTGCTCGACCAGGCTGCCTGGAGTTCGGGGCGACGTCGTTCGCTGTTCGAATACTGGGGCCATGAAGCGTCGCTGCTGCCGTTGTCGATGTACCCGTTGATGGGCTGGCGCATGCAGCGGGCCAGGCGCGGTGAGGACATCTATCAGCAATTGGCGCGGTTCGGTCGCGAGCAACAGGACACCATTCGCCGGGTGCTGGCGTCGGTCGAAGAGCAGGGCGCATTGGGCGCCGGCAGTCTGTCGACCCGCGAGGAAAAGGCCGGGCCGTGGTGGGACTGGAGCGCGGAAAAGCACGCACTGGAATGGCTGTTTGCCGCTGGCGAAGTCACCGTCGCCGGACGCCGTGGTTTCGAGCGATTGTATGACTTGCCGGAACGGGTGATTCCGGCTTCCGTGCTGCAACAGCCATTGCCCGATGAGGCTGAGTCGCAGCGCGGTTTGCTGCTGCATGCAGCGCAGGCGCTCGGTGTCGGCACGGAAAAAGACCTGCGTGATTACTTCCGACTGAATCCTTCCGATGCCCGCCCGCGTCTGGCTGAACTGGTCGAGGACGGGCAGCTGCTGACTTGCGAAGTCGCCGGATGGCGGCAGATCGCTTATTGCCTGCCCGAGCCGAAAATCCCTCGAAAAGTCGAAGCCAGCGCGCTGCTGTCACCTTTCGATTCACTGATCTGGGAGCGCAGCCGGACCGAGCGGCTGTTCGATTTTCGCTATCGGCTGGAGATCTACACGCCGCAGGACAAACGTGTCTACGGCTATTACGTGCTGCCGTTCCTGCACAACGAACGGATCGCTGCGCGAGTTGACCTGCGCGCCGAACGGGCGGCGGGGCGGTTGGCTGTGCATGCGGTGCACGAGGAAGAAACGGGGCTGGACGAGGCGGGGATGCTGGCGCTGGCGCTGAACCTGCGGCGCATGGCGGACTGGTTGGGGCTCGCGCGGGTGCAGCTCAATTGTCAGCGGGAAAGTGCCGGGCGGTTGCGGATGGCGCTGGCTCAAATTGACTGAGCCAGCGCCCTCGCGATTTAGCGTTTGACCTGTTTCAGCGTTTCTGCGATCAAGAACGCCAGTTCCAGCGACTGATCGGCATTCATCCGCGGATCGCAGTGGGTGTGATAGCGATCCGACAAACCATCTTCAGTGATCGGCCGCGCGCCACCGATGCACTCGGTGACGTTCTGCCCGGTCATCTCGATGTGGATGCCGCCGGCGTAGCTGCCTTCCGCTTCATGAACCTGGAAGAACTGCTTCACCTCACCAAGAATCTGCGCGAAGTCGCGAGTCTTGTAACCGCTGCTGGCCTTGATGGTGTTGCCGTGCATCGGGTCGGAGCTCCACAGCACCTGCTTGCCTTCACGCTGCACCGCACGGATCAGCGCCGGCAGGTGATCGCCGACCTTGTTCGCGCCCATCCGCGCGATCAGGTTCAGACGGCCCGGGTCGTTGTCCGGGTTGAGCACGTCGATCAGGCGGATCAGGTCGTCGGGGTTCATGCTCGGGCCGACTTTCACTCCGATCGGATTGTTCACCCCGCGCAGGAATTCGACGTGGGCGCCGTCGAGCTGACGGGTGCGGTCGCCGATCCACAGCATATGCGCCGAGCAATCGTAGTAATCGTTGGTCAGGCTGTCGCGGCGTACGAAGGCTTCTTCGTAGTTCAGCAGCAGCGCTTCGTGGGCGGTGAAGAAACTGGTCTCGCGCAGTTGCGGCGAGCTGTCCATGCCGCAGGCGCGCATGAAGGCCAGGGTTTCATCGATGCGGTCGGCGAGGTGGCTGTACTTCTCCGCCAGCGCCGAGTTGGCGATGAAATCGAGGTTCCACTTGTGCACCTGATGCAGGTCGGCAAAACCGCCCTGGGCGAAGGCGCGCAGCAGGTTGAGGGTGGCGGTGGACTGGTGATAGGACTGCAGCAGACGCTCCGGGTCCGGTACGCGGCTGGCGGCGTCGAAACCGATGCCGTTGACGATGTCGCCCCGGTAGGCCGGCAGGGTTACGCCGTTGATGGTCTCGTCGTTGGCCGAGCGCGGCTTGGCGAACTGGCCGGCCATGCGCCCGACCTTGACCACCGGGCAACCGGCGGCGAAGGTCATGACGATTGCCATTTGCAGCAGCACTTTGAAGGTGTCGCGAATCTTCGCGGCGGAGAACTCGGCGAAGCTTTCGGCGCAGTCGCCGCCCTGCAGCAGGAACGCCCGGCCCTGGGTGACTTCGGCAAACTGACGGCGCAGCTCGCGCGCCTCGCCGGCAAACACCAGTGGCGGGTAGCTGGCCAGCGTCTGCTCGACCTGGCGCAGATGCGCGGCGTCGGGGTATTGGGGTTGTTGCTGGATCGGCAGGGCGCGCCAGCTGTCAGGGCTCCAGGGTTGGCTCATCACGGTCTCTAAGGTTCTACGCACGGACGGCCATGTTAGCAGCAATTAGTGCGTGACCTGCTCCCGCCGCTTCGCCGACAATCGCCGCTTTGCCACGGCACCGCAGCGGTGCCATCGCGTCACCGCGCCCGGTGACCACCAGGAGACGAAATGACTGAGGAGCGCGTCGAGCTGTTGCTCGCCGAGGTACAGGATGAGTTCGGCGTGATTCGCGTGCTGGAAGTGGCCGACTACCGCTTTCTGGAGTTCGGCGATGCGATCGAGCAAAGCTGTGTGTTTACCGCCGACCCGAGCTGGCTGGAGTACGACTACACCCGGGCGATGCTGATCGGCGCGTTGTGCCATGAGCAGCCGGAGAGCGCGCTGTTCCTCGGCCTGGGCGCGGGCACGCTGACCCAGGCCTGCCTCAAGTTCCTGCCGCTGGAAGACGTCGAAGCCATCGAGCTGCGCCCGGACGTGCCGCGTCTGGCCATCGAATACCTCGGGCTGGATGACGATCCACGGCTGTACATCCGCGTCGGCGATGCCCTCGAACTGCTGCCGACCGCTGAACCGGCGGATCTGATCTTCGTCGACCTGTACACCGATGTCGGCCCCGGCGCCGGGCACCTTGCGTGGAATTTCCTCGGGGACTGTCAGAAACGTCTGAATCCCGGTGGCTGGCTGGTGATCAACCAATGGGCCACCGACGACGGCAAACCGTTGGGCGCGGCGCTGTTGCGCGGGCTCTATCACCGGCATTACTGGGAGCTGCCGGTGAAGGAGGGCAATGTGATTCTGATCGTGCCGGCAGATCTCGATCAGGCGCTGGACATGCAGGCGCTGACGGCACGAGCTGAAGCGCTGGCGCCGAAGCTGGGCTACTCGTTGCAGTCGTTGATCAACTGCATCCGTCCGGCAACCTGATCTTCAAAGGCCTTTGAAAATCCCCGGTCTGCGCTCCACCAGCGAGCGCACACCTTCCTTGGCATCTTCGGTGGCCAGCAACTTCTTTACCAGCGGCGGCAAGCTCTTAGCCGCCGCAGTTTCGCCTTCATAGCGTGCCTGACGCGCCGACATCAGCGTCGCCTGCACGCCCAGCGGCGCCTGCCGGGCAATCCGTTCGGCCAGTTCGATGGCGCGCGGCAGCAGATCCTCGCTGGCCATGACCTCTTGCACCAGACCCAGGCGCAACGCATCGTGGGCATCGAATTCGTCGCCGGTCAGCAGCCAGCGCATCGCGTTGCCCCAACCGGCGATCTGATGAAAGCGTAACGTCGCGCCGCCGAACGGAAAGATCCCGCGCTGCACTTCCATCTGCGCGAAGCGGGTGTTGCTCGCGCACAGGTTGATGTCGGCGGCGAGCATCAGCTCGATGCCGATGGTCAGGCAATAACCCTGCGCGGCAACAATCACCGGTTTGCTGACCCGTGGCCCGACGAACACGCCCCATGGATCGCAGCCGCCGGGCGGCACTTGCCAGCCTTGAGCGAGAGCGGAACTGGCATTCACCAGATCGAGCCCGGCGGTGAAATGCTCGCCATGCCCGAACACCACCGCCACCCGTGCGTCGCTGTCGGCCTCGAATTCGCCGTAGGCCAGGGCCAGGTCGTTGAGCAGGTCGAGGTCGAAGGCATTGCGCTTGGCGACGCGGTCCAGACCGATCAAATGCACGTGGCCGTGACGCGCACGGCTCACGCGGCCGGGGCAGGGCTGATTCATGGGTGTTTCCTCGCAGGGGAAGAAAGGGTGCAGCGACCAGATGCCGCACATCGGTGAATCGTTTAAGCGCCATCGCCCGCAGGGCCGGGGTGTTTGAAAAATAGACCTTTGCCCGATTATCCGCAAAACCCCATTACACAGCGGTGACAACTGTATTTCTCCGATAAAAAAAGCTCCCTTTTTGGGCAAATTCCGGTATAGTGCGCGCCGGCCTTTAACCGGGCCGCGTTTAGGTAGCGCAATTCCCCGAAGTCAGCTTCGGCTGCACGTCCGCACTGCGGGCTCTTCCTTGACGATTCTTTTTCATTCATTCGTTTTCGCAAATCCCCGCCGACAAAGCTGCCAGGGCGACTCTTGAGTCTCAACACGGCATGTGCAGCTTTGGAGCATGGGTCTTTGCGGATGCACTTAGAGGCAGACCCATGACCCAGGAAATCGGCGGCTTCGCCGCTCTTGAACTTCATCCCAATATTGTCGCTGCAGTAGTCGCTACCGGCTATGAAGAGCCTTCGGCCATTCAGCAGCAGTCGATCCCGATCATCCTCGCCGGTCACGATATGATTGGTCAGGCGCAAACCGGTACCGGTAAAACCGCTGCCTTTGCCCTGCCTATCCTGCACCGCATCGATCCGTCCAAGCGCGAGCCGCAAGCTCTGATCCTGGCCCCAACTCGTGAGTTGGCGCTACAAGTTGCAACCGCTTTCGAAACCTACGCCAAGCAAATGCCGGGCGTAACTGTTGTGGCTGTCTACGGCGGCGCGCCGATGGGCCCACAATTGAAAGCAATCCGTAATGGCGCACAGATCGTTGTCGCCACTCCGGGCCGTCTGTGCGACCACCTGCGTCGCGACGAAAAAGTACTGCAGACCGTGAACCACCTGGTTCTCGACGAAGCAGACGAAATGCTCAAACTGGGCTTCATGGACGACCTCGAAGTCATCTTCAAGGCCATGCCGGAAACCCGTCAGACCGTATTGTTCTCGGCGACCCTGCCGCAATCGATCCGTGCCATCGCCGAGCGTCACCTGCGCGATCCAAAGCACGTGAAGATCCAGAGCAAGACCCAGACCGTTACCGCGATCGAACAGGCTCACCTGTTGGTTCACGCTGACCAGAAGACCTCTGCCGTTCTCAGCTTGCTGGAAGTGGAAGATTTCGACGCTCTGATCATGTTCGTGCGCACCAAGCAAGCGACCCTGGATCTGGCCAGCGCCCTCGACGCCAAAGGCTACAAAGCCGCCGCGTTGAACGGCGACATCGCCCAGAACCAGCGTGAGCGCGTGATCGACTCGCTGAAAGATGGCCGTCTGGACATCGTTGTAGCGACCGACGTTGCCGCCCGTGGTCTGGACGTTCCGCGCATCACCCACGTGTTCAACGTGGACATGCCGTACGATCCGGAATCCTACGTGCACCGTATCGGCCGTACCGGCCGCGCCGGTCGCGAAGGCCGCGCGCTGCTGCTGGTGACGCCACGTGAGCGCCGCATGCTGCAGGTAATCGAGCGTGTAACCGGTCAGAAAGTTGCCGAAGTGCGTCTGCCGGACGCCCAGGCCGTTCTTGATGCCCGCATCAAGAAGCTGACCAACAGCCTGTCGCCGCTGGTGGCTGACGCCGAATCGACTCACGGTGATCTGCTGGATCGCCTGACCGCCGACATCGGTTGCACCCCACGCGCCCTGGCTGCCGCTCTGCTGCGCAAGGCCACCAATGGTCAGGCGCTGAACCTGGCAGCGATCGAGAAGGAACGTCCACTGGTGCCGAACAGCGCACCGCGTGGCGACCGTCCTGAGCGTTCCGGTGATCGTCCGGACCGTGGTGATCGTGAGCGTCGTGCTCCGATGCCATTGGGCGAAGGCCGTGCCCGTTGCCGTACCGCGCTGGGCGCGCGTGACGGTATCGCGGCGAAAAACCTGCTGGGCGCCATCCTCAACGAAGGTGGTCTGGCACGTGAAGCCATCGGTCGCATTCAGGTGCGTGACAGCTTCAGCCTCGTCGAGCTGCCGGAAGATGGTCTGGACAAACTCCTGACCAAGCTGAAGGACACTCGCGTTGCCGGTAAGCAGTTGAAGCTGCGTCGCTACCGCGAAGATTGATCCGCCTCTGGGCTGATTGATCGAACATAAAAAATCCCCGACTGGTTCGGGGATTTTTTATGCCTGCGATTTGGGCATCAGCCGAAGCGGTAGATGTCCATGCCCAGTGCGCCCATGGTGAAACCTTGATGGGCAATGCTGAAATCACCGCCGGCACCTCGGGCGAAGTACAGCGGCAACAGGTGCTCGTCGCTTGGATGGTTGCGTACTGCGTTCGGTGCCTGCTGACGGTAATCGTGCAGGGCGGCTTCGTCGTTGGCGGCCAGCTTGTCGACTATCCAGTCACGGAAGTCCCGCGCCCACGGTTCGACGCTCTCCGGGCCGGCGTGCCAGTCCAGTTCTCGCAGGTTGTGGGTGATGCTGCCGGAGCCGATCAACAGAATGCCCTGTTCGCGCAGCCTGGCCAGCGCCTGGCCGACGCGGTTCTGTAGCGCCGGACCGCCACGACTCGGTAGGGAAACCTGCACCACCGGGATGTCAGCCTGCGGGTACATCAGCGACAGCGGCACCCACACACCGTGATCGAACGGTCGTTGTGGATCGAGGCGTGCCGGCAGGTCGTTGGCGGTCAGCAGATCGGCAACCCTACGGGCGAGTTGCGGATCGCCCGGGGCCGGATACTGCACTTCAAACAGCGCGCGGGGGAAACCGCCGAAGTCGTGCCAGGTTTCCGGTTGCGGATGGCCGCTGACCAGCAGCTCATGGCTTTCCCAGTGGGCGGATACGATGACGATGGCTTTCGGGCGTGGCAGTTCGGCCGCCAACCGCGCCAGGGCCGGGCCGCTGGCGCCGGGCTCAAGTGCCAGCATGGGCGAGCCATGGGAGATAAACAGGCTGGGAAACATGGAAAGGTTCCTGAGCGTTAAGATGGTTCATCTTCAGTCAGTTCATTGATCTAATTCCAATATAAGTTTTAACGCCTTTTGATCGAATTCTTTGGAGGATGCATGCAGTCGGAGTTTTGGCACAAAAAGTGGGAATCGAACCAGATCGGCTTTCACCAGCCGGAGGTGAACCCGTATTTGCAGCGGCACTGGCCCGATCTGGCCATCCCGGCGCAGGCGCGTGTGCTGGTGCCGTTGTGTGGGAAAAGCCTGGATCTGCTGTGGCTTGCCGGGCGTGGGCATCGGGTGCTCGGCGTCGAGCTGTCGGAGAAGGCCGTGGAAGACTTCTTCCGTGAGCAGCAATTGCAGCCGCAGATCAGTGAAGAGGGCAGCTTCAAGGTTTATCGGGCCGGCGCGATCGAGTTGTGGTGCGGGGATTTCTTCGCCTTGTCTGCGAACGATGTGGCCGATTGTACGGCGTTGTATGACCGTGCGGCGCTGATCGCCTTGCCGGCGCCAATGCGTGAGCGCTATGCGGCGCATTTGTTGAGCATCCTGCCGACGGGGCTGCGTGGTTTGCTGATCACGCTGGATTACGATCAGGCTCGGATGTCCGGGCCGCCGTTTGCGGTGACAGATGCCGAGGTGCAGCAGCTGCTCGGTGGCGACTGGGCGGTGCAGGCGCTGGAAGAACAGGACGTACTGAGCGAAAGCGGGAAGTTCCTGCAGGCGGGTGTGACACGGCTGGAAGAGCGGGTGTACCGCCTGACTCCTCAGTAACAGAACAACAAAAAAGGCCCGCATCGCTGCGGGCCTTTCTGTTGGAGCGGGGCTGATCAGCCGCGACGACGCAGGGCGTCGATACGATCTTCCAGCGGCGGGTGGCTCATGAACATGCGAGCAAACCCCTGTTTGATACCGCCGTTGATGCCGAAGGCATTCAGGGTGTCAGGCATGTGCACCGGCAGGCCCTGTTCGGCGCGCAAGCGTTGCAAGGCGTTGATCATCGCCCCCGTACCGGCCAGGCGGGCGCCGGCATCATCGGCACGGAACTCGCGTTTGCGCGAGAACCACATCACGATTGCGCTGGCCAGAATGCCCAATACCAGTTCGGCGAAAATGGTCGCGATGTAATAGGCCATGCCCTGGCCTTCTTCGTTCTTGAAAATCACCTTGTCGACGAAGTTGCCGATGATCCGCGCGAAGAACATCACGAAGGTGTTCACCACGCCCTGTATCAGCGCCAGGGTGACCATGTCGCCGTTGGCCACGTGGCCGATCTCGTGGGCCAGCACGGCCCGCACTTCATCTTCCTTGAAACGCTCGAGCAAGCCCTGGCTGACCGCGACCAGTGCGTCGTTCTTGTTCCAGCCGGTGGCGAAGGCGTTCGCTTCATAGGCCGGGAAAATACCGACTTCGGGCATCTTGATCCCGGCTTCCCGGGACAGTTGCTCGACGGTTTGCAGCAGCCACTGCTCGTGACGAGTACGTGGCTGGGTGATGATCTGGGTGCTGGTGCTCATTTTCGCCATCCACTTGGAGATGAACAGCGAGAACAGGGAACCGGCAAAACCAAAGACTGCACAGAAAACCAGCAGCTGACTGAGGTTGAGATCAACCCCGTTGGCCGCCATGAACCCGTTGAAGCCGAAAAGGCTCAGGGTGATGCTGGCTATCAGCACGACCGCCAGGTTAGTGGCCAAAAACAGCAGGATGCGCATCATGGTTGTAGAAGTCTCCTCAAGCTAAAGATGTAGCGTACTGCGGGGTATATAAGGTGCGGCACCTGGCGATTCAACCGAGTGACTATTTCAAACTGTGTCCTACACCGGATTCGTCGGACATGGGATATTTCCCACTGCCGAATCCGCTATGGATGACAGGCACGCGGCACCCGGTCTCATTGCGTCAGGCACGCATGATTCGTATGACTCGCAAGTGTAGAAGGTGCTGGAGGAGGGGAGCAGCAGAAGTGTTGCTGAATCAGACAGTGCGCAACGTTCGGGCCGTTGCGCACTGAGCGCCGGTTACTGGCGGTACGACTTGAGGAAGTTGCCAATGCGACCGATGGCCATGTCCAGGTCATCGACCCGCGGCAGCGTGACCACGCGGAAGTGGTCAGGCCACGGCCAGTTGAACGCCGTGCCTTGCACCACCAGCAGCTTCTCGGAGAGCAGCAGGTCGAGCACGAATTTCTCGTCGTTGTGGATCGGACAGACTTTCGGGTCGATCTTCGGGAACGCGTACAGCGCACCCATCGGCTTCACGCAGCTCACGCCGGGAATGTCGTTGAGCAGTTCCCAGGTACGGTTGCGTTGTTCCAGCAACCGGCCTTGCGGCAGAACCAGATCGTTGATGCTCTGATAGCCGCCCAGGGCGGTCTGGATCGCGTGCTGACTCGGCACGTTGGCACACAGGCGCATGTTGGCCAGCATGTCGATGCCTTCGATGTAGCTGTGGGCGTTGTGTTTCGGCCCGGAAATGGCGATCCAGCCGGAACGGAAACCCGCCACGCGATACGACTTGGACAGACCGTTGAAAGTCAGGCACAGCAGATCCGGGGCCAGGGATGCGGTGCAGATGTGCACGGCGTCGTCGTAGAGGATCTTGTCGTAGATCTCGTCGGAGAACACCACCAGATTGTGCTGACGGGCCAGTTCCAGCATGCCCAGCAGTACTTCCTTCGAATACACCGCGCCGGTCGGGTTGTTCGGGTTGATGATCACCATCGCCTTGGTGTTCGGGGTGATCTTGGCCTTGATGTCGGCCAGGTCCGGGAACCAGTCGGCACCCTCGTCGCACAGGTAATGCACCGCGTTACCGCCGGCCAGGCTCACGGCAGCGGTCCACAGCGGGTAGTCCGGCGCCGGCACCAGCACTTCGTCGCCGTTGTTGAGCAGCGCCTGCAGCGACATCACGATCAGCTCGGACACGCCGTTGCCCAGGTAGATGTCTTCGATGCCGACACCTTCGACCTGCTTCTGCTGGTAGTACTGCATCACCGCCTTGCGCGCGCTGAACAGGCCTTTGGAATCGCTGTAGCCCTGGGCGGTCGGCAGGTTGCGGATCACATCCTGGAGAATTTCGTCCGGCGCTTCGAAACCAAAGGGCGCCGGGTTGCCGATGTTCAGCTTGAGGATGCGATGGCCTTCCTCTTCCAGTCGTTTGGCGTGCTTGAGCACCGGGCCGCGAATGTCGTAGCAGACGTTGGCGAGCTTGTTCGATTTGCTGAACTGCATGGCGATGTGATCCCGAAAATGAACGATCCAGGCGGCGGGTGGACAACCGTGCTGGGAATCCTGCGTCTTCACACAGGCAAGTGTCTCGAGCGGCGGTTTCCAACAATCCGTTTGAATGCGCAGGAACCCGCTGCCAGACTGGCGTGTGACGAGGCGCAATCATACGTGCCGCCCGATCCGTGGAAAAGGTACAGATCGGGCTTTTTCAGCCGCTGAGGTGTGATGATGGAAAAGATTGAAAAGACCCTGGAAGAATGGCGGGCGATGCTCGACCCCGAGCAATACAACGTGTGTCGTCTCAGTGCCACCGAGCGACCGTTCTCCGGTAAATACAACGCCACCAAGACTGACGGTGTCTATCACTGCGTCTGCTGCAACGAGCCGTTGTTTGATTCCAGGACCAAATTCGATTCCGGTTGCGGCTGGCCAAGCTTCTACGCGCCGATCGGCGACAGCGCCATGACCGAAATCCGTGACACCAGCCACGGCATGATCCGCACCGAAGTGAAATGCGCCAAATGCGATGCGCACCTGGGCCACGTCTTCCCTGACGGCCCGCCGCCGACCGGCTTGCGTTATTGCATCAACTCGGTGTGCCTGGACCTGGTGCCGCGCGAGTAACCGATATGGGCGATCCACGGGTCGCCTTTCGAACAATTAAATTGCACACAATTCAATTGCTCGCTATTTTTGCCGTCTATCCATTTCTCAAGAGTGCGCAACATGAGCGATAACCTGCTGAATATTCCGTGCACCACCATCAAGGGCGAGCAAAAGACCCTCGCCGATTTCGCCGGCAAGGCGGTGCTGGTGGTCAATACCGCCAGCAAATGCAGTTTCACGCCGCAGTACAAAGGCCTTGAGGAGCTGTGGCAGACCTACAAGGATCAGGGCCTGGTGGTGCTGGGCTTCCCGTGCAACCAGTTCGGCAAGCAGGAGCCGGGCAACGAGGGCGCCATCAGTGAGTTCTGCGAACTGAACTACGGCGTCAGCTTCCCGCTGTTCAAGAAGATCGAAGTCAACGGGACCGGTGCGCACCCGCTGTTTGTGCAATTGAAGAAACGCGCGCCGGGCGTGCTGGGCTCCCAGGGCATCAAGTGGAATTTCACCAAGTTCCTGATCGGCAAGGACGGCCAGTTGGTCAAGCGCTTCGCCCCGGCCACCAAGCCGCAGGATCTGAGCCGCGAGATCGAAGCGTTGCTCAAATGAACAGCCTGTCCGCCGATTCGCTGAAGCTCGACAGTCAGCTGTGCTTCAAGTTGTATGCCGCGTCGCGGGCGGTGATCCGTGGCTACAAGCCGATGCTCGATCAGCTCGGCCTGACTTACCCGCAATATCTGGCGATGCTGGTGCTGTGGGAATGGCAGCAAGTCGCACCGGAGCAACCAACGGTCAAGGCGCTGGGTGAGCGGCTGGCGCTGGACTCCGGGACGCTGACGCCGCTGCTCAAGCGTCTGGAGCAACTTGAGCTGGTCCAGCGTCAGCGCTCGGCCCGGGACGAGCGTGAGGTCCATCTGAGCCTCACGCTGCAAGGGCAGGCGCTGCGTGAACAGGTCGGGCCTTTGAAGGAGCGGCTGTTGTGCGACAGCGGGGTGGACCTTGACCGGCTCAACGAGCTGCGTGAGGGACTCGATCACCTGCTGGGCCAGATCAAAGCGTTGTCGTAGTCGGTATCCACTGATCCAGCAGCGCCGCCAGTTCTTCACGGCGAAACGGCTTGGCCAGATAATCGCTCATGCCCGCCGCCCGGCAACGCTCGCGCTCTTCGGCCATCGCGTTTGCGGTCAGGGCGACAATCGGCAAGTGCGGCCAGCGACCGCTCTGACGAATCTGGCGGCTGGCTTCATAGCCGTCCATCACCGGCATGTTGCAGTCCATCAGCACCAGATCGAACTCGTCGTGTTCCAGCTGATCCAGCGCTTCTACACCATGGGCTGCGACCACGACATCACAGCCGAGCTTGCCCAGCATGCCTTTGGCCACCAGTTGATTGACCGGGTTGTCCTCCACCAGCAGCACCCGACCGCGCCGCTGAGACGAGACGCTCTCAAGGCGAGCGCGGTCGTTGGTGGTGAGGTCCGGCAACAGCGTTCGGCGCAGATTCTGATACAGCGCGTTGCGGGCCAGCGGTCGCGCCTGCTGCTGCAGCGGGGCGAGGGCGGCGGCTTCTTCACCCGGCAGAAAGCTGCCATAAGCGGTCACCAGCAGAATCGGTGCCGTCATCGCCGGGCGCAGGCCGAACAGGCATTCGGGGCAATCGGTGATGATGACGTCGGGGGAGAGGCCGAGCAGCGGGTCGTCCAGGGTTCGCTGCTCGTAGGTCAGCCCCCAGACCGGCAGCAGGCTTTCCAGCAGTTCCGCCAGGCCGCTGACCGCGTTGGTGATCGCGAGCACTTTGCCGTGCAACGCTGGTGGAATCACCGCACGGGTGTGGCAGGGCAGCGGCAGTTCGGCGCAGAACTGACTGCCGAAACCCACTTCGGAGCTGATGGTCAGGCGCCCCTGCATGGCTTCGCACAGGTTGTAGGTCAGCGCCAGCCCGAGCCCGGTGCCGCCGTATTGGCGGGTGATGCCGGCGCCCGCCTGGGTAAACGGCTGGAAAATCTTCACCTGCGCTTCCTGAGCGATGCCGATACCGGTGTCGCAGACTTCGATGCGTACTCCTTCCTTCGAGGTGGACAATCGCACATCGACGCGGCCGAAGCGGGTGAATTTCAGCGCATTGGACAGAAGATTGCTGACGATCTGCCTGACCCGGGTAGGATCGCCGAGCACCAGCGCCGGGAAGTAAGGATCGATCAGGCAGGTCAGCTCGACACTCGGTGCGGCGTTCTGTGACAGCAGGTTGGCGGTGTCTTCGATCAGTGAGCCGAGATCGAAGGGAATGTGTTCCAGCTCAAGTTGCCCTGCATCGAATTTGGACAGGTCGAGAATGTCGTTGAGCAATTCCACCAAAACCTTGCCCGAGTCGTGGGCGATGGACAGTTGCTGCTGCTGTTCGGCGTTGAGCGGGCCATCGAGCGAGAGAGCGATCATCCCCAGCAGGCCGTTGAGCGGAGTACGGATCTCGTGGCTCATGTTGGCGAGAAATGCCGAGCGTGCTTCGGCCATGTCCAGCGCCGTGCTGCGAGCCACTTCCAGCTCCTGGTTGGACTGGCTGAGTCGTGCATTGATCGCCTTGAGCTCTGCGGTACGCGCCGACACGATGTCTTCGAGTTGCGCGAGGTAGTCAGTGAGGCGGTTTTCCGCATTGCGTCGCTGCTGGATTTCCGTGGCGATGTTCTCGAACTGCTGGTTGGCGACCTTGACCAGCACGCCGATCTCGTCATTGGCATGCCCGGCTGGACATTCCAGGGTGGTCGGCTCGGCGCTGCGCGGGTCGCGACCGCTGAGTTCGCGGATTACCCGTACCAGCGGTTTGGTCAGCATCACGTAGAACAGCGCGAGCAGAATTCCGGTGAGAATCAGGCTGCGGGCGAAGCCGTTGAGCAACGTGACCTCGGCACGGCGCAGGAAGCGGCTGCCGAACGCGTAGGTGTCGACTTCCAGTTTCAGGGTGCCGAGAGATTCGTTGGGCAAGTGATCGAGATAGAGGCGGTCTTCAAACTGACGTTTGGCGCCGAACAGGAAGTCGCTGATCATCCGGTAGCCGCTTTGCAGCTCCGGCCGTTTGACGTTGGCCAGCACCGTCTGATTGTTGTCGGTCAGTTGCGCCGAGATGATCGCTGGCGAGCGCAGCAGGCCCAGGGTCAGTTCTTGCGCCAGTTCGGCGTCGATGTTGTAGGCGATGCGCGAGGCCGGGTTATGGCTGATTTCCAGCAACGACAGGATTTCACGGTTGATGGACGCGTCTTCACTGGCATAATCGATGCCGATTTGCAGCAGGCTGAGCAGCGTGCCCAGAATGAACCCGACCAGCACGGTAAGCCGGGCCTGTTTGTACGACAGCCGGTGGGTGAATTTGATATCCATGGGGTGTTGAACCACTTCCGTTTCCCTTCGCTGCTCAAGCATAGTCGATCATGCACGGATTCCGGGGTTCCCGAAGCGCCTTGTAACAAGGCCCGGGACAGGTTTCGAACGCTGTCTGTCGTCGCTGCACCGCCATCATTACTGTGAACGAGCCCGAGGAGAAGACGTGGATTCCCGATTGAATGCTTTTCTTGAGCGCGCCGAGTCGGTTCTGGCGCGGATCGAACCACTGCTGCCGGCGCCACGCCCGATCATCGATTGGGGCACCTGCCTTGCCGCTCGCTGGCAACGTGACGGTCGCAGCGGTTATCTGCTGCCGCTGGAAGTCAGCCTCGACATGCGCCTGTCGGACCTGATCGGCGTCGACCGGCAGCTGGAGCAACTGGGCCGCAACACTCAGCAATTTCTCGACGGCATGCCGGCCAACCATGCGCTGCTGTGGGGTTCGCGCGGTACCGGTAAATCGTCGCTGGTGCGCGCGTTGCTGGCTGAACACGCCAAGGCCGGTTTGCGTCTGATCGAAATCGAGCGTGATCACCTGGCGGACCTGCCACGGGTGGTGGAGCAGATCGCCAAGCTGCCGCAACGTTTTGTGCTGTTCTGCGATGACCTGTCGTTCGAGTCCGGCGAAGGCGACTACCGCGTGCTGAAAAGTGTGCTGGACGGCTCGCTCGAACAGGCGCCGGACAACGTGTTGTTGTACGCCACCTCCAACCGCCGCCATCTGGTGCCGGAGAAGGAAAGCGACAACGAAAACTGGAAGCGCGTCGATGGCGAACTGCATCCGAGCGAAGCGGTGGAAGACAAGATCGCGCTGTCGGATCGCTTCGGCCTGTGGCTGTCGTTCTATCCGTTTACCCAGGAACATTTCCTCAACGTCGTCGAGCACTGGATCGGCCAGTTGGCCGCCAAGGCCGGCCTGAGCTGGGAACGCGACGAACAACTGGACATCCTCGCCGTGCGCTGGGCAACCGGCCGCGGCAACCGCAACGGACGTTGCGCGTACCAATTCGCCCGTTATTGGGTGGGACTGAAATTGTTGGAGCACAAGGCATGATTGATTTGCAGCAGAGCGGCCAGGGTCTCGAAGGCTATGGCATGTTGGCCGCGCAACTGGAGTCGCTGCTGGCGGACGAGCGCGATTTCATCGCCAACGCCGCGCAGTTTTCGGCGTTCCTGTTCAACCAGCTCGATGACCTGAACTGGGCCGGTTTCTACCTCAATCGCAACGAAGAGCTGGTGCTCGGCCCGTTCCAGGGCCAGATCGCCTGCGTGCGTATTCCGTTCGGTCGGGGCGTTTGCGGCGCGGCGGCTGCCAGCCTGCAGACGCAGCGGGTCGAAGACGTTCATGCGTTCCCCGGCCATATCGCCTGCGACAGCGCGTCGAACAGCGAACTGGTGGTCCCGTTGGTCAAGGACGGTCGCCTGATCGGTGTGCTCGACCTCGACAGCCCGAAGCTCGCGCGTTTTGGTACGGACGATCAGGCCGGTATCGAACAACTGGCGGCGATCTTCCTGCGTCTGACCGATTGCTGATCACGTCGTCAGGCCTGCCTTGAACAGCACGGCCGCCGGGTCCACGGCATCGATCTGCCGTGGATCGAGAAAACGCGTGGCGTATTGCAGATACACGCCATCGCGAATGAACAGCTCGAACAGCTCGGCATCGACGTGCGCGTCGCGGCACATGGTGGCCATGATCCCCAGTGCTTCGCTCAGGGACTTGGCCTTTTTGTAAGGGCGATCGGCGGCGGTCAGCGCTTCGAAGATGTCGGCAATCGCCATCATGCGCGCCGGCAGGCTCATGTCTTCGCGCTTCAGGCGCTTGGGATAACCGGTGCCGTCCATTTTTTCGTGATGCCCGCCGGCGATTTCCGCGACGCTGTTCAGATGCCCGGGGAAGGGCAGGCGACTGAGCATCAGGATCGTCTGCACCATGTGGTGGTTGATGATGTAGCGTTCTTCGCGGGTCAGCGTGCCCCGGGGGATGCAGAGGTTGTACAGCTCGCCGCGATTGTATTTGTAGGGCGGCACGTCGAGTTTGAACCCCCACGGATTATCTTCCGGGATCAGCTCGCTTTCGGCGCGCTCCAGCAGATGTTCGGGCTTGTCCGCCAGCAGCGGTTCGGTGACCGGCAGGGTCGGTGCCGGGGTGCGTGCCTGACGCCGGTTCTCCTCCCATGACAGGCCCAATCGATCATCCAGCGTGCGCGTCCAGGTGCGTTGCGCGATGTCTTGCAGACGTTGCAGGTCACCCTCGAGCATGGTTTCACTGCCCAGATTGCAGCGGGCGACGAACGCAAAATCATCATCCAGTGCCGTCAGGGTGGCCTCGCGCAGACCGGCCAGTTGCTGTTCTTCACCACCCAACGCCAGGGCTTGCCAATAGTTGATCCAGGCGTCGCGCTTGAGCACTTCGAAGCGGGTGCGGATTTCGTGAAGGCGATCGTTCAGGGTCTCCAGCTTGGTGGCTTTGTCGACCACGTATTCCGGGGTCGTGACCTTGCCGCAGTCGTGCAGCCATGCAGCGATGTGCAAGGCTTCCCATTCGTCTTCGCTCGGCTGGTAATCGCTGAAGGCCGGAGCCTGACTGGCTGCAGCGGCACGGGCGAGCATCAGGGTCAGTTCCGGCACGCGCTGGCAATGCCCGCCGGTATAAGGACTCTTGGCATCAATGGCGCCGGCCAGCAGTTGAATGAACGCATCCAGCAGTTGTTTCTGTCTGGCTTGCAGGCGTTGACTCTCGATACTCACCGCGGCCGCCCCGGACACCGCTTGCAGAAAGGCGATGCGATCTGGCCGGAGTTTTTCCAGGTCACTCGGCGTGCCGCCATCGTCGATCAGCAGCACCAGCAGGCCGACGGTTTCGTTGTGCCGGTTATGCAGACGGATTCCAACCAAATGCACCCTCGGTGAACCCATGGCCAGCAGCACTTTCTGCAGGTCGGTGGCCTGTTCGAAACCCAGGTTGCTCACGACCGTGTCGGCGTTGGCCAGTTGCCGGAACCATTCGGGGCTTTGCGAGGCATCAAGACTGCGGCTTTGCAGATCGAATGCCGCCAACGGTTGAGACGAGTCTGCGACCACCAGGCCGTAGGGCTCCATGCGATTGCCATCGTTCTCACGCAGATAAATCAGCCCCGCCTGGGCCTGGGCGATCTGCACTGTCTCGAACAGTACCCGTTCCAGCAGCGGGTCGAAGCGGGTTTCGGCGGTCAGGCTGTCAGTGATGCGAAAGAAGCTGGCCAGGGTGTCTTTCATGCGAGCCATCGACAGGCTCAACTGGTCAATCTCCAGCACCAGCGATCGGCGGGTCACCGGGAAGTTGAAGTCGAAGCTGCGAATTGCATCGGCTTCCTTGACCAAGGCATGCAAGGGCGTCACCAGAACCCGCGAGATCAGCCAGCCCAACGGCAGACATAGCAGCAAGGTAGCCAGCGTGATGAGCGCTCCTTGCCAGCGCAGGCGATAGGCGTCGACCAGCAGTTCGTCTTCGGGCACCAGTAAAGCCATCTGCAAACCTTTCGGCCCGCCTTCCTGCAGCTGGCTGCGGGCGACGATCCATTGTCGGCCATCCACTTCGAGCCGATTGCCCTGGTGCCCGGACAACAAGGTGTGCAAGGCGGGGCTCAAATCGGCGGCCTTGGCCAGGCGCGCCGTGCGGTCATCGACGATCAGCCGGCGGCTGTCGGGGTAAGCCACGGCGTTGCCGTCGGCGTCGAACAGGACGATTTCCGTGGCCGGTGTCACCACGTGTTTGATCAGGGTCGCGGAGAGTGCATCAAGGGTCAGGTCGGCGCCGATCACGGCGTCTTCACCGCTGCGTCGGGCCAGCGTCGTGCCAACGTTGTGGGTGGAGAAAAAGACGTAGGGTTCGGTGGTGATCTGTTCGGCCTGCTGCCGTGCGTTGATGTACCACGCCCGGCTGCGAGGATCATAAGGTTCGTCGGGGTGGTCCTGTCGGCCGACCGGGGACAGTGCCTGGTCGAAGAACAGTGATTGTGAATGTGTCTGACCGCTGGCGTCATGTTCGATGCTCCAGACTTGAAACGCTGCTGCGTCCGGTGCCTTTAGCAGGGTTTTCAGCGCTGGCGTGCGCAAGGGGCGGACCATGAAAAAGTCGCCGTTTTCATAACCCAGGTAGAGCGAGGCCAGATCCGGATTGTCCATCAGGGACTGACTGAACGGCTTGAGCAGCGGCATGCGCGATTCAAGGCTGGGAGATCCGGCGGCGGGGGTCTCTGCCAGCAGGCTCAGCAGGTGCCGGATCGGTGCATAAGTGGCCTGCAGGTCGAGACGTACATCCTGTTCGATCCGGCTGAACAGCTTTTCACTACTCGACAGAATGATGTGTGTGGTCTGGTGGTAGTTGAACAAACCCAGCACCACTCCGGTGAGCAACAGCAGAAAGGTGAACATGACGCTGATGTGCACATGCAGCGGAAACCGGCGTTGTTCCGGGCGCAGTGGGCTGGGCATTGCAGACTCTCCGTGTAGGTTAAGCACACTGCTCAGCCTCCAAGCATAGTTAAGCCCCGGCCATTTTGCTTTTGGCGATCCGAGCCAGTTGCTGTTCCAGTGCCTGCTCCAATTCCAGGATGGCGAGGTGGCTGGCCTGGCAATGACGCTCGATTTCTTCCCACGGCAGTACTTGCAGGCAGGCCTGCTCAAGCGCATCACAGCAGTTGATCAGGCGCGAGGCCTGGGCAATGCGTGCGGCGCCTTTGATCTTGTGTGCGATGACGGCCAGCGCGGAGGGATCCCGGGTGAGGCACAGGGCCTGCAACTCCTCCCGATCAAGGCGACTGCTGTTGAGCAGTTCTGCCAGCAATCGGTGGGTTTGAGAGGGGTTGTCACCGGTCAGCAGCGTCAGCCCCTGCAGGTTGAAAGCCGGAGCGGCGAACACCGGCTGAATGCTCTTGATCCATTGGCTCAGGCTGTTGAGGCTCAGGGGCTTGAACAGACATTCGTTCATGCCTGCCTGCTTGCAGCGCAGGATCTCTTCGGGCTGGGCATTGGCGGTGAACCCCAGCACCGTGCAAGCCGGGCGGCTGGTAAGCTTTTCGTGCTGACGAATCGCCCGGGTCAGCTCATAACCGTTCATGACGGGCATGTTGCAATCGGCGATGACCAGATCGAACTCCCCGCTTTTCCATTCATCCAGTCCGCGCAGGCCATCTTCCGCGATACAGAATCGATGGCCGAGGTATTCCAGCTGCTGGCACATCAGCAGTCGATTGGCCGGATGGTCATCGACCACCAGAACCGTTAACGGGATGAGGGATGGCTGAATCTGTGATTCATCTTCAGCTCTCGCCACTTGTGCAGGCAGAATGGTCACCGGTAGCGATACCCGAACCTGGGTTCCAATTCCGGGCAGGCTGCTCAATCGCAGTTTTCCACCCATCATTTCGCACAGGTTGCGGCTGATGACCAGCCCGAGCCCTGCGCCGCTGACGGCCCGTTGCCCATCGTTACCGGCCTGGGCAAAAGGTTCGAACAACCGCAACTGATCCTGCGTCGTGATCCCGATGCCGCTGTCCTGTACGGTCAGCTGCACCATCGAACCTTCGGGGTCATCCGTGGGAAGAACATCCAGCGTGATTCTGACCTGCCCCGCGTCGGTGAACTTGATGGCATTGCTGATCAGATTCGACAGCACCTGTTTGAAGCGCAGAGGGTCGAGTTGCACATCGACATTCAGCTCAGGGGGGGAGACGGACACAGTCAGTGAAAGCTGTTTTTGTCGGGCGAGCCCTTCGAAGATTCTGACCACCGAACCCACGGTGTCGATCAGGTTGATTCGCTCGGGTTTCAGACTCAGTCGCCCGGATTCAATGCGCGCAATGTCCAGTATGTCGCCGATCAGGCCCAGCAAGTCCCTGGCCGAATGGTAGGCTGTTTCGATGCCGGAGCGATCCGGGTGTGCCTGATCCATGCGCTTGAGTGTCAACTCGAGCATGCCGATCACTGCGTTCATCGGCGTGCGGATCTCATGACTCATCGTTGCCAGAAACGTACTCTTGGCCCGGTTGGCATCGTCTGCCCGTTCCTTGGCTGCGCGAAGTTCATCGAGCAGTTCGCGGCGCTCACTGATGTCGATCCAGCCGCCGATGATTCCCCGGACGTCGCCACTGGAGTCTCGGTAGGGCAGAATCCAGTGATAGATCGTCAGTCGTCGGTTGCCGATATGCAACGGTCGGTCAAGCACAAGCGGTTTGCCTTCGGCCACTACCCGCTGATAGTCGGCCTGATACGCCTGTGCCTCGAAAGCGTTGTTCAGCGCACCCTGCATGACATCTTTGCCGATGACGTCTTCGCGCCGGGCATTGAACGCCTGCAGATAACTGTCATTGCAGCTTTGCAGCAGGCCCTGTCGGTCACGCACGTAGATTGGGTGGGGCGTCCCGTTGACCAGTGAACTCATGAATTCCAGTTGGTCGTTCAAGGCCCGTTCCGCCGATTTACGCTGTTTGATCTGGCGGCGCATGTAGGCATTCCAGAGCAGCGACAGCAGCAACAGCAGGCAGGCGCCGCCGATCAGCTGATAAAAGAAACGCCGGTACTGATGCCAGGTGCCTTGCGAAATGTTTGAGTAGCCCCGCCAGCGACCATTGATAATGCCCAGTTCTTCGGGTGTGATGCTCATCAGCGTCTTGTTGATGATCGAGTTCAGTTCTGTGTTGTCCCGGGCTGTCGCCAGAGAAAAAGCCGCCTGACGTGTGCCGATGGTGGTGGTGATCTGCAGGGGATGTTCGAAGGTTCGTGATGCAATGAAGTAGTTTGCGATGACCAGCGAGTTCACTGCGCCTTCGACCTGACCTTCATCGAGCAGCGCCACAGCACTGTAAGTATCCGGCGTCTCGATCAGCTGAATGCGGGGAAACTCGGTGCGCAGGTACTCGATCATCGGATTGCCTTGAGCGATCGCCAGACGCTTGCGTTTCAGTTGCCCCAAGTGCGTAGGGCTGTCGGCGGCCTTTCGGGTCAGCAACACGTATGAATTTTCCAGATAGGGACGGCTGAATTGCAGGGTTTCCTCACGCTGGGCGGTCGGCAGCAAAGCTGCGATCAGGTCAGCCTGGTGGTGTTCGACCTGCTTGATCATTTCGGCATCGCTGCGGCTGCGGCGGATTTCGAAGCGCAGTCCGGTGCGCAAACGAATGAGTTCAAGCAAGTCGGCGCTGATGCCGCGAAAATTGCCGTCACTGTCAAAGAATGTCAGGGGCGCGAAAGCCTCGTTGACCAGTACGCTCACCACCGGATGATTTTTCAGCCACTGCTCTTCGCGTCTGGTCAATTGCAGCTTCTGGTCGGTCAAAAGTGTGTCGCTGCCCACGCTCCAGCGTTTGGCGATATTTTCGCGCTCGCTGCCCGGTACGGCCTTGAGCGCCGTATTGATGATAGCGAGCAGCTGTGGATTGTTGCGATGTACGGCGAAGCTGAAGCCGTGGGCCTCATGCTTGCCGAAACTGGCCATGCGAATATTGTTCAGGTAACCCTTGTTGATCATGTAATGGGTGGAAATGGTGTCGCCGAGAAACACGTCCGCCTGATCGAACGCTACGGCGTTGATTGCGTTCTGGTAGGACGGATAAGAGGTGATGAGGGCTTTGGGATACATCGCCTTGACATCATCCAGCGGGAGGTAGTGATACAGCATGCTCAGCCGCAGTCCTGCCAGGCCTTCGGTCAACGTGCGGGTTTCGCCCTCGCGTGTGACGAGGACCGGTTGATCGATGGCGTAAGGCCTGGACAGTACTATATTGGCGTTTTCTGCTTCGAATCCGTTGGCAGTACCGAGCATGTCGATGTGGCCGTCCATCAATGCCTTGATGGCGGCCTCCCGCGAGGCGAAACGTTTGACCCTGATCGGCAGACCGGTTGCCTGACCAATCAGTGAAGCGTAATCCGCCGTGAAGCCTTCGTAGTCTTGTCCGCTGGGCGTCATGTCGAACGGAGGGTAATCCGGAGCTGAAGTCCCCAGAACCAACTCATTGCGAGCGTGCAGCCACGCCACTTGCGATGGATCGAACAAGGCCTGCACCGTTGGTTCGACCGAACGACCGAGCAGGGTGAGGTCTTTCGAGGTGGGTGATGCGGCTGTTGCAGAGATGCAGAAACCCAGACATGCACTCAATGCAATCAGGAGACTCACTAAACGGCTGGACATGTTGGCTCTCACACGAGTGCGTTACGTTTGGCCATTTCGATAAGTTCTACGAGAGACTTGGCCTTCAGTTTTTGCATCAGTCGTTTCTTGTAAGTGCTGACTGTCTTGTTGCTGAGAAACATGCCTTTGGCAATTTCCTTGTTTGTACGGCCTTGGGCGAAAAGTTGCAAAACCATGAGTTCCCTATCATTGACTGATTTGAAAAGTTCCAGTTCTGCATAGCGCACGTCGTCATGACGAACAGGGTTCAAGGCCTGGCTGGGGAAGTAGTTGTAACCGGAAAGAACAGCTTTGATCGCACTGACCAGTTCACTCAGGTCTTCCTGCTTGCACACGTAACCCGATGCACCTGACTGCATACAGCGAATACCGAACAGAGTCGGGCATTGCGCAGTCAGTACCAGCGTCTTGAATGGCGAGCTCATGGCATTGAAGCGGGCCAGGACTTCCAGGCCATCGAGCTTGGGAATGCTGATGTCGAGAATGATCAGGTCGGGCATGCATTCGCGAATCATCTGCATGGCATCGACACCGTTATCGGTTTCTCCGACGACTTTATAACCTTCATGCTCGAGCAGCATTCGAACGGCGAGGCGGATGACCGGGTGATCGTCGACAATAAAAACGGAGTTCATAATCAAATCCCATACGAGCGCAAATAAAGGGCGAACCTTAGCTCAATCGAATGAACAGCCGCATGAACCCTCAGGGCGTTAGCGGCAATCTAGGATAAGTCCTACAAATAAAGAGGAATCAGACTACGGGTTAACTAGGTTTGGCGTAGGTAAGCGCGTGAGATGTTCAATGGCGGGAATTTATAAAGTTTATGGCGGCCAGAGAAAGTTTACCGGCTAAAGGCTTTCAATGAGTGTCATTAGTTGACTTCTGGTTATCTTTGTCCCTTGCAACTGAATACACCTGCAGAGGGAAAATGATCGGCATATGCGTCTGCGTTGCCCGACCGCCCTATTGCGGATCGGCCGGGCAGCAGGCGTCAATGGCTGGAGCGTCCGGTCATTTCCAACGCCATGTCACTGGCGTAGCTGTCGGTCATGCCGGCGATGAAGTCGATCATGCGCAGGAACGACGCGTGCAAGGGGCCGTGCGGATCCGGTGCGTTGTTGCCCAGCAGATCGAGAATCCGGCGGCTCTTGAACGACGGCGTGCGGCCGTTGTGCTGTTCCAGGGCCGCACCACAGAAGGCGTTGAGCAGAATCTCCAGGGTCGTGTAGGCGCCGATCTCGTGCAGGGTCTTGCGCTTGTCCTGGAAGATTTTCTTGCGGGCGATGTCCTTGGCGTTCAACACGCAACGCTTGGCCGGGCCGTGCATGTGTTCCACCAGATCCCCCGACAGCGTACCGGCCAGCAGTGCGTCCTGTTGTTCGACGAAGGCCCGGGCGGCGGCGTTGGTCAGGTGTTCGATGGCCTTGCCGCGCAGGATCGCCAGTTTGCGCCGGCGCGAATCCTGCGGGCCGAGCTGGCGATAGGTTTCCGGCAGGTCATCACCGACCAGACCGAGCAGCAGCGACTCGACTTCGGCGTAATCGAGCAGCTCCATTTCCAGGCCATCCTCCAGATCGATCAAGGCGTAGCAGATGTCGTCCGCCGCCTCCATCAGATACACCAGAGGATGGCGCGCCCAACGTTGCTCTTCCAGTTGCGGCAGACCCAGCTTGTGGGCGATCTGCTCCAGCAACGGCAGCTCGCTCTGGTAGCAGCCGAACTTATGCTTCTTGTAACCGAGGGAGTCGGCGTGACGGGCTGTCCAAGGGTATTTCAGATAGGTCCCGAGTGTGGCGTAGGTCAGCCGGGTACCGCCGTCGAACTGGTGATACTCCAGTTGCGTGAGTACCCGGAAGCCTTGGGCGTTGCCTTCGAAATTCAGGAAGTCGCCGCGTTCGGCATCGCTCATCGCATCCAGCCAGCCGCGGCCCGCAGCCTGCTGAAACCAGTGACGGATCGCATCTTCGCCGGAGTGGCCGAACGGCGGGTTGCCGATGTCGTGTGCCAGACAGGCCGATTGAACCACCATGCCCAGATCGCTCGGATCGCACCATTCAGGCAAGGCGCGACGCAGGGTTTCGCCGACGCGCATGCCCAGCGAGCGGCCGACGCAACTGACTTCCAGCGAGTGGGTCAGGCGCGTGTGAATGTGGTCGTTGCTCGACACCGGATGCACCTGGGTCTTGCGCCCCAGACGGCGGAAGGCGCCGGAGAAGATGATGCGGTCATGGTCTTTATGGAACGGGCTGCGGCCAAGTTCCTGCGAGCTGTGCAACGGTTTGCCGAGACGTTCGCGGTTGAGCAGGGTATGCCAATCCAAGGCTGATTCTCTCCGTCTGGTGACTGATTCCCTAGCTTCCCGGTTCAGGCTGGCATCTGCAAGCGCAACTACAGCCCCGCCGCATCGATGTCGATCAGCAGCAGGCGCTCGCCGTTATCAAAAAACTGTCCGGCGGTCAGGCAATACTGGTTGCTGGTAGCGTCGCGATAGGTGTTGGAAAGGGTCAGGCGCCGTTCCTCCCAGCCTTCGGCCAGCAGGTGATAGAAGTAGGGGCGCCACGACCAGTTGTGACCCAGATAGCGATTGTCGGCGACCCAGCCGCTGGGGCGCCACTCCAGGTTTGGCGTCAGTTGGGTGCCGTGGCGGTCACATTGATAAAAACGCAGCAGCCAGGGAAAGGCGTCGAGCTGTGGCAGTGCACTGAGTGGGGCGCGGGCCTGGGCCCAGGTTTGGAGGATGGTCATGAGTTCACTGAGCTGCTGGCGCATGAACATCAGCTTGCTGCGCTCGGCCAGCTTCTGACGCACGTAAGACTGGCGCAGCTCGGCAAAGCGCTCCACGAAGTCATTCGTACCAAAAAGCGCCTCCTGCGCCCGGGCAAACAAAAAGCCCTGCACGTAACGCGATCCGCACTCCAGCGCGAAATTCAGTTGCGCCGCAGTTTCCACGCCTTCGGCAATGATCCAGCAGCCGGTTTTTTCGGCCATTTGCGCGAGGGCCTTGACCACGTCACTGCTCGGCCCGCCCAGTGCGGCGGCCTGGAACAGACGCATGTCGAGTTTGAGAATGTCCGGTTGCAGCGCCAGCACGCGATCGAGTTG
The DNA here is from genome assembly GCF_949767575.1 of Pseudomonas sp. IT-P2. Lineage (NCBI taxonomy): Bacteria > Pseudomonadati > Pseudomonadota > Gammaproteobacteria > Pseudomonadales > Pseudomonadaceae > Pseudomonas > Pseudomonas sp. IT-P2. Next base: position 79,324 of record NZ_CATKQA010000008.1, on the reverse strand, counting down.
CGAATAACCGGCGCCGAAATCGTCGATGGCGATCCGGGCGCCGGCATCGCGGTAGCGCGCCACGACTTCGGTCAGGCGCTGGCTGTTACCGCCCAGTTCAGTGATCTCGAAAACAATCCGTTGCGGGTCGATACCGTGCCGCGCGAGTTGCTTCAGGCTGGGCAGTGCTTGGTCGGCACGCAAGCGGCTGATCCAGCGCGGTGACATGTTCAGGCTGAGAAACCAGTCCGGCGGCGCCTCGTGCAGTCGACTCAGCGCGTTGTCGCGGATCTGCCGGTCCATGCGGCGCAGCGCGATGGCCGGGGTGCGCGGGTCGGCGAACAGCGGTCCGACCGACGCCAGTTGGCCATCGGCCTGGCGCAGACGGCCCAGTGCCTCGACCCCGGCAATGCGTCCGGTGGCGGTATCGATGAAAGGTTGAAAGCAGGCGAGCGGTTGCCCGTCGATCACGGGGCCTCCTTGTCGTTCTTGTTCTGGTCGAATTCTGCCGGCCGGACAGGCAAGCGGGATTGAACCTCCGGATAAGAGATTCAATCCCGCCGGTATTGCAAGAATGCAGCCAGATGCGAAGGTTCAGCGCTTGCTCGAGCTCTGCATGACCAGCTTGATCAGCGGAGCGAGGCTGGTGCCCAGGCGGATCAGTCGGGTCAAACCGCCTACGCCACCGCTCTTTGCCCCTTTACCGGTGATGAAGCCCAGCAGTGTCACGGCCGCCACGCCCCACAACGGCGCGTGCTTGATGCCGAAACCACCCTGAAGGTTTTGCGTCATGCCACGCATGCGTTGCAGTGGTTGCAGGACCTGGCCGGTTTCATGGCGGATTTCCTGACGGTGCATTTCCATGCGCAGGCGGATCAGTGCCTTGCGCATTTCCCTGCGTGAGCTGTTGTGCGGAAGTTCAGGCAGGTTCATGGCAACAGGCGCTCCCGATCATTGGCCAGTTCTTCCAGCGTGCCGTGGAAAGGCGAGGATTCATCGAAGATCGCGGCTTTGAGACGCAGCGCGCAAAAGATTGCCGCCAAGGTGTAGAACACGCACAGACCAATAATTGCGGCCAAGCGATACGTGTCCCAGAACACGATCAGGACAAGCGTCGACAGGCCGACCAGCAACAGCAGCGCAAACACCAGTGCCAGGCCGGCGAACAGCAACAGGCTGACGGTGCGTGCTTTCTGTTCCTGCAGTTCGATGCCGAACAATTCGACGTGGCTGTGCAGCAGACCGAGAACAGCAGCACCCAGACGACGCGTGGAGGAGGCGGTGCCCGAGTTCGGGCCGGATTCACCGATCGACATGATCAGCGCCGCGTGGCCAGCAGGCCAATCAGAAAGCCGACGCCGGCGGCGATGCCCACCGATTGCCACGGGTTGGCCGATACATATTCCTCGGTGGCGGTGACCGCCGCCTGACCGCGCTCGCGCAGGGTGTCTTCGGTCAGCTTCAGGGTTTCCCGCGCGCGCAGCAGGCTTTCGTGGATCTGTTCGCGCAACTCATCGGCCTGATCACCGGCCAGCGTGGCGGTGTGCTCCAGCAAGCGTTCAGTGTCGCTGACCAGGGTCTGGAAGTCGTTCATCAGGATTTCTTGAGCAGTCTTTGCCTTGATGCTGGCCATGGGGGATCTCCGTAAGTGGCGTTCTGAAGCGGTGTTCTGAAGCGTTCGAGTATGAGCCAAGTGTGAAGGTTCAGTACAAATGACTGGTACAAACTTTGCTGTGTCGTGGTGCGTCGATCGGTGGCAGTGCGCTGTTGCCGGGCGTAAAACCGGGCAAACCTTGGCCCGGATGATGAAGGTTCATGTCAGCCCATCGACCTTGTGCGCCAAAGCGGTTCACCGACCTGCCGGATCAGTGACTGCATGGTCGCAACTTGGTGCATGAAATGTGCGCGTGAACCGCTTTGGTGCCTTTTTCAGCCTCGGGTCTGCCTCCTCATGGAAAATCTGCAAAGCGCTGTGGACACGCTGGTTCACAGTTCCAACACGTTGTTCATTCTGATCGGTGCGGTCATGGTGCTGGCCATGCACGCCGGTTTCGCGTTTCTGGAGGTCGGAACGGTTCGCCAGAAAAACCAGGTGAATGCACTGTCGAAGATTCTCAGCGACTTCGCGGTGTCGACCCTGGCCTATTTCTTTATAGGCTACTGGCTTTCGTACGGAGTGACCTTCCTGCAACCGGCGGCGGTACTCAGTGCCGATCATGGTTATGGACTGGTGAAGTTTTTCTTCCTGCTGACCTTTGCGGCGGCGATCCCGGCGATCATTTCCGGCGGCATCGCCGAGCGAGCGCGGTTTGTGCCGCAACTGTGCGCCACGGCGCTGATCGTTGCGTTCATCTACCCGTTTTTCGAAGGCATGATCTGGAACGGCAACTACGGTGTGCAAGCCTGGCTGACCGCACAGTTCGGCGCTGGTTTCCATGATTTTGCGGGTTCGGTGGTGGTGCATGCCATGGGCGGCTGGCTGGCGTTGGCGGCAGTGCTGCTGCTCGGGCCGCGCAACGGACGCTATCGCGATGGCAAGCTTGTGGCGTTCGCGCCGTCGAGCATTCCGTTTCTGGCATTGGGGTCGTGGATTCTGATCGTCGGCTGGTTTGGCTTCAACGTGATGAGCGCGCAAACCCTGCAGGGGGTCAGCGGGCTGGTGGCGGTCAACTCGCTGATGGCCATGGTGGGCGGAACGGTGGCGGCGCTGATCGTCGGTCGCAACGACCCGGGCTTTCTGCACAACGGTCCGCTGGCCGGTCTGGTGGCGGTGTGCGCCGGTTCCGATCTGATGCACCCGGTTGGCGCGCTGGTGACCGGCGCGATTGCCGGCGCCCTGTTTGTCTGGTGCTTCACGGCGGCGCAGGTCAAATGGCGCATCGATGACGTGCTGGGTGTCTGGCCGTTGCACGGTCTGTGTGGCGTGTGGGGCGGCATTGCCTGCGGGATCTTCGGCTCGACCGCGTTGGGCGGGCTCGGTGGCGTCAGCCTGATCAGCCAGTTGATCGGCACCGCCCTCGGTGTGGCGGTGGCGTTGACCGGCGGTTTCGCCGTCTATGGCTCGATCAAGGCGCTGCATGGTCTGCGCCTGAGCCAGGAACAGGAGTACTACGGCGCCGACCTGTCGTTGCACAAGATCGGCGCGGTAAGCCAGGACTAGGTCTCCTCATCGTCGGCTCCGGGGTAAAAGCCGTGAAGCAGGCGATAACGATCGATGCGCACCTGATCGACTTTCTCCTGCACCCGGTGTGCAGGAAATCCGAGCAGGATCAAGGCATGGGAACCGAGCATCAGGCTCGACTCCAGCAGTTCCGGCACCACTTCGCTGGCGCCGGCCGCCTTCAGCTCGGCCGACTGGCTGTCGTCCCGGGTGCGCACCAGAATCGGCACTGTCGGGTTGAGGCGTCTTGCCTCCTTGAGAACCCGCAGAGCCACGTCGGCTTGATCCACAGCAATCACCAGCAACCTGGCGCGCAGCAAACCGACGGCGGTCAACAGATCGCCGCGGGTTGAATCGCCGTAGTGGACGTCGCGCTCGGCGGTGGCGGCTTCCTGGATCCGCACCGGATCGTTGTCCAGCGCGACGTAGGTTTGCCCGGCATTGCGCATGAAACGCCCGATCGACTGACCGACACGGCCGTAGCCACAAATCACCACATGCCCGTTGAACCCCGCATTGAGGGCGCTGATTTCCTCGATCTGCGCTTCCTGGTTGGGTTTGCGGTGCAGGGCGGCGGCGATGCGCGGTGCGGCGCGTAACAGCAGGGGCGTCAGCAGCATCGAGCAGAAGGTGGCGGCGAGCAGCAGCGCACCGAGTTCGGCGGGGAGCAACCGGGTTTGCTGCATCTGTGCCATCAGGGCGAAGCAGAATTCACCGCCCTGGGCGAGGGCGAGGCCGCTGCGCCAGGCCGTTTCACTGTCGCTGCCGCGCCATTTCACCAGCAGCGCCACCACCAGGCCTTTGATCACCAGTAAACCCAGGGTCATCCCGATAATCAGCAGGCTGTGGCTGGCGAACAGTTGCAGGTCGATCAGCATGCCGATGCTGACGAAAAACAATCCCAGCAGAATGTCGCGAAACGGCCGGATATCGGCCTCGATCTGATGTCGATAATGGCTCTCGCCCAGCAGCATGCCCGCGAGGAACGCGCCGAGGGCTGGAGACAGGCCCAGCAGGTGGGTCAGCCAGGCCGTCAGCAACACGATCACCAGTGCCAGCAGCACGAACAATTCTGCCGATCGGGAAGCCGCGACTTCCTGAAACAGGCGGGGCAGCAGCCAGCGGCTGGCCAGCAACAAACCGAAAAACAGCAACACTGTCTTCAGCAAAGTCAGGGGCAGCGCCCAGTACCAGGCCTGATCACTGCTGCCGGCGAACACCGGCACCAGCGTCAGCAGCAATACGGCCACCACGTCCTGGAACAACAGGACTCCTACCGCGTTCTGGCCATGGCTGCTGAAGATTTCGCCGAGGCTGCTCAGTTCCTTGGTCACAATCGCCGTGGATGACAACGACAGGCCAGCGCCCAGCAGCAAGGCCGGTGTGGCGGGCATGCCCAGGAGCATCAGCACGCTTCCCAGCAGCAGTGTGGTGATCAGCACCTGCTGGCTGCCCAGGCGGAAAACCACCTTGCGCAGGGCAATCATTTTCGACAGGGAGAATTCCAGCCCCAGGGAAAACAGCAGAAACACCACCCCCAGTTCGGCAAGGTCAGGCAAGTGTTCGCTTTCATTGATCCAGTCGAACGCCTTCGGCCCGACCATCAATCCCACGCACAGGTAACCCAGCACAGGTGGCAGGCGCAGGCGACGGAACAGGGCAATCATCACCAGGGACGACGCCAGAATGATCAGCAGATTGGCAAACACACGACACTCCGGAACAGGTCAGGCTCTTCAAGCGTAGAGGTAAAAAACACCGGAGCATCGCGTAAACGGCAATTTTGTGGGCTGATTTACATCAGGGTTTTGCGAAGAGCGGATTTGAGCCCGGTGGGCAGGTCGACGGGCCTTGCGGGCAGGCCTAGAATGATCACTCGATTTTTGGGGTTGAGCGCACATGCTTCCTGAATGCCAGTTGTTCGGCACCCTGGGGTGCCATTTGTGTGAAGTCGCCGAGGCTGAACTGATGCCTTTTGTCGAGCATGGTCTGCTGGTGGAGCTGGTGGATATTGCTGACGATGAGTCGTGGTTCGAGGCCTACAGCCTGCGAATCCCGGTCTTGCGCAGGGTCGATACCGGCGCGGAACTGGGATGGCCGTTCAGCGCCGATCAGGTGGTGGCATTCCTGCGTTAATGACTTTTTCTCGTTTGCGTTGATGGCGTTCGTCACCTTCGCTAATCACGGCTTGGCACTTTTCGGGTTATTCGGTTACTGTATGCGCATACAGTAATTGAGTTGGCCTGCCATGCCGTTTTCGGGCATTCGCCAGGGCAAGCCGGATGTCAGAGGGAGTCACCGTGGTCAATGTCGAACAGTTGAAAAGCAGCGTGAACGGGATGTCGGTTGACGTGGTGCGCGAGGCCGTCCACGAATTGCGCCTGGACGGTCTGGTCACGGGAGGCAAGACTCCCTTCAACAAGCTGCATTTCAATACGTGCTTTGCCGAGATCGAGGCCTTGTTTCAGCGCGCCGGTTATCACAAGCAACTGGATGTGGTCGGTTATCAGGGATTGTTGTACGCCTTGTACGACCCAGGCCGCTGGGAGGCCGTCGATGTTCTGCGCTGGCTCAAGGAATTCACCGAGGCGGCGGCGCTCAAATCGATCCCCGCCTGATTCCGCGCTAGGTCTGCTGCGCCGGGTGTTGGATAATGCCGCTCTGCTTTGAAGGTTCGAGTTTTCCGTATGTCCAGCACACCCACATTTTCCGCCGCACAGAATCAGGCCAGCACGCTGTATCTACCCCCCGGTAGCTGGCGGACAGTGTTCGACTGCCTGTGTGAGCATTTCAGTGCCATTGGGCGCGATCAATGGCTCGACCGAATCGCCCGGGGCCGGGTGCTCGATGGCGAGGGTCAGCCGATTGCGCTGGACTTGCCCTACAAGGAAGGGCTGCGCATTCACTACTTTCGTGAAGTACCGGATGAAAAGCCGATCCCGGTGGTCGAGTCGATCCTGTATGCGGACGACCATCTGGTGGTGGCGGACAAGCCGCATTTCCTTCCGGTGACCCCGGCAGGCGAGTACGTCGAGCAGACGTTGCTTCGCCGATTGATCCGGCGCCTGAACAATCCCCATCTGGTGCCGCTGCATCGGATTGACCGGCACACGGCCGGGCTTGTGATTTTCTCGGCCAACCCACAGACGCGGTCGGCGTATCAGTCGCTGTTCCCGACGCGGCAGATTGAAAAACGCTATGAAGCCATTGCGGCTGCGTTACCTGGGCTGGACTTTCCGTTGGTACATAAAAGTCGTCTCGTCGATGGCGAACCTTTCTTCCGCATGAAGGAGGGGGCGGGTGCAAGTAACACCGAAACGGCGGTGGAGGTGCGTGAAAGGAATGGTGATCTCTGGCGCTACGGCCTGTATCCGGTGACCGGCAAGAAGCATCAACTGCGGGTACACATGACGGCGCTGGGGGCGAGCATCTGCAATGATCCGTTTTATCCCGACGTGCTCAAAGACGTTGAGGATGACTACGCCAATCCGCTGAAACTTCTGGCGCAAGGCCTGCGATTCATCGATCCGGTTACGGGGCAGCCCCGCGAGTTCGAGAGCCGCATCACGCTGGACTGGTGATCCCGCTATCGATTGTTTTCGGTCAGACACGAAAAAGCCCGCATATTGCGGGCTTTCTGTATCGGGTGCCGAACTGAAGAATTAAAGCTCTTTGACAGTACGAACCTGATCCTTGTTGATGCGGGTGTGCTTGCCGTCCAGTTGTTCGAACTCGTAGAAGCCCGAATCTTCATCATACTTGGGGGCGTCGACAGCCTGGATTTCGCGACCGTCATTCAAGGTGATCACTGTTGGCGAAGCGCAACCGGCGAGGGTGGCGAGGCCCAGTGCGAGCATGAAAGTGGCGAGGGTCCGTTGAGTCATGAGTGTGTCTCCGAAGGGAAATTCTTTTGGTTACTGAGCTTGAGACGTATACAAGGCGTGCAAGTTCCTTGAATGCTGTCAGTCTGACACAGTGTTGTGCGAACTCAACAGTTCAGGGGTGTTGAGATTGGCCAGGCGTGGGTCGTTGTCAGGGCAAACCAGGGCTTGGGCATCAAGCGTGCGCATTAGCCGGCCAGGGCTGCGTTCTCCGGCGCTCCAGGCGTTTTCGAAGGCGGGCAGGAGTGCCACGGGGATTACACAAAGCAGCGGTTCCCAGTGATCGTCATGTCGCAACATTAAAGGTTTTTCAGAATTCAGACTGGCCGCCTCGCGCATGCTCTGCAGCAACGCAAGATCGATGCGCGGGACATCGCAGGGCAGTACCAGCAGGTGGGTGTGGCGCGCGGCTTTCAAGCCGGCGCGAATGCCGGCCAACGGACCGGGGAAATCTCCCTCGTCATCGCATACCAACTGGTCGGCAAATGGCGCATAGCGTTCACGATTGCGGTTGCAGGAGATGATCAGATCATCGGTCAACGACCGAACTTTACGATGAAGATGCGCGATCAACGGTTCACCGTGCCATTCCACGAGCCCCTTGTCCTTGCCGCCCATGCGCTGGCCGCGCCCACCTGCCAGTAACAGAATGGAGCAAGGTGGTAATGGCGTGTTCGAGGTCATGGCAACTCTCCGCAGGGGCGGCGAAAAAAGGGGGCGCTGTGATATAACACCGGGCTGTTTCTCCTACAACTGGACGAGCCTATGAAAGCCAAGGCTGATGTACCTTTCGCACCGCTCAATATCGCAGTGCTGACGGTCAGCGACACCCGAACCCTGGAAACCGATACCTCCGGCCAGGTCTTCGTCGACCGTCTGACGGCCGCCGGCCACCATCTGGCGCAGCGCGTGCTGCTCAAAGATGACCTGTACAAGATCCGTGCGCAAGTTGCCCACTGGATTGCCGAAGACGTCGTGCAAGTGGTGCTGATTACCGGCGGCACCGGTTTTACCGGCCGTGACAGCACCCCGGAAGCGGTTGCTTGCCTGCTGGACAAGCAGGTCGATGGTTTTGGTGAGCTTTTTCGTCAGATATCGGTTGCCGACATCGGCACTTCCACCGTGCAATCTCGGGCTTTGGCGGGACTGGCCAACGGCACGCTGGTCTGCTGCCTGCCTGGTTCGACCAATGCTGTGCGCACCGGTTGGGATGGCATCCTCGCCGAGCAACTGGACTCACGTCACCGCCCATGCAATTTCGTTACTCATTTGAAAAAGGCAGCGCCTTGTGAATCCCGTGGGTAAGCCGGGCAAGACCGGCAGCCTCATGCCTGTTGAAGAGGCATTGACGCGATTGCTGGAAATGGCCGAGAGCTCGCGGATTGTCGAGTACGAGTTTTTGCCACTGGCGCAGGTTCAGGGGCGAGTGCTGGCGAAGGATCTGATTTCGACGCTGGATCTGCCACCTTGGCCGAACAGCGCCATGGACGGTTATGCCTTGAGTCTGGCCGACTGGACCGGTGAGCCGTTGCCAGTCAGTCAGAAGATCTTCGCTGGACAGGCACCGGAACCTTTGAAACCAGGCACCTGTGCCCGGATCTTTACCGGCGCGCCGGTGCCTGCGGGGGCCGACTGTGTCGAAATGCAGGAAAACGTCGAGATTCATGCCGATGAGCGCGTGAGTTTCATCGAGACGATGGTGGCCGGGCAGAACATTCGCCCGCAAGGCCAGGAAACGACCGTCGGTGAACTGGTCTTGTCTGCAGGAACTCGGCTCGGTCCGATCGAGCTGGGGCTGGCTGCCTCGCTGGGTTGTGCAGGGCTTGAGGTCGTTCGCCAGGTTCGTGTGGCGGTTTTGTCCACCGGAGACGAGTTGGTCGAGCCGGGCACGACGTTGGGGCCGGGACAGATCTACAACAGCAACCGGGTGCTTTTGTGCAGCTGGTTGCAGCGCCTGGGATATGAAGTGGTTGATGCCGGCATTCTGCCTGATGATCTGGCCACTACCCGCGCGCGACTTGGGGAACTGCAGGATGTAGACCTGATTCTGTCGACCGGTGGCGTATCGGTCGGAGAGGCGGATTTCCTCGGAATCGCATTGAGGGAGGAGGGCGAACTGACACTCTGGAAGCTGGCAATCAAACCCGGCAAGCCATTGACGGTCGGGCATTTTCGCGGTGTTCCGGTGATTGGGTTGCCGGGTAATCCTGCCTCGACACTGGTGACTTTCGCCTTGTTGGCCCGACCTTATCTGTTACGTCGCCAGGGCGTGCAGGATGTCGAGCCGCTGAAAGTTTCGGTGCCCGCAGGATTTGTCTGGCCTCATGCCGGAAACCGCCGTGAATTTCTGCGAGGGCGCCTGGAGCAGGGGCAAGCGATTATCTACCGTAACCAGAGTTCGGGCGTTCTGCGCAGCGCTGCCTGGGCCGAGGGGCTGGTGGAGGTACGGGAGGGCCGAGTCCTGGCCGTAGGAGACCAGGTGCCATTCATTCCACTCAGCGAGCTTCTCGGTTGATCGCAGGTATTTGAAAGGCAGGCACAGTGGTTACACGATGCCTGCCTTTCTGCCAGTCAACGACTGATCAGTGCAACGAGCTGGTCGAACCGGCTATTGGCGATCCAGCCCACCAGTCCGAGCACCATCGCTGTCGCACCTGCCGAGTAGGCAAGGCGGTGCTTGATGGCTTTGACGTCTCCTCTGACTTCGTCCATGTCGCGTCGAATGTACTTGAGGTGAGTTTCCAGCTCGGTGACACGAGGTTCCATATTGTTTTCTCCGGTATTTCTGGCGCTGCATTTGAATTCGTCTTTGAGGCTGGCGCGACTTTCGGAGAGAGAGGCAACCGGACTCACGGCTAGTCCTGCTTCACGGCTTTGCATGGAAACGTCCACCTGCTGCCGTGGGGCTCTCTTGGCAAATGCCGAAATGCAAAATATCGAAAGTCCTGAAACTGTTTCCACTCATTACATGCACATCCTTGTGTAATTGAATTGAAGATCGCTAACGCCGACACACGTTGTACCAATGGCCGGGCTGGGTCAATTGAGCCGATTCCTTACGTTCTGTACGAAAAAGTACCGGTATGTAGGACAAGGAGGGCGAGCTTCAGGAATTAATCAGAAAGAGTGCGACTTTTTTATCCCTCTTGAGGGTCAAGATGTTCCGTACCGATTTAATTCCGGGAGTAACCGCAATGAGTGAACGCAAGGCATTGTTGATTCTGCATGGCAAGCAGGCGCTCAACGAGGCGGTTCGTGCCGCTGTCGAGAACAAGCGAGAGCAAGGCTGGGAGCTGGCTGTACGTCTGACCTGGGAGGCCGGCGATGCGCAGCGGTTGGTGGAGGAGGCGCTGGCGGCGGGATACCGCCAGATCATCGCCGGCGGTGGGGATGGCACCCTGCGTGATATCGCCGAAGCGCTGGCGGCGCATCCGGGCAAAGCCAGTCTGGTGCTTTTACCGCTGGGAACTGCCAACGACTTTTCCCACGCGGCGAGTATCCCGTTGGAGCCGACCGAGGCGCTTGAGTTGCTTGAAGCGCCCGCCCACGACATCGATCTGGGTGAAGTCGGTGGGCAGATCTTCCTGAACATGGCGACCGGAGGATTCGGCAGCCAGGTAACGGCCAACACGTCGGAAGATCTGAAAAAGGTATTGGGTGGCGCAGCTTATTTGTTCACCGGTTTGACGCGGTTCAGTGAACTGCATGCCGCGTACGGTGAGTTGCAGGGGCCGGATTTCCATTGGCAAGGCGAGTTGCTGGCCCTCGGGATCGGCAATGGCCGTCAGGCCGGCGGCGGACACGTGTTGTGCCCCGAAGCGCTGGTGGACGATGGTCTTTTGGATATCAGCATCCTGCCGGCGCCGCAGGAGTTGGTTGGCACACTGAAAAATCTGCTCAGCGACGGCTTCGGCATTGACAACATGTTTGTGCGCGCCCGTTTGCCATGGGTTGAAATCAAGGTCGCCGAAGGGCTTTACATCAATCTCGACGGCGAGCCCCTGGAGGGCGAAAGTTTACGGTTTGCGGCGCGCCCCGGGGCGTTGCGTGTGCATCTGCCGAAGGACTCACCGCTGCTGAGCGTCACTCCCAGGCTCAATCGTCCAGACTAATGATCTGTTCTCGCACGGCAAACAGCACCAGGCCCGCCACATCGTAGATCTGCAGGCGTTTCATGATCTGCGAGCGGTGGGTTTCGACCGTCTTGATGCTCAAGCCCAGGCCGTTGGCGATTTCTCGCGTGGATTTGCCACGCACGATCAGGCGCAGGATTTCCAGCTGGCGTGCGGTCAGGTTGTGCGACTCGGCGACTTCCGGCTGTTGTTTCAGGTTGCGGGTCAGTGCCTGATTGATCACGGTATGGGCGATGGCAGGGCTCAAGTAGCGCTCGTTGTTGCGCAGGGCTTCGAGTGCATGTTCGAGCTCGGTGGCCGTGGTGTCCTTGAGCAGGTAACCGTGAGCACCGGACTCCAGTGCCTGCATGATCAGCGCGGGGTCGGTGTGCATCGACAGAATCAGCACTTTGCTCTGTGGGCGTACTCTTCTGAGTCGCTGCAGGGCTTCCAGCCCGCCGGTTTCTTTCATGGAAATGTCCAGCAATACGATATCGGGGGACAGCAGCTCGACCATCTCGAGCAGCTGCGAGCCATCATTGGCCTCGCCGATGACTGCATAGCCGGGAATATCCAGCACCAGGGCACGCACGCCGGCCCTGATCAGCGAGTGGTCATCCACCAGAAGTAAGTTACAAGTCAACGCATAACCTTATTCGTACTGGCCCGCTCGAGTGCCCGGGGCGCCCAGGGGAATAGTGCTTCGATTTGAGTACCTTTGCCGGGCTCGCTGGTCACACTGAGTGTACCGCCCAGTTGCTCGATGCGTTCTGCCATCCCGGCCATGCCGCGCTGTCCTTCGCGACCAGGGTTCGCCGCCGGGGAAAAACCCAGGCCATCATCGCTGATCAGCAGGGTCAGGCCCTGTGGCAGACGTTGCACGCGGATCAACAGGTTTTTGGCCTGCGCATGGCGAAGAATGTTGGTCACCGCTTCCTGAGTGATGCGAAACGCTGCGACGGCCATCTCTTCGGGGATTCCATTCAGGCGCTGCTGGCAGTCCAGGCTCCAGTGCACCGAAGTATTGGCCAATACCTTGAGCAGGTGTGCACGCAGGCTCGCTTCCAGACCAAGGCTGGTCAATTGCCGCGGGTTGAGAATGGCCGAAACGTCGCGCACCTTGTTGAGGGTTTCTTCCAGCGTCTCGCAAAGTACCGAACAGTGTTCCTGCATATCCGCGGGCAAGCGGCGCTTGAGCCATTCGCTTTGCAGTTTGGCGGCGGTCAACAACTGGCCGATATCGTCATGCAGTTCGCGACTCAGGCGATGGCGTTCGTTTTCCTGGACTTCCAGCAAACGGTCGGCCAGTTCCTGAGGCTGGAACTTGATGGATTTGCGCGACAGGCGATGTTGTGTCCAGACGCAGCCTGCAGCCGCCACGTTGATCAACAACAGGCCGAGCGACAGCTGCGCGGACAATCCATAGGTCAACACACTGCCCAGAGCCGAGCCTGTACACAGCAGGAGGGTAATCCTGCGGGCATTTTCTCGGGAGGGAGGCCATGTGGTGATTGACTTGAGACTGGCGTACATAGCGGATGGAGCCAATGGATGTTCGCTGCGGGCAGACCGGTCAGAAGGACTGGCGGTCTCTGTCTGGAAAACGTTCATTCAGGTTGTTGATTTCAAAATGGTTCAGTGATCAATAATTGAGCGCCAACTTCGGTGGAGACCGATCATTGAAGTCACAATGCCATTAATTGAAACAACTAACGGCCGGCATAATACCACTTAACATACCGTTGGTCGCGTTTGCCCTATATGTCCAAAGAGTCAGGAAACAGGCCATGTTGGACGAAGGTTCCATAATGGAAAGTTGAAATACCTGACCCGATAATTATCGATGCGGTCGCAAGTTTTCTTTTACACAGGAAAACCCTGATATCAGCAGAGGGTAGTCTGCATTCAGCGAGTGTAATTATTTATCGGGAGGGTCGCAGGCAGGCATGAACTATTCATTTGCGACATTCGACTGCGAAAGCTGACCGGCTCAAGCGGCCCAAGGTGTGCCCGATTACGCTTGCCGTTCCGACCAGGCTACGAGGGTCAGGGACTTGCCGTTGTGCGGCAATTGAAAGTGTGTCTGGCCGACCTGGCACGCAAAGGCTTCTATGAGCGACACCTGCTCGCTTTCATCCAGACCCAATTGCCCGGTACTTGGATCAACCAGCTCCAGTTGCCAGGCCATCAGGGTGAAGCAATCCTTCAGTGCTTCCAGGGCCTGTGCATGCAAATCCACGTGACCCTGCACCTGGGTGAGCAAGCCATGCAGGTGCAGGGAGAATTCGGATACCGCCTCCAGCCCCAGGGCATCGGTCTTGTTCGCCAGCTTGAGGAGGGTGCTGAGCATGCAGTCGATGGCGTCCTTGTCATTGCTGATCAGCTGCAGATGGCTGAGGCATTCTTCAGACTTGGCCAGGAGCGTTTCAGCCTCGACAAGGAATTCGGGGAACCGCTGCGCCCAGTCACTACGGTCGTTCGGCATGCTTATCTCCACCACGTCATGTCTGATGAGGGAATGCCGTGTGTGTCGACGATCATGAACCGTCGCGAGACCGCGCCCCGGTGTGCATTGGCACAAAACTGGGGATTCAAGAGGATGTGTTTCCACTGAACTGCGATCGCACACAATAGCCTGACTCCGTTCATGCAATGAGAATGGCGTCACATTAATGGCTATTGGATATCGCGAATATCAGGTTAGGCCTGATTGTTCCTAGGGGATTCCCTTAGGCACGGGAACCTGTGGCGCAAATCAGGGTCGCGCCGAAGAGAATGTAGCAGATGATTTCTGCGGAGCCAGTAAAGCATGATGTTAATGTGACATCAATGCCTGTTCATGGCATTTTGTTGGCGATTTTTGACGGGATCAAGATCCGCCAGATTCAGCCGATAACCCCCAATAGTGAATTCATCAGAACAAGCCCAGGAGTCATTGATGGCCGGCATTCTCGACACGGTAGACCAACGCACGCAACTGGTGGGTGAGAATCGCCTGGAAATTCTCATGTTTCGACTGGCGGGACGCCAATTGTTCGCGATCAACGTGTTCAAGGTTCAGGAAGTCCTGCAGTTGCCGAAACTGACCCTGATGCCCCAGCGTCACCCGTTTGTCTGCGGTGTGGTCAATCTGCGCGGCCAGACGCTGCCGGTGATCGACCTGTCCCAGGCGATCGGCATGCGCCCGCTGGTGCCAGGCCCGAACAGCACGATCATCGTCACCGAGTACAACCGTTCGGTGCAGGCGTTCCTCGTCGGTGGCGTGGACCGCATCGTCAACATGAACTGGGAAGCCATCCTGCCGCCGCCGACCAGCGCCGGTCGCCAGCATTACCTGACGGCCATCAGCAAGGTCGACGATCAACTGGTGGAGATCATCGACGTCGAGAAAGTCCTCGCCGAAATCGTGCCGTACAACGCCAAGGTTTCGCGCGACAAACTGGACGATCCGGTGCTGGAACGCGCCCGTGGCCGCGAAGTATTGCTGGTGGACGACTCCAACGTGGCGCTCTCGCAATTGCGCGACACCCTCGGCCAGTTGGGCGTGAAGATGCACATCGCCAGCGACGGCCTGAAAGCCCTGAACATGCTCAAGGCCTGGGCGGACACCGGGGTGAACATGACCGACAAACTGCTGATGGTGTTCACCGACGCGGAAATGCCGGAAATGGACGGCTATCGCCTGACCACCGAAATCCGTAACGACCCGCGCCTGCGTGGCCTTTATGTGGTGTTGCACACTTCGCTGTCCGGCAGTTTCAACGACTCGATGGTGAAGAAGGTCGGGTGCGACAACTTCCTCTCCAAGTTCCAGCCGGACAAGCTGGTCGATGTGGTGCGCCAGCGTCTGATGCTCGACGAAGTGCCGGCCTGATCAACCTGTCGAGGCTGACCCTGCGTCAGCCTTTGATTCGCTGACAAAGCTCGTATAGGGTGGCGTTTTTGACCCACCAGGGAGCTGGCCATGCTGCGTCTGAGCGCGCTTTATCGTTACCCGTTGAAATCCGCCAAGGGCGAGGTCCTGCAAGGGATCGGCCTGGACAAACTGGGGCTTGAGGGTGACCGACGCTGGATGCTGGTGGACGAGGCCAGCGGGCGGTTCTTGACCCAGCGTGCCGAAGCGAAAATGAGCCAGCTCTCGGCGCTGTGGAACGCCAGCGGTGGCCTGACGCTCAGCGCGCCGGGGCATTCGGCAATCGATGTTGCCTTGCCCGGCAGCGACGACAACCTGCGTGGCGTGACCATTTGGCGTGACACCCTGCGTGTGCCGGATGCCGGTGAAGAGGCGGCCCGTTGGGTCAGCGATTTCATTGGCAAACCGACGCGCCTGGTGCAAGTGCCGCTGGATCGCGCCCGGACGACTCAGGCCGGGTACGGCAATGACGACGATCAAGTGGCATTCGCCGACGGCTTTCCACTGCTGCTCATTGGTGAGGCATCGCTGCAACACCTGTCGCAGGCGGTCGGGCGTCCGCTGGAAATGCTGCGGTTCCGGCCGAATCTGGTGATCGAAGGCAGTGATGCTTACGCCGAGGATGGCTGGAAGCGGATTCGAATCGGCGATGTCGAGTTCCGCGTGGTCAAGTCCTGCTCACGCTGCATTCTCACCACGATCGATCCGCAGACCGGTGAGCGCAGCGCTGACCGCGAACCACTGGCGACCCTGCAGAAGACCCGTGCCCAGGCCGACGGCGCGATGTTCGGCCAGAACCTGGTCAACGACAGCAACGGTCGACTCGAAGTTGGCATGCCGGTGGAAATCCTCGAATAACCCGCCCTGAAACGAAAAATGCCCGTGTCCTTGGACACGGGCATTTTTCATGACCGCAGGAAACCGGGGTTTCAGCCGCGGTATTCGCACAGGTAAGCGGTGTCGACGGCCACTTTCAGCTGGAACTTGCTGTTGGCTGGCACATTGAACTGGCTGCCCGCGGCGAAAGTTTCCCAGTCGCTGCTGTCCGGCAGTTTGACGGTCAAGGCGCCCGAAACCACGTGCATGATTTCACGCTGGCTGGTGCCGAATTCGTATTCGCCCGGGGCCATGACGCCGATGGTCGCAGGGCCTTCAGCGGTGCCAAAAGCGATCGACTTGACGGTGCCGTCGAAGTACTCGTTGACTTTAAACATGGGCGATTCCTCTCGAAAAGGGCTTAAAAGGGTCAAAAAGGGGCGGCCAGTATGCACAAGGCTCCGGGCGTCGTCATCTGTCTAGAGTGGCAATACCAGTGGCAACAGGCGTGCGGTATTGCGCGCATCCTCCAGTGCCCGGTGTTGTTGACCGCTGAATTGCATCCCCGCCAGTTGCAACGCGCCATTGAGGCCCAGAGGCCGTTCGAGGCGCCGGGCCTTGGCAAAGCGCTGTTTGAGGTTCATGTGCGGCACCCGGCTCAGGGCGCTGTCGAGTTGCAGGCGCTGCCATTCCTGAAGCAACTGCTTGCGGTCGTAATCGCCCCAGCTGGCCCAGCCTTCAAGGCGCGTCTGGTGCTGACCGAGCCAGCGCTCGAACGCAGGCCACACTTCGCTCAACGGCTGCGCCGCGTCGATGTTGGCCTGGGTGATGTGCGTGAGTTCGCGGCAAAAGGGCGTCAACAAGGGGCGCCGCGTCGGTTTGACGAAGCGCTGAAAGTGATCCTGCTCGCGACCCGCGCGATCCACCAGGGTCGCGCCGATCTCGATGATCTCCATTTCCGTAACCGGCCAGCCACCCTCATCGGTGGTGGCTTCCAGATCTATGACCAGCCAATGGGGCATCGCAGGGTTCCTGATTTCCGCGTCCTGATTATTCAGAGCGTAGTCAAACCTTGCGGATGCGCGCGGCGACTACTCGACCTGCAACAGAACCTGACGATTTTTTACCTGATCGCCGACCTTGACCTGCACCCGCTTGAGCACGCCGTCGATGCCGGCCTTGAGCGGGTGCTCCATTTTCATCGCTTCCAGCACCACCAGCAGTTGGCCCTTGCTGACCGGGCTGCCTTCGCTGACGAGCACATCGATGATGGCGCCATCCATCGGCGCTTTCAATGTGCCGGAACTGACGCTGGTCTGACTGTCGATCACCGCTTGAGTTCGGTCCACCAGATGCAGGCTGCCGGGGTGGGTGAACAGCCAGAGCTGGTCGTCGCGCAGGCGACAGGCATGGCGCTGACGCAGGCCATCGATTTCCAGTGTCACGGCCACGGCGGTGTGCTCGACCAGCGTGAGTTTGATGACACGTTCGGCGACCTGCACTTCAAACGTGTTGTCCGGTCTGGCGCGCAGTTGCACGTTCCATTCGCGGGCGTCGAGGCCGATGCGATAGAGCAACGGCGCGCCGGCGTTGTTGCGCCATCCGGACAACGGGGCGCGATGTTGTTGCGCGGCGGATTGGTAAAAAATCACCGCCGCGATGGCCAGCTCTTCGGCACTGGGCGAATAGGCGTGCAGGCAATCGTGATCGGCGAAATGCTGAGGGATGAAGCCAGTGCCAAACTCACCGCTGATGAACTGCGGATGCTGCAACAGGCTGGCGAGCAAGCGCTGATTGCTCTGCACGCCAAGCAACACGCTGTCCTGCACCGCACACAACAGTTTGCGCCGTGCCTCTTCACGGGTCGCGCCGTGGGCGATCAGTTTGCCGAGCATCGGGTCGTAGAACGGTGAAATCGACTGTCCTTCGATCAGGCCGTGATCGACCCGCGCGCCGCGATCCAGTGCCGGCGCCCAGGCTTCGACACGCCCGGTCTGCGGCAGAAAACCCTGGGCCGGGTCTTCGGCGTAGAGGCGCACTTCCATCGCGTGGCCATCGAGTTTCACCTGCGCCTGGGTCAGTGGCAAAGGCTGCCCCTCGGCGACTGCCAGTTGCCACGCGACCAGATCCAGCCCGGTAATCAACTCCGTCACCGGGTGCTCGACCTGCAACCGGGTATTCATCTCCAGAAAATAGAACTGGCCGCTGGCGTCGAGGAGAAATTCCACGGTGCCGGCACCCACGTAGTTCACCGCACGCCCTGCCTTGAGTGCCGCTTCGCCCATCGCCTGGCGCAGGTCTTTGGTCATCACCGGGCACGGCGCTTCTTCGATGACTTTCTGGTGGCGACGCTGTATCGAACAGTCGCGCTCGCCGAGGTAGATCAGGTTGCCGTGATGGTCGCCGAGCAGCTGCACCTCGACATGTCGCGGCTCGATCAACGCCTGTTCGAGGATCAGTTCATCACTGCCGAAACCGTTCAATGCTTCGGAGCGCGCCGTGCGCAATTGCGCCGGCAATTCCTCGACGCTGTGCACCAGACGCATGCCGCGCCCGCCACCGCCGGCGCTGGCCTTGATCATCAACGGGTAACCGATGCGTTCGGCTTCGCGGGTCAGCGTCACGTCGTCCTGCTCGGCGCCTTGATAGCCGGCGATACATGGCACACCGGCGGCGAGCATGGCGATTTTCGACTGTCGTTTGCTGCCCATCAGTTCGATGGCTTCGACGCTGGGGCCGATGAAGGTCAGGCCGGCCTGTTCGCAGGCGCGGGCGAATTCGGCATTTTCCGAGAGAAAACCGTAGCCCGGATGGATGGCGTCGGCGCCGCTGCGCCGGGCGGCGTCGAGAATGGCCGGGATGTTCAGGTAGGACTGTTGCACGGGGGCCGGACCGATGTTCACGGCCTCGTCCGCCATTTGGACATGCAGTGCGTCAGCGTCGGCATCGCTGAAAACGGCGACCGTGCGATAACCGAGGGCCTGGGCGGTGCGCTGGATGCGGCAGGCGATTTCACCGCGGTTGGCGATCAGGATTTTGTGGAGGGCTGGCATGATAATTTTCCTGAGTTTTTGGCGGTGAATGGAAGGGCCTCATCGCGGGCTTGCTCCGGGCGGCGTTCCGACGAAGCTTTCAGGAGGCCCACCTCGGTTTGCGTTTTTGCACAAACGCCATCGTGCCTTCTATGCCTTCGGCGCCGGTCACCGCTGCGCTGAACCACTGCGCCGCTTCGTCCAGCAACTCACTCGACGGCTGGCCGGCGCTGGCCAGCAGCAGCTTTTTCGTCATGGCGTTCGCTTCGGGGGCGCAACACAAAACGTGGTCGAGCACTTCATCCAGTCGCTCGGCGAGCGCCTGTGGATCCTGTTCGACAAAATGCACCAGCCCCAGACGCCGGGCCTGATGGCCGTCGAAGCGGGCGGCGGTCAGGGCCAGGCGTCGGGTCTCGGTCAGGCCGATGCGCTGCACCACAAACGGTGCGATCTGCGCCGGCAGCAGGCCGAGGCTGGTTTCCGGCAAACCGAATTGCGCTTGATGATCGGCGATGGCGATATCGCTGACACAGGCCAGGCCGAAGCCGCCCCCGAGCACCGCGCCTTGTAGCACCGTGATCAGCACTTGCGGTGCGTGCTGTGCTTCTTCCAGCAACGATCCGAAGACTCGGTTCAATTCGCGATAGGCATCACTGCCCTGAGCGCGGGCGTTGGCCATGTCCTTGATGTCACCGCCGGCGCAGAAATGCCCGCCGGCGCCGCTGAGCACCAGCGCGCGAATACTGCGGTCATCGCGCACGTTGGCCAGCACCGCGCGTAACTCGGCGACCATTTGCAGGCTCATGGCGTTGCGGCTGTCCGGGCGATTGAGGGTGATGTGCAACACGCCGTTGTGCCGCTCCAGCAGCAGCGTCTGGCAATCGGGCAGGGCGCTCATTTCTTTTTCCCCGGCAGGATGCCCATCAGTTTGCAGATGATCCCCAGCATGATTTCATCGGCGCCGCCGCCAATCGACACCAGCCGCACGTCGCGGTAGGCGCGGGCTACCGGGTTGTCCCACATGAAGCCCATGCCGCCCCAGTATTGCAGGCAACTGTCGCTGACTTCACGGCCGAGGCGCCCGGCCTTGAGCTTGGCCATCGAGGCCAGTCGGGTGACGTCCTGGCCTTTGACGTATTGCTCGGTGGCCTGATAGACCAGCGCCCGCAGGCATTCGATTTCGGTCTGCAATTCGGCGAGGCGGAAGTGGATCACCTGGTTGTCGATCAGCGCGTTGCCGAAGGTTTTGCGTTCCTTGCAGTACTCGATGGTGCTGTCGACGCAGTATTCCAGGCCCTTGATCATGTTGGCCGCGCCGAACAGACGTTCCTCCTGGAACTGCAGCATCTGCATCATGAACCCGGCGCCTTCATGGCCGATGCGATTGCGCTGGGGCACGCGCACGTTGTCGAAAAACACCTGAGCGGTTTCCGAGCTGCGCATGCCGAGCTTGTCCAGATGCGAACTGAGGCTGATGCCCGGCGTGTTCATCGGCACCATGATCAGCGATTTGTTGATATGCGGCTTGTCGTCCGATGTGTTGGCCAGCAGGCAGATGAAGTCGGCGCTCGGCGAGTTGGTGATCCACATTTTGCTGCCGTTGATCACATAGTCGTCGCCATCCTTGCGCGCGGTGGTCTTGAGCCCGGCGACATCGGAGCCGGCGCCGACTTCCGAGACGCCGATGCAACCGACCTGCTCGCCGGTGATCGCCGGACGCAGGAATTCTTCGCGCAGTTCATCGGAGCCGAAACGGGCGAGGGCGGGGGTGCACATGTCGGTCTGCACGCCGATCGACATCGGAATGCCGCCGCAGTGGATGGTGCCGAACTCTTCGGCGGCGACGATCGAATAGCTGTAATCCAGGCCCATGCCGCCGAATTTTTCCGGCTTGGAAATCCCCAGCAGACCGAGGTCGCCGGCCTTGCGGAAAATCTCGTGGATCGGAAAGCGCCCGGCCTTTTCCCATTCATCGACATGGGGGTTGATCTCGTGCTCGACGAACTGGCGGACGGTGCGGCGCAGAGCTTCGTGTTCCGGGGTGAAGATCATTTTTATTGTTCTCCTTTAATCCGTGGCGGTCAGAACCGGCTGACGCCGAAGCTGTTGGGTTGCAGCGTGCGCACGTCGGCTTCGTGGCAGATGTCCAGCAGGTAACCGAGCAGGGTGCGGGTGTCGCGTGGATCGATCAGCCCGTCGTCCCACAGGTTGGCGCTGCCGTAGAGGGCGGTGGACTGGCTGTCGAGTTTCTGCGCGGTGACCTGCTCCAGCATGTCGAGCATTTTCGGGTCGGGCACCAGGCCGTCCTTGAGCTGTTTGGCTTCGGTGACGATGCGCAGCACCTTGCCGGCCTGGGCGCCGCCCATCACCGCCGTGCGGCTGTTGGGCCAGGCGAAGATGAAGCGCGGATCGAGCCCGCGTCCACACATCGCGTAGTTGCCCGCGCCGTAAGAACCTCCGACCACGATCGTCAGTTTCGGCACCCGCGCATTGGCCACGGCCTGGATCAGTTTCGAGCCGTGCTTGATCACGCCGTGCTGTTCCGATTCGGTGCCGACCATGAACCCGGTGGTGTTATGGAAAAACAGCAGCGGCGTCTGGCTCTGGTCACACAGTTGAATGAACTGCGCCGCCTTGCTCGCACCATTGGGCGTGATCGGGCCGTTGTTGCCGATGAAGCCGCAGGCGCGACCCTGAATCTTCAGGTGGCCACAGACGGTCTGCTGATCGAACTCGCCCTTGAACTCCAGGAAGCGCGACTCATCGGCGATCCGCGCAATGATTTCGCGCACGTCGTAGGGTTTTTTCGGGTCGTCCGGGATCAGCCCGAGCAGTTCGTCGATGGGGTACAGCGGCTCCTTGAATGGCGGCTCGGGCAGCCACGGCAGTTGCTCGTTCCAGTTCAGCAGGCTGACGATTTCCCGCACCTGACGCACGCCGTCGGCGTCGTTTTCGGCCAGGTATTCGGCGGTGCCGGCGACTTGCGCGTGCATCTCGGCGCCGCCCAGTTCTTCGTCGGTGGCGACTTCACCGGTCGCCGCTTTAAGCAATGGGGGACCGGCGAGAAACAGCTTGGCCTTGCCGCGCACCACCACCACGTAATCCGACAACCCCGGCTGATACGCGCCGCCAGCGGTAGCCGAACCGTGCACCACGGTGATCTGCGGCAAACCCATGGCCGACATCCGCGCCTGATTGGCAAAACTGCGTGCGCCTTCGACGAAAATTTCCGCCGCGTAGTTGAGGTTGGCGCCGCCGCTTTCGGCGAGGGTTATGACCGGCAGTTTGTTTTCCTGGGCGATCTGTTGCAGGCGCAGGGATTTTTTCAGACCCGACGGGGAAATCGTCCCGCCCTTGATTGCGCTGTTATTCGCCACGATCAAGGCGCGCACACCGGACACGTAACCGATGCCGGCGATCAAGCCGCCACCGGCGGAGCTGCCGTCCTTGTCGTCGTGCAGTTTGTAGCCGGCCAGGCTCGCCAGTTCGAGGAACGGCGCGCCGGGGTCGAGCAACAGATTCAGACGTTCACGGGGCAGCAGTTGCCCGCGCTTGTCGAATTTCGATTTGGCCTCGGCCGCCTTGTTCAGCAGGTTCTGTTCGAGCTGCTGGACTTGCTCGATGGCGGCGAGCATCGCTGCGCGGTTGCGGGCGAAGGCTTCGCTGTGTGGGTCGAGCTGAGATTGAATGACCGGCATGGCTTACTCCTGATCCTTCAAGACGTCCGGCATATAGGCCCGGTGAAAACCGTTGAAGGATTCGCTGTGGGTCGCCTTGTGCAACGGCCACGCACGACTGCCCAGACTGGCCGCGCCGTCGATGCGCAAGGTGCTGCCGCTGATGAACGCGGCAGCCGGGCTGAGCAGAAACACGATCGCCGCGCTGACTTCCGATTCGGTGCCGATGCGCTTGAGCGGCACGTGTTCGCGCAAGGTCGGGATCACCGCTTTGAACGCGCCTTCGTAAGTGTCCATGCCGCTGGAAGCGATCCACCCCGGGGCTACCGCATTCACTCGAACGCCGGCATAACCCCATTCGAACGCCGCTGTTTTGGTGAAGTTGTCCATGCCCGAACGCGCGGCGCCGGAGTGGCCCATGCCGGGCATGCCGCCCCACATGTCGGCGAGCATGTTGACGATGTTGCCGCCGTGTTTGCTCATCGACTGGTTGAACACTTCCCGGGCCATCAGGAAACCGCCGACCAGATTGGTGCGCAGTACGGTTTCGAAGCCTTTCTGATTGATCGAGGCCAGGGGCGACGGGTACTGGCCGCCGGCATTGTTGACCAGCCCGTGGATCGGGCCGTGTTCGCGGATCAGTTCGCTGACCAGTGTCTTCACCGCTTCTTCGTCACGAATATCGCAGGCCTTCCAGTGGGCGCGACCGCCATCCTCGGCAATTTCGGCGGCGACGGTCTGCAGCTTTTCCGGCTTGCGTCCGACCAGCACCACGTTGGCCCCGAGCGCCGCGAGTTCATGGGCGGTGCAACGCCCGATGCCACTGCCGCCGCCGGTGACGATGACGGTCTGACCGCTGAACAGATCAGCCCTGAAAATCGATTCGAACGCCATGGTGCCAATCCTCTAGTCGAGCTGTTCGGCGATGCTCTGCGGCACCGGGATCTGGATTTCCAGTAGTTGTTGGGCGAAGGCCTTGCCTTGCGGGTCGATACGCAGGCTCGCCACGCCACCACCACCAAGGGCGTTTTCCAGCAGGAAGTTGAGGCTGTGGGTGCCCGGCAGATACCAGCGTTCGACCCGGCCGTGAATCGGGTCGAGGACATGGCTCATCCAGTCCACGACCACCGCCGGGGTCAGCGCTTCGGCGATCCACGGAAGGTATTCGGGACGGCGCGGCATGACGCCAATATTGCTGTGATTGCCCTTGTCGCCGGAGCGCGCCACGGCCAGTTTCACCAATGGCACACTCGCGTCGGCGCGGCCCTGGGGTTTGGGCGTTTCGTGGGGCAGGGGCAGATCCTGACTGTCGAGGGCGGCGGGGACGGGCAGGGCGAGCGGGTGAGATTCGCCGGCGATGTCGATCTGCAAGGTGCAGGCGCTTTTGTCGATCAGGAACGAGAACAGCCGGATCAGCGGATACACCGTCGGCCGCCCGCCGACGATGCCGGTCAGGCCCGGAGCCATGCCGGTGGCGGCCTGGGCGATTTCCCGGGAAAACAGGATCAAAGCCTGTTTGTTCGGGTGGCGCACGGCGAGTTTGATCACCACTTCGCGGCTGTCCCGACGCTGGCCGTGAGGACCGTAGGTGGCTTCGCTGCCGAGCAGTTCGACATCGGTTTCGGTGTACGGTCCCAGGCCTTTCTGTTCGAGCATTTCCGAGGTCTTGTCGAGGATCGCCTGGCTGACGCGCCGGGCTTTCTCCACGGCATCGATGCCGGCGATCAGGCAACTGGCGGTGCAACGGAATCCGTCCGGGTACGTTGCGCTGACCTTATATTGGTCGCTGGGTGGCAAGCCTTTGGCGCCGTGGACCCGGACGGCGTTCTTGCCTTGTTGCTGGAGTTTTACCTGGCTGAAATCGCAGACCACATCGGGTAGCAGATAAGCTTGCGGATCACCGATTTCGTAGAGCATCTGCTCGCCGACGGTCAGCGGCGTGACCAGCCCGCCGGAGCCTTCGGGTTTGCTGACGATGAACTGACCGTCGGCGCTGACCTCGACGATCGGGAAACCGATGTGTTTGTAATCCGGGACGTCGCGCCAGTCGGTGAAATTACCGCCGGTGCACTGCGCGCCACATTCGATGATGTGCCCGGCCAGGGCGGCTTGCGCGAGTTTGTCGTAGTCGTGCCACGACCAGTCGAATTCATGCACCAGCGCGGCGCTGACCACTGCGCTGTCGACCACCCGGCCGGTGATGACGATGTCGGCGCCCAGGCGCAGTGCTTCGACAATGCCCGGCGCGCCGAGGTAAGCGTTGGTCGACACGCACATCGGCGGCAGCGGGGCGCCGCTGAACATTTCCGTAATGCCTTGGGAGGCGAGGTGTTTGAAGTGGGGTTGCAGGTCATCGCCCGACAGCACGGCGATTTTCAACGATACGCCGGCCTTGTCGCAGGCCGCTTGCAGCGCGGCGGCACAGGCCTTTGGATTGACCCCGCCGGCATTGCTGATAACGCGAATGTTCTGTTCGGCCAGTTGCGGCAGCAGGGGCGCGAGGACTTCGATGAAATCGCCGGCGAACCCGGCCTGCGGATCCTTCATGCGGGCGCCGGCCATGATCGACATGGTGATTTCGGCGAGGTAGTCGAAGACCAGATAATCCAGCTGTCCTGCGGCCACGAGCTGCGCGGCGGCGGTCGAGGTGTCTCCCCAGAATGCGCTGGCGCATCCGATGCGAACCGTGGTGGGCATTTTGATCTCCGACTCAGCAACCTGTGACAGAAGTGCATCGAGGCTACCAAGCAAGCGCTTGGTTTGTAAACAGCTGAAATTATCTTCTGCCCAAGCGCTTGCTTGGTCACCGCCGGCGGCTTAAATTGCCCGCGCAACCCCGCCGTTTCTGCGGCGTGCGGCGCATTTGACTGATCGACTGTAGGAGAGAACGGGTGGACGAGCAAAAAGCCCTGAGGGTCATGCGTGAACTGGTCGATGCCGGGCAGCTGACCGATCCGGACAGCGCTCGCGGCAAACTGCTGCAAGTGGCGGCCCACCTGTTCCGCAACAAAGGCTACGAGCGCACCACCGTGCGCGATCTGGCCGGTGCCGTGGGGATTCAGTCCGGCAGCATCTTTCATCACTTCAAGAGCAAGGATGAAATCCTGCGGGCGGTGATGGAAGAAACCATCCGCTACAACACCGCGCTGATGCGTGCGGCCCTGGCTGACGCGGCCGATGTGCGCGAGCGGGTGCTGGCGCTGATCCGCTGCGAATTGCAGTCGATCATGGGCGGCAGCGGCGAGGCGATGGCGGTGCTGGTGTATGAGTGGCGCTCGCTGTCCGAAGACGGTCAGACCAAAGTGCTGGCGCTGCGCGACATCTACGAAGACCTCTGGCTGCAAGTGCTGGGCGAAGCCAAAGAGGCGGGGTTCATCCGTGGCGACGTGTTCATTACCCGACGTTTTCTCACGGGCGCATTGTCCTGGACCACCACATGGTTCCGTGCCGGCGGCAGTCTGAGTCTGGATCAACTGGCCGAAGAGGCGCTGATTCTGGTGCTCGAAGAGCGCTAGGCGCTTTCTATCGGGTCGGGAAACTGGCTAACTTGGCGAAACCGCCTAGCTTGAATGCAATGATCGGTACTTTTTCGGGGAGTGGGGTGTTTTGAAGTCTTCGCCAATTCGGACGGCCGCCGGGCTGATGCTCGCAGCGCTGGCTGCATTATGGGTATTGCCTGCTCCGGCGGCGCAAGTGGTTCGGGTGGGCGCGGCGCATTTTCCGCCCTACACCATTCGCCCGGAAAATGGCGCCGACACCGGCCTGCTGCCCGAGTTGGTCGCGGCTTTGAACAGCGCTCAGAGCGACTATCGCTTCGAACTGGTGCCCACCTCGATTCCTCGCCGGTTCGGCGATTTCAAGGACAGCCGCACTGACATGGCGATCTTCGAAAACCCTGAGTGGGGCTGGAAAGACATTCCCCACATCACCGTCGACATGGGGCTTGAGGACGCAGAGATTTTCGTCGCCCAGAACAAGCCCGGTCGCCAGCAGAATTACTTCGCTGATCTCAAGGGCAAACGGCTGGCGCTGTACAGCGGCTATCACTACGAATTCGCCAACTTCAACGCCGATCCCAAGTACCTCGCTGAAACCTACAGCGCCACACTGACCTATTCCCACGACAGCAACCTGCTGATGGTCTTGCGCGGGCGTGCGGACATTGCGTTGGTCACGCGCTCGTACCTGTTCGATTACCTGCTGCGCAACGAAAAGGTGCGCGACGAGTTGCTGGTGTCCCAGCGCATCGACCAGATCTACCACCACTACGCGATTCTCAGGCCAGAGGCACCGATTACCGGCGAAGCGTTCGGCAAGCTGCTGCAAGGCCTGCGCGACAACGGGCAGATGCTGAAGATCTTCGATCCGTACAAGATTGCGGTGGTGCCGGTGCCGCATCAATGAGCTGCGGTTTTTCGCGTCCGGCCTAAATTTCCCGCCCCGGCTCACGTCCCATCGTTGAACTGTCGACGATTATCGTGAGCCCGACCCATGTCCAATCTGAATGACCTGACTGCCCTGGCCTTGCCTTCGGGCAGTCAACTGATAGCCGATGCCACTGAAAGCCGTCTGAGCCTGAGCCTGGACGGGCAACCGCTGATTCGCCTGCGCCTCGATCGTGAAGGCCGGGGGCCGATCCAGATCGATGAACGCTTTGCATTGCCACCAGGCCAGGCGCTGTGGGCCGCCTGCTATTGGCTGTTTGCCCGGGATCCGGCGCGCCAGCAATTGATCTGGCAACTGGATCAGCCGCCGACCGAAGCCTTGCTCAGCGGTTTGCTGGTGAGTACTGAAGTGGCGGGTGAATATCGCTGCGAGCGCACGCTGTTCTGGCAACTGCCGCAACCCTGGCTTGGGGCTTCGCTGACTGGCAGCTACCCGCAGCAGATGGTCATCAGCAACGGCAAACGCCATCCGCTGCGACCGGTGAAACCGAGGGGTGAGGTTTATCGGCGTTTCGATGCGCGTCTCGGTGCGTGGATTTCCCTGCGTACGGTTGAGATCGAGCAGGATCTGGCGCGTTTCAATCGCTGGCAGAACAGTCCGCGCGTCGCCAGTTTCTGGCAGGAGGAGGGCAGCCTCGAACAGCATCGCGAATACCTGAGCAAACTCGACGCCGATCCGCATACGCTGACCCTGATCGGTTGTTTCGATGATCAGCCGTTTGCCTATTTCGAAGCCTACTGGGCCAAGGAAGATCGCATCGCGCCGTTCTACGATGCCGACAATTACGATCGCGGCATTCACATGCTGGTCGGGGAAGAAGATCATCGCGGCCCGCACAAAGTGGCGAGTTGGCTGTCGGCGCTGGTGCACTACCTGTTCCTGGATGATCCGCGCACGCAGCGGGTGGTCGCCGAACCCCGTGCCGACAACGCGAGGATGATCGGCCACATGCACAACCAGTGCTTCCACTGCGAGAAGGAATTCGACTTCCCGCACAAGCGCGCGGCGCTGATGATTCTCGGTCGCGAGCGGTTCTTCGACCGGTGCACGCTGGTGTGACATTGCGCTGAAAACAAAAAAGATCGCAGCTCTTCGACGAAGGCTGCGATCTTTTTTTGCGACCGGTTTTTATCAGCGACGGTTTGCGGTCACTGCATCAGCGCGACTGCTCGAGACCTTGCGGCAGTGCACCAGCGCATCACGAATCATGAAGTTGACCAGGGTCGGCGAAACACCGAGTTCCTTGGCGATGTCCTTCTGCGGCACGCCGTGCAGACGGTACATCTCGAAGGCATAGCGGGTGCGGACCGGCAGCTCGGTCAGCGCGTCGGCGATGTGTTCCAGGGTCGAGAAATTGATGTGCGAGGTTTCCGGCGAAGCGCCCTGAATGACCACGTTCAACCCTTCCTCCTCGGGGCCGGCGTACTTCTGCTCCAGCGCCTGTTTGCGGTAGTGATCGATCGCCAGGTTGCGCACGATCTGGAACAGATAACTCAGCTGGGCCTTGATCGACGACGTGATCGGCGGTGCCGACTGCAGTCGGAAGAACGCATCCTGCACCACATCTTCGGCGCGTGACCGGCAGCCGGTAATGCGGGCTGCAATCTTGACCAGAATCAGTCGATTGTCGACGAATGCCTGAAGTAGCGGTGAATCGCACCTGCTTGTGGATACTTGTTCCGTCATGGAAATCACCTTGCTGCCAATAGGTTAGTGGGACGCCTGGGGGCGGGGCCGTCCTACATATCGAGCGACAAATTATGTTGAATGATAATGATTGTCAATTGAGAAAGAGAACTAATGATCCATAACAGTGCGATCTGAGAACTGCGACACGCCGCCGCACTCGCACAAGCGCCCAGCCCCGTTGGCGATCCAGCCTGCCGACTAATTATTTCAAGACGTCATCCGTTCTCATTGGTGAATGGCTCCGGGTGCGCAGCTCCGGACCTACCGCATTCCAATGCCTTGCACGGTCGGCGAAGACCGTGTCCCGCATGCCTTGCACGGGCATGCCGCAGTCAACCCGATTCCACCAGCAAGCCGAATTCAGGCAGGAAACCTCATGACCGACGCGTTCGAACTCCCCAGCACCCTGGTCCAAGCCCTCCAGCGCCGCGCGGCCCTGACGCCGGATCGGCTGGCCTTGCGTTTTCTCGCCGAAACCGAGGAACAGGCTGTGGTGCTCAGTTATCGCGAACTCGATCAGCGCGCGCGCACCATTGCCGCAGCGTTGCAGGCCGAGGCCGGATTCGGTGATCGCGCGGTGTTGCTGTTTCCGAGTGGCCCGGATTACGTCGCGGCATTCTTCGGTTGCCTGTACGCGGGCGTGATCGCGGTGCCGGCTTACCCGCCGGAGTCCGCCAAGCGTCACCATCAGGAACGCCTGCTGTCGATCATCGCCGACGCCGAGCCGCGCCTGCTGCTGACCAGCGCCGACCTGCGCGACGCCCTGCAGCAAATCGAAGGCGCGCCGCCGCTGTTGTGCGTCGATACCCTCGACGCTTCGCTGGCCGAGCGTTGGGTCGAGCCGGCCCTTCCGACAGACCATATTGCTTTCCTGCAATACACCTCCGGCTCCACCGCGCTGCCCAAAGGCGTGCAGGTCAGCCACGGCAATCTGGTGGCCAACGAACTGCTGATCCGCCACGGTTTCGGTATCGACGTAAACCCCGACGACGTGATCGTCAGCTGGCTGCCGCTGTACCACGACATGGGCCTGATCGGCGGTCTGCTGCAACCGATCTTCAGTGGCGTGCCGTGCATCCTGATGTCGCCGGCGTACTTTCTCGGCCGGCCGTTGCGCTGGCTTGAAGCGATCAGCCAATACGGCGGCACCATCAGCGGCGGGCCGGACTTTGCCTATCGTCTGTGCAGCGAGCGGGTCAGTGAATCGGCGCTGGAGCGTCTCGACCTGAGCCGCTGGCGCGTCGCTTATTCCGGCTCCGAGCCGATCCGTCTCGACACTCTTGAGCGCTTCGCCGAGAAATTCACCGCATGCGGTTTCAGCGAAAGCAGCTTCATGGCCTCCTACGGTCTGGCCGAAGCGACCCTGTTCGTCGCCGGCACACCGCGGGGCAAAGGGATTCCTGCACTGCGCGTCGACGATCAAGCCCTCGCACAGAACCGCGCCGAAGCGGGCGAGGGCAGCCCGATAATGAGCTGCGGCATCAGCCAGCCGGAACATGCGGTGCTGATTGTCGAGCCGAACACCCTTGAAGAACTGGCCGACAACGCCGTGGGTGAAGTCTGGGCTGCCGGCCCGAGCATCGCCCTCGGCTACTGGCGCAACCCCGAGGCCAGCGCCAAGACTTTCGTCCAGCACGCCGGCCAGACCTGGCTGCGCACCGGTGACCTGGGCTTTATTCGCGACGGTGAACTGTTCATCACCGGTCGCCTGAAAGACATGCTGATCGTGCGCGGTCACAACCTCTATCCGCAGGACCTCGAGAAGACTGTCGAGAACGAAGTGGAAGTGGTGCGCAAGGGCCGCGTTGCGGCGTTTGCGGTCAATCAGAATGGCGAGGAGGGCATCGGCATCGCGGCGGAAATCAGCCGCAGCGTGCAGAAAATCCTCCCGCCCGAAGCATTGATCAAAGCCATTCGCCAGGCCGTGGCCGAGGCGTATCAGGAAGCACCGAGCGTGGTTGTGCTGCTCAATCCGGGCGCATTGCCGAAGACTTCCAGCGGCAAGCTGCAACGTTCGGCCTGCCGCAATCGTCTGGCCGACGGCAGCCTCGACAGCTACGCGGTGTTCCCGTCGGCCACTGCGGAAATTGCTCTGGACTCGACGGCATCCGCCTCCGAACTGGAAGCGTTGATCGGCAAAGTCTGGGCCGAGCAACTCAACGTCAACCAGGTCAACGCCGACGATCATTTCTTCCTGCTCGGCGGCAACTCGATCGCCGCCGCCCAGGTGATCGCCAAGGTCCGCGAAGAACTGAGCCTGGAGCTGAACCTGCGCCTGCTGTTCGAAGCACCGACCCTGTCCGCGTTCGCCGCAGCCGTGGCACAGCAGCAACAGGACGGCGGCAGCGCCCAAGGCGAAATCACCGCACTGTCGCGCAACGAAGCCTTGCCGCAATCCCTGGCGCAAAACCGACTATGGATCACCTGGCAGCTCGATCCACAAAGCAGCGCCTACAACATTCCCGGTGCCTTGCGTCTGCGTGGTGAACTGGACGAAGACGCATTGCGCGCCAGTTTCCAGCAACTGATCGAACGCCACGAATCCCTGCGCACGCGCTTCTTCGAACGCGACGGAGTAGCGCTGCAACAGGTCGAGGCAGCGGGGGAGTTCAACCTGCAACTGATCGACATCAGCGACCTGCCGGCTAGTGAGCGTGAAGCCCGCGCACAACAGATCCGCGAAGACGAAGCCCGCACGCAGTTCGACTTGGAGAAAGGCCCGCTGCTGTGGGTGACGCTGGTGCGCCTCGAAGACGAAGATCACCAGTTGCTGGTGACCCTGCACCACATCATCGCCGACGGCTGGTCGCTGAACGTGCTGATCGACGAGTTCTCGCGCCTGTACGCCGCCGCGTCCCAAGGCCAGCGCGCGGAACTGACGCCGCTGCCAACCCAATACGCCGACTACGGTAGCTGGCAGCGCCAATTGTTGGCGCAGGGCGAGGGCGAGCGACAACTGGCGTACTGGAAAGCACAGTTGGGCGATGAGCATCCGACTCTGGAACTGGCGACCGACCATCCGCGTTCTGCCAAACAAATTCACAGCGCCGCACGCCACAGCGTTCGTCTGGGAATGAGCCTCAGCGACGCGATCCGCCAGACGGCCCAGGCTTATCAGTCCACCCCGTTCATGCTGCTGCTCTCGGCGTTCCAGAGCCTGTTGCATCGCTACAGCGGCCAGCGCGACATCCGCATCGGAGTGCCGAACGCCAACCGTCCGCGTCTGGAAGCCCAAGGCCTGATCGGCTTCTTCATCAACACTCAGGTGCTGCGTGCCGACGTCGATTCGCGTCTGCCGTTCACCGAACTGCTGGCGCAAACCCGTCAGGCGGCACTCGGTGCTCAGGCGAATCAGGATCTGCCATTCGAACAACTGCTGGAAGCCTTCCCGCAGGCCCGCGAACAAGGTCTGTTCCAGGTCATGTTCAACCACCAGCAACGCGACCTGAGTGCGCTCAAACGTCTGCCGGGCCTGCTCGCCGAAGAACTGCCGTGGCACAGCCGCGAGGCCAAGTTCGATCTGCAACTGCAGAGTGAAGAAGACCGTAACGGTCGGCTGACGCTGTCCTTCGACTATGCCGATGAGCTGTTCGACGCCGCAACCATCGAGCGCCTCGCCGAGCATTTCAGCAACCTGCTGCGTGCTGTCTGCGAAGGTCCGGACCAAGCCATCGGCGACCTGCCACTGCTGACCGCCACTGAACACACTCAGCAAAACGCGTGGAGCATTGCCCCGTGCACCCCGGCGCAACAATGGCTGCCGGAACTGCTGAATGAACAGGCCCGTCAGACCCCGGATCGCACCGCGCTGGCGTGGGACGGCGGCAGCCTGGACTTCGCCGAACTGCACGCCCAGGCCAACCGTCTCGCCCATTACCTGCGCGACAAGGGCGTCGGCCCGGACGTGTGCGTGGCCATCGCCGCCGAGCGTTCGCCGCAACTGCTGATCGGCCTGCTGGCGATCATCAAGGCCGGTGGCGCCTACGTGCCGCTGGACCCGGATTACCCGGCCGATCGTCTGGCCTACATGCTCAGCGACAGCGGCGTCGAACTGCTGCTGACCCAGACGGCATTGCTCGACCGCTTGCCGGCCAGCGAAGGCGTCAGCGTGATCGCCATGGACACCCTGCACCTGGAGAACTGGCCGAGCCAGGCACCGGGTCTGCATCTGCACGGCGACAATCTCGTCTACGTGATTTACACCTCCGGCTCCACCGGGCAGCCGAAAGGTGTGGGCAACACGCATGCGGCGCTGGCCGAACGTCTGCAATGGATGCAGAACACTTATCGCCTGAACGACACCGACGTGCTGATGCAAAAGGCGCCGATCAGTTTCGACGTGTCGGTGTGGGAATGCTTTTGGCCGCTGATCACTGGCGCGCGTCTGCTGATCGCCGGCCCGGGCGAGCACCGCGATCCGCATCGCATTGCGCAATTGGTTCAGCAGTACGGCGTGACCACGCTGCACTTCGTGCCGCCGCTGCTTTCGCTGTTCATCGACGAACCGTTGAGTGCCGAATGCACCAGCCTGCGCCGCGTGTTCTCCGGCGGTGAAGCGCTGCCGGCGGAACTGCGCAACCGCGTGCTGGCGCAACTGCCGGCGGTGCAGCTGCACAATCGTTACGGCCCGACCGAAACCGCGATCAACGTTACTCACTGGCATTGCAGCGTGGCGGATGGCGAGCGTTCGCCGATTGGCCGTCCGCTGGGCAACGTCGTTTGCCGGGTGCTCGACAGCGATCTCAATCCAGTGCCGGCCGGTGTGCCGGGTGAACTGTGCATCAGCGGCATCGGTCTGGCTCGTGGTTACCTCGGCCGTCCGGCGCTGACGGCCGAGCGTTTCGTGGTCGATCCGCTGGGCGAGCAGGGCGCGCGTCTGTACCGCACCGGTGACCGCGCACTCTGGACGAACGATGGCGTGATCGAATACCTCGGCCGTCTCGATCAGCAGATCAAACTGCGTGGCTTCCGCGTCGAGCCGGAAGAAATCGAAGCCCGTTTGCTCACTCAGGATGGCGTCGCCCAGGCCGCCGTGCTGGTGCGCGAAACCGTCGCCGGCCCGCAACTGATCGGCTACTTCACCGCCACTGATGCCAGTGAAGATCAGGACGGGCAAATCGCTCGCCTGAAAACCGCACTGTCCGCCGAGCTGCCGGAATACATGGTCCCGGCGCAACTGATGCGCCTGGACGCCATGCCCCTGAGCCCGAGCGGTAAACTCGACCGCCGCGCCTTGCCCGAGCCGCAATGGCAGGTGCGCGAACACGTCGAGCCGGTTACCGAGCTGGAACAACAAATCGCCGCGATCTGGCGTGAAGTGCTGGGCTTGAAACAGGTCGGCCTGCGCGACGACTTCTTCGCCCTCGGCGGTCACTCGCTGCTGGCCACGCAAATCATCTCCCGCACCCGTCAGGCCTGTGACGTCGAGCTGCCGTTGCGTGCCTTGTTCGAACACAGCGAGCTCGGTGATTTTGCCGAGCAGATCCGCCAGATCCAGGCCAGCGGTCGCACCAACAAACAGCCGCCGATCAACAAGGTTGATCGCAGCCAACCGGTGCCGCTGTCCTACTCGCAACAGCGCATGTGGTTCCTCTGGCAGATGGAGCCGGACAGCCCGGCGTACAACGTCGGCGGCATGGCGCGCCTGCGGGGCGTGCTGGATGTCGGGCGTTTCGAGGCGGCGCTGCAAGCGTTGATCTTGCGTCACGAAACCCTGCGTACCACGTTCCCGAGCATCGACGGCGTGGCCCGTCAGCAGGTGCATGGCGAGACCGGCGTGCGCATGGACTGGAAGGATTTCTCGAAACTCGCCGCCGACGTGCGCGAGCAGAAAGTCCAGCAACTGGCCGACGACGAAGCGCACTTGCCGTTCGATCTGGAAACCGGTCCGCTGCTGCGCGCCTGTCTGGTCAAGACCGCCGAGCAGGAGCATTACTTCGTCCTGACCCTGCACCACATCGTCACTGAAGGCTGG
Organism: Pseudomonas sp. IT-P2; assembly: GCF_949767575.1. Classification (NCBI taxonomy): domain Bacteria; kingdom Pseudomonadati; phylum Pseudomonadota; class Gammaproteobacteria; order Pseudomonadales; family Pseudomonadaceae; genus Pseudomonas; species Pseudomonas sp. IT-P2. The sequence goes on along the minus strand of NZ_CATKQA010000008.1, from coordinate 44,645 downwards.
GCGATGGACATCTTCGCCCGTGAACTCAGCGCACTGTACGAAGCGTTCGTCGATGACCGCGAATCGCCGCTGGAACCGCTGCCTGTGCAGTACCTCGACTACAGCGTGTGGCAGCGCAACTGGCTGGAGTCCGGCGAGCGTCAGCGTCAGCTTGACTACTGGACCGCGCAACTGGGCCGCGAACATCCGCTGCTGGAACTGCCGGGCAACCGTCCGCGTCCGCCGGTGCAAAGTCACCAGGGCGAGCTGTTCCGTTTCGACCTCAGCGACGATCTCGCCGCGCGGGTGCGGGCCTTCAACGCGCAGAACGGTCTGACCCTGTTCATGACCATGACTGCTGCACTCGCGACCTTGCTTTACCGCTACAGCGGCCAGACCGATCTGCGCATCGGCGCACCGGTGGCCAACCGTATCCGCCCGGAAAGCGAAGGCTTGATCGGTGCGTTCCTCAACACGCAGGTGCTGCGTTGCCAGCTCGACGGCCAGATGTCGGTCGGCGAATTGTTCGAGCAGGTGCGCCACACCGTGATCGAAGGTCAGTCCCATCAGGACCTGCCGTTCGACCATCTGGTTGAAGCGTTGCAGCCACCGCGCAGTGCCGCGTACAACCCGTTGTTCCAGGTGATGTGCAACGTGCAGCGCTGGGAGTTCCAGCAGAGCCGCATGCTCGCCGGCATGACCGTCGAGTACCTTGCCAACGATGCGCGGGCGACCAAGTTTGACCTCAACCTGGAAGTCACCGACCTCGACCATCGCCTTGGTTGCTGCCTGACCTACAGCACTGACTTGTTCGACGAGCCGACGATTGCGCGCATGGCCAAGCACTGGCGCAACCTGCTGGAAGCGCTGATCGCCGACCCGCAGCAACGCCTCAGCGAATTGCCACTGCTCGATGCGCCTGAGCAACAGCAATTGCTCGACAGCCTTGGCGTCGAGCCGGGCGAGCGTCGTCTCGACCAGTGCATTCATCACCTGTTCGCCGAGCAGGCGCTGGCGCGCAAAGATGCGCCGGCCCTGACCTTTGCCGGGCAGACCCTGAGCTACTCCGAACTCGACGCCCGCGCCAACCGTCTGGCCTGGGCCCTGCGTGAGCGCGGTGTCGGCCCGCAAGTGCGGGTCGGTCTGGCGCTGGAGCGTTCGCTGGAAATGGTCGTCGGTCTGTTGGCGATCCTCAAGGCTGGCGGCGCCTACGTGCCGCTGGACCCGGAATACCCGCTCGACCGTCTGCACTACATGATTGAAGACAGCCGCGTCGGCCTGCTGCTCAGTGACCGGGCGATGTTCAAAGCCCTCGGCAAACTGCCGTCGAACGTGGCGCGCTGGTGCCTGGAGGATGACAGCGCCGCGCTGGCCGATTACCCGGCCACCGAGCTGGCCTTTATCAGCCTGCCGCAGCATCAGGCTTATCTGATTTATACCTCGGGTTCCACCGGCAAGCCGAAAGGCGTGGTGGTGTCCCACGGTGAAATCGCCATGCACTGCCAGGCGGTGATCGAACGCTTCGGCATGCGTCCGGACGACTGCGAACTGCACTTCTATTCGATCAACTTCGACGCCGCCACCGAGCGTCTGCTGGTGCCGCTGCTCAGCGGTGCGCAGTTGGTGCTGCGTGCGCAAGGTCAGTGGGACGCGGAAGAAATCTGCGGCCTGATCCGTGAACACCGGATCAATATTCTCGGTTTCACCCCGAGCTACGGCAGCCAGTTGGCACAATTCCTCGCGACGCAAAACGAGGTTTTGCCGGTGCGGATGATCATCACCGGCGGCGAAGCACTGACTGGCGAACACCTGCAACGGATTCGCGCAGCGTTCAAGCCGAGTCTGTTCTTCAACGCTTACGGCCCCACCGAAACCGTGGTCATGCCGCTGGCCAGCCTTGCGCCGGAAGTGCTGGAAGAGGGCGCCGGCAGTGTGCCGATCGGTAGCGTGATCGGTGAACGCGTGGCCTACATTCTCGACGCCGATCTGGCCCTGGTGCCGCAAGGCGCGACCGGTGAATTGTTCGTCGGCGGAGCCGGTCTGGCGGTGGGGTATCACGAGCGTGCAGGCATCACTGCCGAACGTTTCGTCGCCGACCCGTTTGCCGCCGCTGGCGGGCGCATGTACCGCACCGGCGACCTGGTGCGCCAGCGCGCCGACGGTCTGGTGGAATACCTGGGGCGGATCGACCATCAGGTGAAGATCCGTGGTTTTCGCATCGAGCTGGGCGAGATCGAAACTCGCCTGCTCGATCACGACTCGATCCGCGAAGCCGTCGTGCTGGCGCTGGATGCCCCGAGCGGCAAGCAACTGGTCGGCTATCTCGTGACCGAGGTCGCTTCGCGAAGCGAAGCCGAGCAGGCCGAACTGCGCGACGCGCTGAAGGCGCACCTGAAGACGCAATTGCCGGATTACATGGTGCCGACGCATCTGATTCTGCTGGCGAGCATGCCGCTGACCGCCAACGGCAAGCTCGATCGCCGCGCCTTGCCGGCGCCGGATCCGGAGCTCAATCGTCAGGATTACGTGGCGCCGAGCAACGAGCTGGAGCAGACCCTGGCGCAGATCTGGTGCGAGGTGCTCAACGTCGAGCAGGTCGGTCTCAACGACAACTTCTTCGAGCTGGGCGGCGACTCGATCCTGTCGATTCAAGTGGTCAGCCGGGCGCGCCAGCAGGGCATTCACTTCAGCCCCCGCGATCTGTTCCAGCATCAGACCGTGCAGACCCTGGCCGCTGTTGCCAGCCGCAGTGAAGCCGTGACCGCCGAGCAAGGTCTGGTGACGGGCGAATCGCGTCTGACCCCGATCCAGCACTGGTTCTTCGACACCGAGATTCCCGAGCGTCAGCACTGGAACCAGGCGTTGCTGCTGGAGCCGACGGTGGCGCTGGAACCGCACCGTCTGGAACAGGCGTTGCTGGCCGTGATCGAGCAGCACGATGCCCTGCGTCTGCGCTTCAGCGAGGTCAACGGCGCATGGCAGGCGACCCATCAACCGGTGACCGATGCCGCCGTGCTGTGGCAGGTTCGCGTGCCGTCGATGGACAAGTGCGCGGCGCTGTTCGCCGATGCCCAGCGCAGCCTCGACCTTGCCCAGGGCCCGCTGCTGCGCGCAGTTTTGGTCGATGGGCCGGACGCTCAGCAACGGCTGTTCATCGCGATCCATCACCTGGTGGTCGACGGTGTGTCGTGGCGCGTTCTGCTCGACGATCTGCAAACCGTGTATCGCCAGCTCGACGCCGATCAGTCGGTGAAACTGCCGGCGAAAACCAGCGCCTTCAAAGACTGGGCGGCGCGCTTGCAGGCTTACGCCGGCAGCGAATCCCTGCGTGAAGAACTGAGCTGGTGGCAAGCGCAGCTGGCCGGTCCGACTGCCGATTTGCCGTGCGAACGTCCTGAGGGCGGACGCGAGAATCGCCATGCCCAAACCGTCAGCGTGCGTCTGGATGCCGAGCGCACCAAGCAACTGCTGCAACAGGCACCGAGCGCCTATCGCACGCAGGTCAACGACCTGTTGCTGACTGCGCTGGCCCGCGTGCTGTGCCGCTGGAGCGGTCAGCCGTCGGCACTGATTCAACTGGAAGGCCACGGCCGCGAAACCCTGTTCGACGAGATCGACCTGACCCGCACCGTCGGCTGGTTCACCAGCGCTTATCCGCTGCGCCTGACCCCGCACAATATCGAAGAGGCTGCGGGGCAGGGCGCTTCGATCAAGGCGATCAAGGAGCAACTGCGCGCCGTGCCGCACAAAGGTCTCGGTTATGGCGTGCTGCGTTATCTGGCCGATGACGCCAGCCGTCAGAGCATGGCGGCGTTGCCGAATGCGCCGATTACCTTCAACTACCTCGGCCAGTTCGACCAGAGTTTCGGCAGCAACGCGCTGTTCCGGCCACTGGATGAGTCGGTCGGCGCCGCCCACGATCCGCACGCACCGTTGCCGAACGAGTTGAGTGTCGACAGTCAGGTGTATGGCGGGGAACTGCTGCTGCGCTGGACCTTCAGCGCCGAACGCTACGACGCGCAGACCATCAACGAGCTGGCCGATGCCTACGTCGGCGAGTTGCAGAGCCTGATCGAACATTGCCTGCAGGACGAGGCCGGTGGCCTGACGCCGTCGGACTTCCCGCTGGCGAAACTGACCCAGGCGCAACTTGACGCACTGCCGGTGCCGGCGGCGCATATTGAAGACGTGTACCCGCTGACGCCGATGCAAGAAGGCATGCTGTTGCACACCTTGCTCGAGCCGGGCACCGGTCTGTACTACATGCAGGATCGCTACCGGATCAACAGCGAACTCGATCCCGAGCGTTTCGCCCAGGCGTGGCAAGCGGTGGTCGCCCGTCACGAAGCGCTCCGTGCCTCGTTCTGCTGGAACGTCGGCGAAGACATGCTGCAAGTGATTCATACGCCGGGGCGCACGCCGATCGAGTACCTGGACTGGAGCGCCATCGCTGACGCCGAGCAAGAGCCGAAACTGCAAGCGCTGCTCAAGGCCGAGCGCGAGGCCGGGTTCGATCTGCTCAATCAGGCACCGTTCCACCTGCGTCTGATCAAGGTCGGCGCGGCGCGTTACTGGTTCATGATGAGCAACCACCACATCCTCATCGATGCCTGGTGCCGCTCGCTGCTGATGAACGATTTCTTCGAGATCTACACGGCCCTCGGCGAAGGTCGCGAAGCACAATTGGCGGTGCCGCCGCGTTATCGCGATTACATCGGCTGGCTGCAACGCCAGAGCCTGGCCGAAGCGCGTCAGTGGTGGCAGCAGAACCTGCAAGGGTTCGAGCGCACCACGCCGATCCCGAGCGACCGTCCGTTCCTGCGTGAACACGCCGGCGAAAGCGGCGGCATGATCGTCGGTGACCGCTACACCCGACTGAATGTCGAGGACGGCGCCCGTCTGCGTGAGCTGGCCCAGGCCCATCAACTGACCATCAACACCTTCGCCCAGGCGGCGTGGGCACTGGTGCTGCGCCGCATGAGCGGTGATCGCGACGTGCTGTTCGGCGTGACCGTGGCCGGACGCCCGGTGGAGATGCCGGAGATGCAACGCACCGTCGGCCTGTTCATCAACAGCATCGCGCTGCGGGTGCAGATCCCGGCGGACGATCAGCGTGTCAGCGTGCGCCAGTGGTTGAGCGGTCTGCTCGACAGCAACATGCAACTGCGCGAGTACGAATACCTGCCGCTGGTGAACATTCAGGAGCAGAGCGAACTGCCGAAAGGCCAGCCGCTGTTCGACAGCCTGTTCGTGTTCGAAAACGCCCCGGTGGAAGTCTCGGTGCTGGACCGTGCGCAGAGCCTCAATGCGACCTCGGACTCGGGCCGTACCCACACCAACTTCCCGCTGACCGCCGTGTGCTATCCGGGTGATGACCTCGGTCTGCATCTGTCCTACGACCAGCGTTACTTCGACGAGTCGACCATCGAGCGCATGCTCGGCGAGTTCAAGCGTCTGCTGCTGGCGCTGGTCGATGGCTTCCATGGCGACATGGCCGACCTGCCGCTGCTGGGCTTTGATGAGCAGGAATTCCTGCTCCACGGTTGCAACCAGAGTGAGCACGACTATCCGCTGGAACAGAGCTACGTCGAGCTGTTCGAAGCGCAGGTCGCACAACATCCGCAACGCATTGCCGCCAGTTGCCTCGATCAGCAACTGAGCTATGCCGAGCTGAACCAGAACGCCAACCGTCTCGGCCATGCATTGGTCGCGGCCGGGGTGCAGATGGATCAACCGGTGGCGTTGCTGGGCGAACGTAATCTGGATCTGCTGGGCATGATCATCGGCAGCTTCAAGGCCGGTGCCGGTTACCTGCCACTGGATCCGGGTCTGCCGAGCCAGCGTCTGCAACGCATTATCGAGCTCAGTCGCACTCCTGTTTTGGTGTGCACCGAGGCTTGCCGTGAACAGGCGACGACCTTGCTCGATGAGTTCAGCTGCGCCAACCGTCCACGCCTGCTGGTGTGGGAAGAGGTTCAGGCCGGTGCGGTATCATCGGCGAATCCGGGCATCTTCAGTGGCCCGGATAATCTGGCCTACGTGATCTACACCTCGGGCTCCACCGGGTTGCCGAAAGGCGTGATGGTCGAGCAGCGAGGCATGCTCAACAACCAGTTGAGCAAGGTGCCGTACCTGAACCTGAGCGACACCGATGTGATCGCCCAGACCGCTTCGCAAAGTTTCGACATTTCGGTCTGGCAATTCCTCGCCGCGCCGCTGTTCGGGGCGCGGGTGGACATCGTGCCGAACATCATCGCCCACGATCCGCAAGGCTTGCTGGTGCATGTGCAACAGCAGGGCATCACCGTGCTGGAAAGCGTACCGTCGCTGATCCAGGGCATGCTCGCTTCGGATCGTCTGAGCCTCGACGGTCTCCGCTGGATGTTGCCGACCGGTGAAGCAATGCCGCCGGAACTGGCGCACCAATGGCTGCTGCGTTATCCGCAGATAGGTCTGGTCAACGCCTATGGCCCGGCGGAGTGCTCGGACGACGTGGCGTTCTTCCGCGTCGACCTGGCCTCGACTCGCGGCAGTTACCTGCCGATCGGTACGCCGACCGACAACAACTTGCTGTACCTGCTCGATGGCGCGCTGGATCTGGTGCCGTTGGGTGCGGTGGGCGAGTTGTGCGTGGCGGGCACCGGGGTCGGTCGTGGTTATGTCAGCGATCCGATGCGCACCGCGCCGGTGTTTGTGCCGAGTCCGTTCGGTGCGCCGGGCGAGCGGCTGTATCGCACCGGTGACCTGGCGCGCCGCCGCAGTGACGGGGTGCTGGAGTACGTCGGTCGGGTCGACCATCAAGTGAAGATCCGCGGTTACCGGATCGAACTGGGTGAAATCGAGGCGCGTCTGCACGAGCAACCGGAAGTCCGAGACGGGGCAGTCGGCGTGCAGGAAGGCGTCAACGGCAAGCATCTGGTCGGCTATCTGGTGGCCGCAGATTCTGCACTGAACCAAAGCGAACGCCTGGAGCGGATCAAGCAGCGCCTGCGCGCCGAACTGCCGGAATACATGGTGCCCCTGCACTGGTTGTGGCTCGACCGCTTGCCGCTCAACGCCAACGGCAAACTCGATCGCAAGGCCTTGCCGGCGCTGGAGATCGGCCAGTTGCAGAGCCAGGATTACCTGGCGCCGCGCAGCGAACTGGAACACACCCTGGCCGATATCTGGGCCGAGGTGCTGAAGGTCGAGAAGGTCGGGGTACGCGACAACTTCTTCGAACTCGGTGGCCACTCGTTGCTGGCCACGCAGATTGCCTCGCGGGTGCAGAAAGCCTTGCAGCGGGATGTGCCGCTGCGAGCGATGTTCGAGTGCAGCACCGTGGAGGAACTGGCCGGGTACATCGAAGGACTGGCGGCCAGCGACATTACCGAGGAGAAGGTTGATCGCCTGAATGATCTGATGGCGGAGCTGGAAGGGCTGTAAAGCACAGCCCGCGGCAATGGCTACCGAAACGAGTTTCGCTGTGGCCGTTGTCGCAAATCGGGCTTTGTAATCCTTTCATATCATTGACGGCCGAGGCGCGCCCGCTCAGTCTTCGTGCTCCAGTTTCTTTGCCACGGGGGTTATCCATGCCTTTTTTCACGGTTGACGGACAGGCGCTTCACTACATTGATCAAGGCACGGGCCCGGCGGTGCTGTTGGCCGGCAGTTACCTGTGGGACCAGACCATGTGGGCCCCGCAAATCGCAGCGTTGTCGGCGCACTACCGGGTGATTGCGCTGGATCTGTGGGGCCATGGCGAATCCGGTCGTTTGCCTGAAGGCACCGCTTCGCTGGACGACATCGCCCGTCAGGCACTGGCCTTGCTCGATCATCTGGACATCGACCGGGTCACGCTGGTCGGGTTGTCGGTCGGCGGCATGTGGGGCGTGCGTCTGGCGTTGTCGGCGCCGCAGCGGCTCAACGGTCTGGTGCTGATGGACACTTACGTCGGCGTCGAGCCGGAGCCGACCCGTCAGTACTATTTCTCGCTGTTCAAACAGATCGAGGAAAGCGGCGGGATCTCCGAGCAACTGCTGGATATCGTGGTGCCGATCTTCTTCCGCCCGGGCATCGATCGGGAGTCGGCGCTGTATCAGGATTTCCGCGCAAAACTCGCCGGCTATTCCGCCGAACGCCTGCGCGACAGCATCGTGCCGATGGGGCGCATCACCTTTGGCCGTGATGACCTGTTGCCGCGTCTGGGCGAGCTGAATGCGGCGACCACGCTGGTGGTCTGTGGCGATCAGGACAAACCACGCCCGCCGTCGGAAGCACGGGAAATGGCCGAGTTGATTGGCTGCCCGTGTGTGCTGGTGCCGGAGGCGGGGCATATCTCCAATCTGGAGAATCCCGGATTCGTGACGGAGGTGTTGTTCAGTTTTTTGAGTGAGCGCAATCGAAATACGCTGTAATTGCGTATGGAATTTCATTTTAAGGGACTGGCGTGAAGCAATTCTTCTGGCGCGATCTTGAAGATCTGCAAGGACAATGGGGTGGGCTGAGCATTGAGATCAGTGGCCCTCCTCAGGGCAAACCACAACTGTATCTGTGCACAGGTAACAATGCTCGCCTGAAACTGATGTTCAACGAGACCCCTTTGTTTTGGGGGACGATGGCGACTTCGTATTACGGTGCCTGGCTGGTGCGCAATCCGTTGCCGATGCAATGGGAGTCGCCACCCGTTCCTGCCATTGACTCTGCGCAGGTCGAACACCACCGCCATTTGCCCGTCGAGCAGCGAATGAAAGCCTGGAGCCGGTACTTCATCAACCAATTGATGGAGCATCAGACGGACTTTCTTTATCCCGGACACTGGGTGGCACGGCCCATGATGCCTGTGGACGTACGAAGACACCGTGGCGACGGTGTGAACAATTGGTATTTCTCGACAGAGCAAGAGATGACCAGCCATTTACCGGTATGGTCAGCTCGTGGTGACGGCATTCTCGACAACCTTCAGCCGCGACCAGTGGAGTGGCTCGACTGGGATCTGGGCAATCTGATCGGTCTGCACACGGTCGATCCGTATGCCGGGCGTATGAAGTGGTGGCGCAAGAAGGCGAGAGAGGACAGCCTGCCCCCTGTCTTGCTGTGGTATGTCGGCGCCTTGTGTTCTTACGTGATTATCGACGGTCACTATCGATTGCAGGCCGCGCTGGCTGAAAACGTCAAACCGACGTTTATCGTTTTGAGTTCAACTAAAACCTACCCCCTCACACCCAATCCCGACACTCAACAGCGGGTGTTCAATTCCCTGATGCTGCAAAGCGAAAGGAATCCGGGTTTTGATGTACGAACCTTGAACCAGGCGTTGATCAACAACTTCGATGATCGGCCCTGCCATTCGGCAAAAACCCATGCCTGGGCCGGCATCGTATCGGACACGGAGTGGTCGAAAGAGGTGACGCAGTTTTTGCTTGAACACGGAGCGACAGGCGAACTGGATGACATCCTTGAGCGATGTGAGCCGAGTGAGTGGTGATGGCTCCAGCTGTATTTACCGGAGCCGCAAATCGTTATTTCGGGCCGAGAATCTTCGCCAGTTTGTCCGGCGTCGGCGCGCCTTGCTGTTGTTGCAGTTCGCCCTTGTCGTCCATGTAGAAGATCGCCGGGGTGGCCTGCAAGTCCAGGTCTTCCATCAACTGCATGTTCGCCGCGAGTCTGGTCTGCACGGCGACCGGAATGTCCTTCAAGGCCTTGAGGGTGCTGGCCTTGCCGGCCTTCTCGTGATCTTCCAGGGCTTTGCTCGGGTCCTTGGCGGCGAGCAGAGCGGCGGCTTTGGCCGGGCTGTCTTCGCGGATGATGCCGACCATGATGTGTCGCAGCTGCACCTTGCCGGCCTTGACCCATGGGCGGGCCTGTTCCCAGAACATGTTGCAGTACGGGCAGTTCGGGTCGCTGAACAGGTACACGGTGCGCGGGGCATCCTTGTCGCCGTCCTGAATCCAGTTGCTGGCTTCGAACTTGGCCCAGACTTCCTTGGCCATCGGCGCGTAGACCAGTTTTTGCAGTGGCTCGCTGCTCAAGTCCTTGCCGTCGGCGTCGTACAGGTTGCCCAGCAGCACGTGCTTGCCGTCCGGCGTCAGGTACAGCGCCATACCGCGGTTCTGGTATTGCGCGGCGTAACCGCGCAAGCCGTCCGGCGCGTCGAACTGGCCGACGATCCTGGCGCCCTTGGCTTCGATCTTCTTGATCGCTTCAGGCGGTTCTTCAGCAGCCTGGACCGACGGCAAGTGCAGCAGGGCGGCGCCCAGGGTCAGCGTCAGCAGGTGGCGGAGGCGGGGCATGGCAGTTTCCTTGAAGAAGAGGTGGCCGGATTCAGGCTGGATGCCGGGGTGTCGAAGCTTTCCAGAGCACGGGCCAGGCTGGCGTTGGACAATTCGCCCAAATGGCTGCCCAGCAGGCGACCGTCCGGGCTATAGAACAGGGTAGTCGGCAGGGCCATGGAGCCCACGGCCTGGCCGAGGCGTCCGCTGCGGTCGAACAGCACGTTGTTCAGGCTCAAACCCTGGGTTTCGAGAAAGGTGGCGACGCTTTGCATGCTTTCGGCCTGGTTGACGAACAGGAACGTCAGGTCCGGGCGTTGTTGCTGGGCGTTTTCCAGCACCGGCATTTCCCGGCGGCACGGCGGACACCAGGTGGCCCACAGGTTGATCACCAGCGGCCCGCCCTGATAGTCGGTGAGTTTCACGGTTTCCCCGGCGGCGTTGCGCAGAGTGATGTCCGGCAGGCGCGTGCCTTGCTCGTAGATATTCAGCGACAGGGTCGCCAGCACCCAGAACGCCACACCGCTGACCACGCCGAAACCCAGCGGTCGACGCAAGCCCGGCCGGCGCCAGCCGCGATACAGCGCCGCCAGCAACAGCACGATCACCCCCGGCCAGGCGAGAAAACCGCCGTCGCGCAGGTCGATGATCTGCCACAGATCGTTGCGATAGTGGCCCCAGTACACAGCGACAAACGCAATGCGCGCCGCCAGCATGCCGAGCAGAAACAGGCTGAACAGCGCCGACTCGGGGTTGTCACCGCCGCGCTTGGCCACCCGCCAGCCGACGAAAGTCGCCAGCGCCAGCGCGCTGATCAGCAGCAGGTGGTTGAGTGCGATGGCAAAGGTGCCGAGGGTGAAGGTCAGCATTAACGGGCGTCTCGGGTGGTGGTCCAGCGTTGCAGGAAAGTATCGGCATCGACCTCGCCGGTGATGCGCTGGCTGCGGCGCTCTTCACCGTCGGCGCCGATCCACACGAAACTCGGTGGCCCCGGCACTTTATAACGGCCGAGCAGTTCGCGGCTGGCGGCATTGTCGGCGGTGACGTCGAGCCGTAGCAAGCGCACATCGCTCAGGGCCTGCATCACCCGTGCCTGGCCGAACACCTGTTTCTCCATGACTTTGCACGACGTGCACCAGTCGGCGTAGTAATCGAGCAATACCCACTGGCCTTGCGCTTTGGCGGCGTCGAGCTCGCGTTGCAGGGCAGCGGGATCCTTGATCGTCGTGAAGGCTTCGTGGCCGCTGGGCACCGCAGATCCGACGCGGCCGGCGCTGTACACCTGCAACGGCTGATACGGATCGTCACTGCCGCCCGCCGCCCCGACCACCAGCAGACTGCCCCACAGGCCCAGCAACAGCGAACCGGCACCGAACAGTTGCGCCACGCGACCAAAGCCATCGGACTGTTTCCAGGCGCTGTAAGCGGCGATCAACAGCAGCGCGCCGCACAGGCCCAACCACAGCGACGGATCCAGCACCGGGCGCAGCATCAGCAGCGCGGTGGCAAGGAACAGAAAACCGAATATGCCCTTGAGCAGATTCATCCACGCGCCGGGCTTGGGCAGGAAGCGATTGCCGACCGTTACCAGCAACAGCAGCGGAACGCCGATGCCGATGCCCAAAGCAAACAGGATCAGGCCGCCGTGCAGCGCGTTGCCGCTTTGCGCGATGTAGAGCAGAGCGCCGGCCAGCGGCGCGGTCATGCACGGGCCGACCAGCAGACCGGACAGCGCGCCCAATACGCCGGCGCCGATCAGGCTGCCGCCGCGCTGGCTGCGCGAGGCGTGTTCCAGTCGATCTCGCAGGGCCACCGGCAACTGCAGTTCGAAGAAGCCGAACATCGGCAGCGCCAGAACCACAAACACTGCCGCGAACGTCCCGAGCAGCCACGGGTTCTGCAACCCCGCCTGCAGGTTGGCACCCAGCAGCGCGGCAATGACGCCCATCGCCGCATACACCAAAGCCATGCAAACCACATAACTGCCGGCCAGCGCGAAACCGCGACGCGGCGTGGCGCCGCTGCCCACGACCATGCCCGCCAGAATCGGCAGCATCGGCAACGAGCACGGCGCAAACGCCAGCAGCAGACCGAGACCGAAGAACACCAGCAGACTCCAGCCCAGCGAATGCTGTTGCAGACCGCTGGCCAGTGCCTGATCCGGCGCCTCATCTGTCGTTGCTGCGGCTTTGCCGCCGAGGTCGATCACTCTGGTTTGTGGTGGATAGCAAAGACCCGCGTCGGCGCAGCCCTGATAACTGACCTTTATCTGGCCCGTGGCGGCTGCGGGAATCTTCAGTTCCAGACCCTGACGATAAACCGGTTGCTCGCCGAAATACTCGTCGCTGTGGGACTCGCCTTCGGGCAGGGCCGGGACGCTTTCCGTCGCCAGCCCGTCGAATTTCAGACGCTTCTGATACAGGTAATAGCCATCGGCGATTTGCCAGAACAGCTGGGTCTCGCCGGAATCCAGACGCTCCGAGGTCAGCACGAACGCCTTGTCGACCGGCAAAAACTCCGGTTTTGACGCAAAAGGATCATTCCCTGCCTGGGCCAGACTCGAAATCAACAGTGCAAAAAACAGCAAAAAATGACGCATGGAGGAGCCTTGTCCCTGTGCAATTGAGGGGCACAATGGGCGGCGGCGATTAACCGATGATTAACCGCGACGCCCTTGTCGCGGTGGCGTTCGGGGCATAATGTCGGCTTAATCGGCCAGCGGCCTAATCAGCACTTTTCCACGGGACTCACCATGCACGTACTGGTTTGCGAAGACGATGAGTTGATCGCCAGCGGGATCGTCGCCGGGCTGACGGCGCAGGGCCTGACCGTCGAGCACGTCAACACCGCCTCCAAGGCACGGGCGATCCTCAAGGTTGCCGAATTCGACGTGATGGTGCTCGATCTCGGCCTGCCGGACGAAGATGGCCTCAAGTTGCTGCAACAACTGCGTCAGCAAGGCCTGGAGATTCCGGTCCTGATTCTGACTGCGCGGGATTCGGTTACCGATCGTGTCGACGGTCTGCAGTCCGGTGCCGACGACTACCTGCTCAAGCCATTCGACCTGCGCGAGTTGTTCGCCCGCCTGCAAACCCTGCTGCGCCGGGTGGCCGGACGCAGCGTCAATCTGATCGAACACGGCGCGCTGACTTACGATCCGAGCAGTCGCGAAACCACCCTGGCGGGGCGTCCGGTGGATCTGTCGCGGCGCGAGCAGTCGTTGTTGCAAGCCTTGCTGCACAACCGTGGCCGGGTGCTGTCCACCGAGCAGTTGAAGGACAGCGTCTACGGTTTCAACGATGAACTGGAAAGCAATGCGCTCAATGTGCACATCCATCACCTGCGCAGCAAACTCGGCAAAGGCATCGTCGAAACCGTGCGCGGTCTGGGTTATCGCCTGGGCCCGGCCGATGGCGGAGAACCCGACAAGTGATGAGCCTGCGCCTGCGCCTGAGCCTGACCCTCGGCGCCGCATTCGCGCTGATCTGGGCATTGGCGGCCGCCTGGATGCTCAGCGACCTGCGCAACCAGATGATGTTTTCCCTCGACCAGCGCCTGGTGGCGTCGGCGCGGATGGTCGCCGGGTTGCTGGAACAATTGCCGGCTGTCCCGAGCAAAGGCGAGGGCACTCATTTCAGCGCCGAGCAGTTGAACATTCCCGGCGGCATGGCCTGTCAGGTCAGCTCGCTGCGCGGGGAAATCCTCGCACGCAGCCACAACAACCCGGAACAGGCGCTGGAAGCCCAGAAAATGGGCTTCCACGATCAAATGATCGACGGTGCGCCATGGCGCAGCTTCACCCTGGCTCGGGGCGATGTGCGGATCACCACCGCCGACCGGGTGATCGAGCGTGAAGCCCTGAACATGTCGATTCTGCTGGCGGCCTCGGTGCCGGTCGGCGTGGCGTTGCTTGGCTGCCTGTGCCTGTTGTGGCTGGGGATCGGTCAGGGTCTGGCACCGTTGAATCGCTTGCGCGAAGCCTTGATGCGCCGCAATGCCGACTCGCTGGAGCCGTTGCAGTTGCAGTCATTCCCCAGCGAACTGAAACCGCTGCTGGAAACCCAGAATCAGCTGTTCCAGCGCATCGGCAAGACCATCGAGCGCGAGCGTCGCCTGACCGGCGATGCCGCCCACGAACTGCGCAGCCCGCTGACGGCGATCAAGACCCACCTGCAAGTGGCGCGCATGACCGATGGCAGCGCCCGCGATCAGTCTCTGGCCCGGGCCGAGGAGGGTGCCGACCGCCTGCATCGGACCCTTGAGCAGTTACTGTTGCTGGCGCGGGTCGAAGGCAGTCTGTCGTTCGACGACGGTGTGCAGTGCAGCGCCGAGCAGGTAGCGAAACTGGCGATCCAGGACTCGGCCGGCGACCAGCGCCAGCGGATAAGACTGCACCTGCCCGAGCGCTTGTCCGAAGCTCCACTGCAAATGCCGGCCGTGCTGTCGATCGCGGCCCTGCGCAATCTGCTGGACAATGCCCTGCGTCATACGCCGACGGACGGCGCGGTGGATCTGAGCCTGGAAACTACCGCCAATCGCGTGCGTTTCGTGGTGCGCGACCATGGTCCGGGGATTGCCCCGGACGATCTGCAACACCTGACCCAGCGCTTCTGGCGCAACGGCCAGAGCACCGGCTGCGGACTGGGGCTGGCGATTGTCCAGGCGATCGTTCAGCGCTGCGCCTGCACCCTGCATTTCGACAGCCGTCCGGATGGTTTGCGGGTCGAGCTGACCATGCCGCTGCAACCGGTCTGACAGTTTGCCGGGCACATCAAATGTAACCTCTCTCCATTAGTCATCCGCCGGCCGCGACGGTATTGTCGCCCCAGCCTTTGACTCAATGGATTGAGGGAAACAGCGCCATGGAAGCACCCATCCACATCTGTCCCGCCACTCTTGCCGACGCCGGCGTCATCAGCCGGATTCTCGAACGCTCGATCCGCGTCGGTTGCGCGCTTGACCATCGCAACGATCCACAACTGGTCGATCGCTGGGTCCGCCGACAATCGGCGGAGCACATCAGCGCGTGGCTCGCCGATCCCCGTCATTATCTGAATATTGCGCTGTTGCAGGACAAACCGGTCGGCGTCGGCATGGCCGCGGCCAATGGCGAGATCACGTTTTGTCATGTGCAGCCGGAGTGGTTTCGTCGCGGTGCGGGTCGCGCATTGATGGGCGATCTCGAAGGCTGGTTGAGAATTCGTGGCCAGCCTCGCGTCAGGCTCGCCAGCACGCGAACCAGCGAGGCGTTCTATCGGCGTCTGGGTTATCGTGAAGCGGCGTCTCCCTTTGCACATCACGGCATTTTGGCCCTGCCGATGCACAAGGCGCTGGCATTGTCGGCCTGACATTTGATCAAGGGTGTAAATCCTCGACACGCTGGTGCGTTTCCAGAACAGGAAAACCTGCATGTGCGCCCCGCGACCGGAACGCGCACCTGCCCGGTGTGCAGTTTTGGTCACTATCCATAGCGTATTGAGGGGTCGAGAGATGTCAGTCGCCACCAGCCTTATCGAAGAGCCGTCGGCCCGGATCGCCTCCGCGTCGGCTGAAACGCTGTATCAGTTCAATGAGTCGCCGTTGCTGGCCCGTCAGAGCCAGCAGGAATCCAATGCTCGCAGCTACCCGCGCCGGATTCCCCTGGCGCTCAAGCGCGCCAAGGGCCTGTACGTCGAGGACGTCGAAGGCCGCAGCTTCATCGATTGCCTGGCCGGCGCCGGCACCCTCGCGTTGGGGCATAACCATCCGGTAGTGATCGAGGCCATTCAGCAGGTACTGGCCGATGAGTTGCCACTGCACACCCTGGACCTGACCACGCCGGTAAAGGATCAATTTGTTCAGGACCTGTTCGGCCTGCTGCCTCCGGCATTGGCCAAGGAAGCGAAAATCCAGTTCTGCGGCCCGACCGGCACCGACGCCGTGGAAGCCGCGCTGAAACTGGTGCGCACCGCCACCGGGCGCAGCACCGTGCTGTCGTTCTCCGGCGGTTACCACGGCATGAGCCAGGGCGCCTTGAGCCTGATGGGCAGCCTGGGGCCGAAAAAACCACTGGGCGCGTTGCTCAGCAACGGCGTGCAATTCATGCCGTTCCCTTACGACTACCGTTGCCCGTTCGGCCTCGGTGGCGCGGCAGGTGTGAAGGCCAATCTGAGCTATCTGGAAAACCTGCTCAATGATCCCGAGGCCGGCGTGCAATTGCCGGCAGCGGTGATCGTCGAAGCGGTGCAGGGCGAGGGCGGCGTGATCCCGGCGGACATCGAGTGGCTGCGCGGTCTGCGCCGCATCACCGAAAAGGCCGGTGTTGCACTGATCGTCGACGAAATCCAGAGCGGTTTCGCCCGCACCGGCAAGATGTTTGCCTTCGAACACGCCGGCATCACCCCGGATGTGGTGGTGCTGTCCAAGGCCATTGGCGGCAGCCTGCCGCTGGCCGTGGTGGTTTATCGCGACTGGCTCGACACCTGGCAACCGGGCGCTCACGCCGGTACGTTCCGTGGCAACCAGATGGCGATGGCCGCCGGCTCTGCGGTGATGCGTTACCTGGTCGAGCACAAGGTCTGCGAACACGCTGCCGCCATGGGCGAACGCCTGAGCGAACACCTGCGCATTTTGCAGCGCGATTTCCCGCAACTGGGCGACATTCGTGGTCGTGGCCTGATGCTCGGTGTCGAACTGGTCGATCCGAACGGCGCTCCGGATGCGCTGGGGCATCCACCGGCCTTCGCACGTCTGGCGCCGCTGATTCAGCGCGAATGCCTCAAGCGCGGGCTGATTCTGGAGCTGGGCGGGCGCCATGGTGCGGTGGTGCGCTTCCTGCCGCCGCTGGTGATCACCGCCGCGGAAATCGACCGCGTCGCCGAGATCTTCGGCCGTGCGTTGAGCGCTGCGACCGCCGGCCTGTAAATTTTTCGCCGCGTCGAACGTTCTTTCTACATACCCGGCTGCACCGTCGTGCAGCCCACCCTTACAGCGATGGAGACACAGCATGACGTCAGTATTCGACCGCGAGGACATCCTCTTTCAAGTCGTGGTCAACCACGAAGAGCAGTACTCGATCTGGCCGGACTACAAGGCCGTGCCGGAAGGCTGGCGCACCGTTGGCAAGAGCGGCCTGAAGAAGGAATGTCTGGCCTACATCGAAGAAGTCTGGACCGACATGCGTCCGCTGAGCCTGCGCCAGAAGATGGAAGCGCAAGCAGCTGCCCAGTAAGTCTTCAGCCAAAAAGAAACCCGCTGAACCGGGAACGGTCAGCGGGTTTTTTCATGTCTGGAAGATCGGCCTTGATGATCGTTCCCACGCTCTGCGTGGGAATGCCTCATTGGACGCTCCGCGTCCGCTTCGCAAGGGACGCGGAGCGTCCCGGGCTGCATTCCCACGCGGAGCGTGGGAACGATCAACGGGGGGGGCAACTGGCCTTAGGCGCCGCTCAAGCCCTTGAGCAGCACATCCACATTGCCTTCCAGCTCTGCCACCGGATCCGCTGCATCGGTGCTGAGCACCAGCAGTTGACTGCCCGATTCGGCAATCGCCGCTTTCACCGCATCCGAAGGCTGGCGGTGGTGCAGCACCACTGCTACGTCGTTGTCTTTCAAAGTCGCGGTCAGTTTTTTCAGCTCCTCCGGCGTCCATTCGGCATCCGGTCGAGCGTCCTGTCCGATCAACTCCAGATTGAGGCTGCCGATCAGGTAACCGAAGTGATCGCTCAGGCTCATCACGCTCAGGTTGTCGGCACGGGCCAGACGCGCTTCGCTGTCGGCACTGAGTTTCAGCAGACGCTGTTTCAGCGCCGCCAGATTGGCCTCGATCTTCGGTTTGTCCTTCGGTGCCAGGCGCACCAGATCCGCCGCCATCACGTCAGCCATACGCCCCATGTTGTTGCTCGCCAGCCACGGCTGACTGTTCAGGCCGTCGACCTTGAGCCCCGGTTGCACGGCAATGCCGGGCAGGGCGCCGTCCACCGGGCGGGCTGCGTCGACTTCGACGATGCGGATGTTGCTGCGGCGGGCGATCGGGTACAGCGGGTCATCGGCCCACAGCGAGCGCACGCCGATCACTGCATCGGCGCCCGTGGCCAGTTTGCTCAGCGCCGGGGCGCCGCGACCGGTGAAGTAGGCGGTCTGGCGGCTGCCTGGCAGGTTGGCCGGTGCTGCGCGTTCGAGGCTGATGTCGGTGCCTTTGATCAGGACTTCGCCCAGACCATAAGTGATCGGCAGCGAGGCCAGCACCCGCAATGGTTTCTCGGCAGCCAGCAGAGGGCTCGAAACCACGCCGCTTAGGGCAATGGCCAGAGCAAGTTGTCGTAATGAAAAAGCCATTTATCCAAGGTTCCCTTTCAGACTGGGGACGACGCCCCGGGCAATTGCGGCGAGGGCGAAGGCGATACCGGCGACCAGAATGATCGCGGCGCCGGACGGAATCGGCAGGTCGAACACGATCGGCGCAAGAATCCCGCACAGCGTGCTGACCGTGGCGATCAGCACCGAACACCAGAAAAAGCCCTTGAGCGACTGGCTGAGCAAACGAGCCGCCGCCGCCGGAATCACCAGCAGCGCACCGACCAGAATCGCGCCGATGACTTTCACCGCGGCAACCGTAATCAGTGTCACCAGAATCACGAACAGATAATCCAGGGTCTTCACCGCGACGCCGCGCACCGCCGCCAGTTGCGGGTTGAAGCTGGCGAGCATGATCCGGTTGTACAGCGGCAGGGCCAGCGCCATGACCAGTGAGCCGACAATCGCCAGCACCAGCAGGTCGTTACCGTTGACCGTCAGCACCGAGCCGAACAGCACGTTTTCCAGAATGTGCACGTTGATCTTGCCTGCCAGAATCAGCAGCAGGCTGGCACCCAGAGCGAGAGACACCGACAGGAATACGCCAATCAATGTGTCCGGGGCCAGCCCGGTACGGTTGCGCAGGTAATTGAGCAAAATCCCGAACAACAGGCAGTAGCCGAACAGGCTGCCGTAAGGCCCGGTGTAGGGTTCGCCGAGCAGAATGCCGATGGCCACCCCGGTCAGTGCCGCGTGGCCGACCGCCTCGGAGAAAAACGCGAAGCGCTTGACCACCACCAGCGTGCCGAGGCCACCCAGTACCGGGCCGATCAGCAGACCGGCGAGCAAGGCATTGACCACAAATCCATAGGCCAGGGCTTCCGGCAGGTAACCGGATGAGGCCCAGCCTTGCACCATCAAACGAAAGGCTTCGTAACTCATCAGGCAGCGCTCCGTGGATGGGTCGAGAACAGGGTCAGCAGGCGCTCCGGAGTCAGGGCCTGTTGCGGCGTGGCGTCGAACAGCACCCGGCGGTTGAGGCCGGTGACGCGATTGGCCAGACGCCCGACCGCTTCCAGATCGTGCTCGATCCACAGCACGGTGATGCCCGCCGCACGCCAGTCACCGAGCAAACGTTCGAACACCTGGATCCCGGCTTCGTCGAGGGCCGACATCGGTTCATCCAGCACCAGCAATTGCGGCGCTGGAATCAGGCCTTGGGCAAGCAGTACCCGCTGGCGTTCGCCACCGGACAGCGCACCCATCCGGCGCTTGCGCTTGTCCTGCATGCCGACCCGCTCCAGCGCATCACCGATGGCGCCGGCGTAGCGTTTGCTCAGGCCGAGAAAGGCCGGGCGCCGCTGACACATGGCAGCCATGAAGTCGTCGACGGTCATCGGCAGGCCGCGGTCGAATTCCAGCGCCTGCGGCACGTAACCGATGGTGCCGGGCTCGCCGGGCCATTGCAGACTGAGCCGGCCCTGATGGGGCATCTGCCCGAGCAGGGTCTTGATCAGCGAACTCTTGCCGCCGCCGTTGGGGCCGACCAGCGCATGCACGCTGCCGGGCTGCACCTGGAAGGAGACCTTGTCCAGAATCGTCGTGCGCCCAAGAGTCAGGCTGACGTCGGCGAAATCCAGGGTCGGGCCGTTAAGGGTGATTGAGAGGTTTTCCTGAGCCGTCATGCGCCGGACTCCTGAATCGCCCGCACTACGGTGTTGAGGTTGCCGGTCATTTCCTTTTCGTACTTGTCGGCGGTGTATTCGCCATAGGAAATGTGCGACAGCGGGTACAGCTTCACACCGGATTCACGCTGGATGGTTTCGACGTAGGTGGACGGGAAATCCATCTCGGAGAAGATCACTTTCACGTCCAGCTCGCGCAGTTGGTCGATGGTTTTCTTCAACTGGCTCGGGCTTGGCTCAATGCCGTGGGCCGGCTCGACCACCGCGGTGACTTCCAGGCCGAATTCACGCAGCAGGTAGTCATAAGCGGCGTGCACCGTGGCCACTCGCAGTTCGGCGTTCGGCGCCTGGGTCAGCTTGGCCAGGGCGTCGGCGCGCATCTGCCGCAGGCGTTTGCCGTAGGCGCGGGCGTTCTGGGTGTAAGCCTTGGCATTGTCCGGGTCGAGCTTGCCCAGCTCACGGGCGATGTTGTTGACCTGGGCAATCGAGGCGCTGATCGAAAGGAAGGTGTGCGGGTTCACCACTTTGCCAGCACCGCGCGCGGCAACCCCGGTGGCGGCCAGCAACGGCACGTTTTCGTTGGCTTCGATGGTCTTGATGTTCGGCGTTTCGCTGGCGGCGATCATGCGATCGGCGAAGTCGTCATGGCCAACGCCGTTGAGCACGATCACATCCAGCCCGCTGATGCGCTTGATGTCTTCGGCGCGCGGCTCGTAGGCGTGCGGGTTGAAGCCGGCGGGAATCAGCGGCACGACCTCGGCCTTGTCGCCGACGATGTTCGCCACATAGCTGTAATACGGATGCAGGGTGATGCCGATGCGCAGGCGCTTGGCCTGATCGGCGCTGGCCAGCGGGCTCAGCAGGCAGGCGCACAGACCGATCAGCAGCAGGCGCAGGAAAGGACGGCGTTGAGATGAACTAGGCATGGGCAAGCGGTCTTCTCTCGGTAAAGGCGAGGGTTCAATGGCGATGTTCGCGGGTCACCCCGGCATCGAATTGCGCGACGATCTGTTTCCATCCGGCAGCGGTCAGCGCTGCGTCTGACAGGTCTTTCGGCGCTTGCAGGTCGGTGGCGCGGTTGAGCCAGATGTCCGGCGCAGCGTCGTCGGCTGCGTTGAGGCGCATCAGAAACGAACCGGCCACGGCTGGTGCCTGGCTGTGGCCGAAGTAGGCGCGGTCGGCCAGCAACTGCCAGGCATGGCCACCACGACTGACCGAGCTGGCGTCCTGGGCGAACGGTGCAAAACCTTCATCGGCCAGGTTCTGCGGGCTTGGCAGCGTTTGCTGTTCTTCACGCAGCAGGCGGATCTCGTCGAGGGTCACGCGCAGATCCGCATAGATGCCCTGCTCGCTGGCGCCAAGGTCGCGACGGGCGTCCAGTTGATGGCTTGAAACCGGCTCCGGTTCGCGGGAAACGCCGCGCCATGTCACTACCGAGCCGGCAACCGCGATAATCAGCAGGCACATCAGCAGCACATTGAGGGTTTCGTGCCCGGCACCGGCCGGGCGGACAACCTGGGTGGTCGGCGTGGTCATGGGGCTTCGATATCCGCTTGGTCGATTTCGACCACGTGGCCAGGGCCGGCGTCGAACAGCACGTAGAACTCGGCGCCGGGTTTCTTGAAGGTCAGGGTCGAGTCGGCGCCGAGCTTGCCCGGCACCAGGATGGTTTCGTCGTAGCCGATCACATCGAGGGTCACCCCCGGCGCGCCGCTGCCGTCGGAGAAACCGCCGGTGCACTTGATCTGCTCGGCATCGATGGCCTTGCACTCGCACATCGGATTATGGGCCAGGACGCCGGCGCTGAAACCGGCAGTCAGCACCAGCAAGGTATTGCTCAGGAGCAAGCGGAAGGGGCGTTGGGCATGACTCATGGTTTGGCTCCTTGTTTGTTCAGCCAGGCGAGGGTGGCAGGCGAGGCCTGGCTCAGCGGAATCGAGGCTTGGTGCATGCTGCCGTCCCAGCCTTCCATGGTGATCCACAGTTCGGCGTCGGCAGCGGTTTTTTCCGGCACCGGCAACTGGGTACCCATGCGGTACGGCGTGCCGAAGAAAATCACCCCGGCCGCGCGCAGGCTGCGAGGTTTGCCGATGCGCAGGTACGTCGCCTTGACGTGGTCGACACAGGCGTCGCAGAGGGCGGCGCTGAAATCTTTCATGTAGCCGGCGGGGCCGGTCAGGATCGGGGCCTGATTGCGCAGTTCGGCCAGTCGCAGGCTCCAGGGACCGACCTGGATTTCGCCGATCTCCCGTTCACCCAGTCCGCTGTCACCACGAAACAGCGAAGCATCGGCGAAGTATTTGGGCATGAAACCGAGCGGGATCAGCAGCAACAGGACGTTGAGGTGGAAACGCCATTTGTGCCAGAACCGGTTCAGGCGCGACGGTGGTGTTATTCCAATGTGGCTCACGGACGCACCTCCGAAGGTTCATGTCGGGACGTCGATCGTGACGCGACCTTGCGGTTTCTCTTGTCTTCGCGCTTGAGTGCGTTGAGCGTGGCCAGGGCGGTGCGCTTGGTCCAGATCAGCAGGCCGCTGAGAACCATCATGCTCAGCAGCAGGCCGAAGAAGAACCAGATCAGCTTGATCCAGATTCCGCCGAAATCGCCGGTGTGCAGCGGACGCATCGATTCGGTGACGAACTCCAGGGCGGAGCGGTCGGACAGCAGGCGCGAGGCGGCAATGTCACCGTTGTAAGGATTGAGCGTGGCGGTCTGGAACATCAGCGGATACCAGCCACGACCACCGACACTCATGTGGCTGTAGGCGTTGCCGGGCAGGCTGACGAAACTGGCTTCCAGCCCCGGGATCTTTTGTTGAGCGATCTCGATGGCCGAGTCGAGACTGATCCGCGGTGGAGGTGTGCCGTCGGCGGAGATCGGCACACTTTCCCGGGACATCGCCGGGATGACCGGCTCGCTGGAAATGGAAATCTGGAAATCGAACAGCAGGGCGCGGATCAGGAACCACACGCCGGTAATGGAAATCACCGCGATGAACCAGATCGACCAGATGCCGCTGAGGCGGTGAAAGTCGCCCCAGAAAATCCGCGCACCGTGACGAATGCGCAGGGTCGGGCGGAAAAAGCCTTTCCAGAAGCGCTTGTACACCACCAGCCCGGTCACCAGCGAAGCGAGCATCGGCAGGCCGAGGAACGACACCAGGTACCAGCCCCAACTGAAGCCGTTGGTGAACGGCACCAGCCACCAGCCATGCAGTGCGCGGGTGAACGCCTTGAAGTTGAAGGTTGGCGCGGGGCCCTGGATGACGCCGGTGTACGGGTTGACGTAGACCGTCAGTGAACGCCCGTCGGGGTAGCTGACCTCGACGTCGAGGGCAAAGTGCGATTCGTCCGGACGACTGATGCTTTGCACCACTGTCTGCGGTTCGGCCTTCTTGATCGCGGCCAGGACCTGATCATAGCTGAGCAATGGTGCGTCGTCCGAAGGGGCGCTGGCGCGCATCTGCGGGTTGGCCAGCCAGACGATTTCCTGGCTGACCACCGCCAGGGTGCCGGTGACGCAGACGATCAGAACGAAAAACCAGATCGGCAACGCCAGCCAGCTGTGTACCAGGAACCACAGTTTCGAGCGGGATTTCTTCGACATGATGACGGGTCTTGATTCAGTGAGAGGGAGCGGTACTACGGGCTTCGCAGCACGGGAGTCCCCTGAAAGGCCGGTCGTGGCTTTTGCCTACGCGACCGGCCCGCATCTCTATAAGACGGATGACCGAAGCAAATCCCGATGAACGATATGAAAGTAAATGTTTCGCGATTGCAGTTCGCTGTCGCGTGGGCGGATTTCTGCGGGGGAGGCGAAGCAGTCCGACGGCGCGTGCCGCCGGATTGAAGGAAAGGATCAGCGTAGAAAGTCGAGCGCTTCGGTCAGTAACAGCTCAGGGACTTCTTCGGCAAGGTAATGCCCGGCCGGCAAAGCCTTGCCCCGTACATCAGTGGCAACTTGTTGCCATTCCCTCAGCGGATCGAAGCAGCGACCGACGGTGCCCTCGGCGCCCCACAGCACCAGCAACGGCAGGTTCAGGTGGCGACCAGTCGTGATGTCGGCGCGATCATGTTCCAGGTCGATGCCGGCACTGGCACGGTAATCCTCGCAGATCCCACGAGCACTGCCGGGACGTTCCAGGCAACGCCGGTATTCGCTGAATGCCTCGTCGGTGAAGGGTGCGAGCCCGGCGCTACGGCTGCCCATGACACTGCGCAGGTAACCTTCAGGATCGGCTTCGATCAGGGTTTCCGGCAACGGTGCCGGGCGGATCAGGAAGAACCAGTGCCAGTAGGCCCGGGCGAAGGCTTCATTGGTCTGGCTGTACATCGCCAGCGTTGGCGCGATGTCGAGCAGGACCATGCGCTGCACAACCGCGGGATGATCGAGCGCCAGGCGATGGGCAACCCGCGCGCCACGGTCGTGGGCAAGGATCGAGAACTGCTCGAAACCCAACGCCTTCATCAATTCCACGCCGTCGCGGGCCATCTCGCGTTTCGAGTAATTGAGGTGAGCCTCATCGGCCGGCGGGCGACTGCTGTCGCCATAACCGCGCAGGTCGGCGGCGATCACCGTGAAGCGCTCCGCCAATTGCTCGGCGATCTTGTGCCAGATGACGTGGGTCTGCGGGTGCCCGTGCAACAACAGCAGGCCCGGGCCGCTGCCTTTGATGCGGTAGCTGATGTCCACACCGTTGACGTGGCGCTGGTCTTTGACGAATCCGGCAAACATCGGAGGCTGACCCTCTATTCAGATTGTTGTCTGCATAGTGGAATCAGCTGTCCTCCGGGGCAAGGCACAAACCGTGAATTGTCTGTCCATGAAATGTGTTGCCAACAGTGCGTCTATTGAAGAGGCGTCAGTGCCGGCAGGGGCTCAAATGAGCCAATTCCTGCATTGTTATAGGCGGCCTGCAGAGTGGTTTCGCTGTTGTCCAGTTTTTCATAAGCGATTCTGGCCCTCACGAGTGCTTTGGTTTTTTCAATGCCGGTGGCATTTTTATAAGTGGTGTAGCTTGCACTTGCGTTGTCGTAGGCGGTCGAGTAGTCGTTATATTTTTTTTCGATATCCCCCACGGCCGACTGTCTGGCAGTGATTCGCGCCTGTTGGGAAAACGCCTGCGTTACGCTTTCCTCGGCTGCGCCGCTCAATGTCGCTTTTTGGTTTTTCAGAGCATCGCCTGTGTATTTGAGCAATACATAAGGCTTGGCTGTTTCTGTGAAGATGGCTTTGACGTTGACGGGGTAAATCGGTTTCTGGATTTCAGAAGTCACTTTGGACGCAGCTAGCGTCAACCCTTCAGGTAAGGGGGACCACGGCAGCTTCCTGCCCACGACGGACTGGCTACTTATGCCTCCGCTTTTAACTGCGCTCCACTGCAACTCCAACAGTCCGAAAGGAGAAGCAGCTCCCGGGGTGCTCAACTCCGCGCGAAGCAATACATCGCGTTCGGAACCGAAGCGCCAGCTGTCGGGGGTGACGAATCGGGGGTAATACCAGTAAACCGGAACGAAGGTAAAAGCTGTGGGAGTATTGCCTTTTCCGCCACTGAACTTGAATCTCGCTTCAAGGTACAACGCCAGCGGGCCATTGACCCCTGTGGCACGATTGATTGCAGGACTCGCAGTCTGCAAAGTGGGATCGGTGAAGTAAGAGGAGAATGTATTATTCGCCGGAGTACCGAAGTCCTTGGCGATTACGATGATCATGCACCCCTCTTCATCGTTGGAGCTAAGTTCTCCACCCTTGCTCGATTTTGCAAAGCCATTCATGCGACTACTGTCTTTATAACTGATCGCTTGATCTTTACTGAGGTAGTCTCCAAGCGCATCGACGGCATTTCCAACCAGTTTGCCAGCAACTTCAGCGGCTATTGCAACTCCAACGGCGGCAATTGCAGCCGACTCCTTGTCGTTTCCTCGAGTCACCGGGCAGTTGTCCGCGGATGAAAAACCGACCCGCATCTGATAACTGGAGTCTACTTGTTTGTCAGGTGTGGACTTCATTTCTGAATGACTGCTGCAGCCAGCGAGGATTAACACAAGACCGCCAGCTAAAATTTTTTTTACAGACATGGTCGTTCCCTCGGCTTATTGGCTTTCGATAAATCTCACGGTTTTTGGAAAGGGTTCTAGTAACTTTTTGTTTATGTAGGTAGCTACGTTCAACCCAAAGCCTTCTTCGCAGACTTTTGCTGTGGGGTCGTTTTCTGACTGTCCGATATGAGTTCCGGCAAGTGTCAGTTTTGATTCGTCGTTTACAAACAGGGCGGAGCCACTTCCTCCCGACTCCGCACTGCAAAGATGGCTGAAACATCCAGTGTCTTTAACTTTTGCTGCGCACAACTCGGCTTTTCCTTGCACGAAACCTGACGGGAAAGTCTTTGGAAAAAGCAGGTTGGCCAGCGGCATGTAGGAGATTTGGGTCAATAGGGTCGGGGAGTTACTAACACCTGCTTTCTGATCGGTCATTGAGTGCAGTGCGGATCTCAGCAGGACATTGAGTTCTCCGGGATCTTTCAGGCCAGGTGCAATACGTACAAGAACCTGATCTTGCGACAGATCGTTGAGCTTGTCCTCGGTCAAGGCATTGGATTGGCTGATTGCACAAATTTGATATCGGTCCTTGCTCATGGCTGGCCTGAACCACATGTCGGAATGATTGGACAGGTTTTCAAAGCAATGGCGAGCGGTCAGGACATAGATCGGACTGCCGACTGACAAGCCGGTGCAAGCCGCATTCTTCCCCCAGGCGATCTCACCCATTTTGGTGAGCAAGGCATGTTTTTGGGCAAAAGGGGAGTTCTCCGCAGGTATATAGCAATTCAGCACCATGGCTTTCAGGGAGCTGATATACGTTTCAATGATTTTTTGAAAGTCTGTATCGTTATATTGAGCGTAGAGCGATTTTTTATCGGTCAGATATTGCCGCGAAATCTCTTGCACGGACTTTATGCCAGTACCTTTCAATGCAGAACGTGCAACCACGTAATCAGATGTGATGCTTTGCGTACAGGTTGATAGTTCTGGCTTCGAATAGTAATCGAGGAGCGTTTTTGCTGCGCCTGCCGTGGCAGGATTTTTCATGGACTCCCTCAGTTGTGTCGTTGTATCTGGCGTGTTGATTGTATGGCTAGTGATATCTGTTCGTGGGCCGAATGCCAGCAATGCCTTGTCGAGGTTTTGGTTTTGGGGATGTAGAGGGAATGTATCCAGCAATCCTGGAGATATCTGTTGGGATAAAACTTCCTCCTGCAATGCGATAGTGCCAGGTGGAAGTTCTATTTTTTCCATATCGAGCGGGGGTAGATTTGGAAAATTTTGAATGTTGCCGCCTTTTCGAGTCAGTCCGGCGAGGCTGGGCTGATTGCCCAATGATTTCAAGAGAACACCATTTCGATATTCGATGACTTGGTAACGCCTGAGACTATTGGCATCTGCTACTTGGGCGAATTTTATCAACGGTGTTTCGCTACGTAGCGCAGCGGGAATCGAGTCTGAATCTTTAGAGGCGCTGCTACAGAGGTAGTCGGTAGCCTGTATCGAGTTTGACGCGGAGGCGGATAAAACTGCCCAAGAAATCAGAAATACCTGACGAAATGGGAGCATGGGATCCTTCCTTGGCGGACGGCCAGTATTCAATTGATTCAGTTTCGATGAATGCTGGACACCGTATCTTGAGGTATAGCACTTTGCCTTTACGTTGCAAGTCTCCTTGTTCTTCTTTGGATGCTTGGTCATCAAACAAGGCAGTTGACGCTCTACAGACAACCGCCATGCTGGTCGATCATTCACATTACCCCTGCTCAAACATCTCCTTCGCCCGCTGCTCGATCTGCTCTTGCGTCAGATCCTCCTTGCGCGTGGCCAGGAACCACAGATGCCCGTACGGATCTTTCAACGTGCCGCTGCGGTCGCCGTAGAACTGATCCTTGACCTCGGACACCGAGGTGGCGCCGGCCTCCAGCGCACGCTGAAAGGATTTGTCGACATCAGTCACGTACAGATGCAGACCGACCGACACCGCTGTGTCCGGATTGCTCAACGGCCCTTGATCGCACGGCGAGCCGAGCATGATCGCGCTGTCACCGATGCGCAGTTCGGCGTGGCCGATGCCGCCGTCGGGCATGCTCAGGCGCATGACTTCGGTGGCACCGAATGCTTTCTTATAGAAATCGATGGCTTCGGCAGCTTTGTGAATGCCGAGGTACGGGGTAATGCTGTGATACCCCTCGGGAATGGGTTTGACGCTCATGGCGGTACTCCCTGTTATTTGTTGCCTGGTTTTTATTAGAGGTTAAAGGTGTGCCTTCGCCGGGGTTGCCGGTCGCTCAACTATAGATCCGTGCCGCCGCCGTGACCGAGTAGCCGACGAGCAGGCCTCCCACTGTTCAGCCATCGACAGCGAAGCAACAGAATGCGCAAGTTTTCATCGCCAGACGCCCTGAAGTTCCGCTGCAGCCCCCGTAAAACAAGGCCTTTGCGTCAGGCACAGAAGCTGCAATGACCCGGTACAACACCGATACCGAGAGTCATCCATGTCTGAATCTGCCGTTTATCCGATCAACCCGCCGGCCGCCCACCGGATCGCCGACGACGCCGAAGCTTTGCGCGTGGCTGTGCAGGTCGCCGCCGTCTTGCAGGAACACGCCGCCGAGCGTGACCGCAGCCGTGAAGTGCCCGCCGAGATCGTCGACCTGTATTCCAACAGTGGCCTGTGGGGCATCACCGTGCCGAAGGAGTACGGTGGCGCGCAGGTGTCCCTTGCGGTGCTGGCGCAGGTGATCGCGATCATTTCCGCCGCCGATCCGTCCCTCGGGCAGATTCCGCAAAACCATTACTGCCTGCTCGAAGACATCCGCCTGCAAGGCACTCCGGCCCAACAGGCGCATTTCTTTGAGCTGGCGCTGCAAGGTCATCGCTTCGCCAATGCGCTGTCGGAAACCGGCGGCAAGAACGTGCAGGACATTCAGGCGACCCTCCGCCGTTATGGCGACGGCTACGTGATCAACGGCCGCAAGGGCTACTGCACCGGTTCGCTCTACGCCCACTGGCTGGCGGTGCTGGCGCTGGATGAAGAGCAGAAGGGCCAGTTGGCCTTCGTCGAGCGCGGTACGAAAGGGCTGGTGATCGTCGACGACTGGGACAGCATCGGTCAGCGCACTACTTCCAGCGGCACGGTGCTGGCGGAAAATCTGCAAGTGGCGCCCTTCAATCTGTTTCCGACGTACCGTTCCTACGAGAGCCCGACCCTGGCCGGGCCTTTCGCCCAGTTGACCACCGCTGCCATCGACGCCGGCATTGCCCGGGCAGCGTTGCGCGATACCGTGGAATTCGTCCGCCAGTTTGCGAGGCCATGGATCGATGCAGGTGTGGACAAGGCCAGCGAAGATCCGCTGACCATCATTCAGATCGGCGCACTGGAAATCCGTCTGGAAGCCGCCGAAGCCTTGCTTGAACGCGCCGGCTGGGCGCTCGACGCCGCACGTCCGGCGCCTGATGAAGACAACGTCGCACTGGCGTCCCTGGCCGTGGCCAAGGCCAAAGTGCTGACCACCGAAATCGCCATCGAGGCCAGCAACAAGCTGTTCGAACTCGGCGGTACCCGCTCGACCCTGAAAAAGCACAACTTCGACCGCCACTGGCGCAATGCTCGGGTCCACACCCTGCATGACCCGGTGCGCTGGAAATACCACGTGGTCGGCAACTGGCTGCTCAACGGCGTCAAACCGCCGCGTCACGACTGGTCCTGATCATGGCCGAGTGGTTCAAACACATTTACTGGGCCGACATCGCCCAGGCCTGTCTCGACACCCTGAGCATGCTCGGCGCGGCGTTGCTGTTCACGGTGTTGCTGGGCCTGCCGCTGGGGCTGCTGCTGTTTCTCACCGGCAAGCGCCAGTTGCATGAAACCGTCGGCCTGTACCGGGTGCTGTCGGTGATCGTGAACATGCTGCGTTCGCTGCCATTCATCATTTTGCTGATCGTGCTGATTCCGCTGACCACGTTGTTGGTGGGCACCTCGCTGGGCGTGCCCGGAACGATTCCGCCGCTGGTGGTCGGTTGCACACCGTTCTTTGCGCGACTGGTGGAAACCGCGTTGCGCGAAGTCGATCGCGGCGTGGTCGAGGCGACCCAGGCCATGGGCGCCAACACCTGGCAGATCATCCGCCACACCCTGTTGCCGGAAGCCCGCGGCGGGTTGCTGGCGGCGGTGACGGTCACCGCCATCGTGCTGGTGGACTACACGGCGATGGCCGGCGTGATCGGTGGCGGCGGGCTCGGCGATCTGGCGATCCGCTACGGCTATCAGCGCTTTCAGACTGACGTGATGGTGGTCACCGTGGTGTTGCTGCTGATTCTGGTGCAGGCCCTGCAAATGACCGGCGACCGTCTGGTGGCGCACTACAGCCGACGCTGAAAAAACAAGTTCAACCCATAAAGGCCCCACGTTCACCCCACGACGGCCACTCAAGTCTGCCTTGGAGCACAGCATGAAAAAGACCCTGGCCGTACTGGCTGCCGTTCTGTCGTTCGGCGCCCATGCCAACGAAAAACTGATCGTCGGCGCCACCCCGGTGCCGCATGCGGAAATCCTCGAGTTCGTCAAACCGACCCTGGCCAAGGAAGGCGTGGATCTGGACATCAAGGTCTTCACCGACTTCATCCAGCCCAACCAGCAACTGGCGCTGAAAAACCTCGACGCCAACTATTACCAGTACCGGCCGTTTCTCGATGATTTCAACAAGACCCGCCACACCGATCTGGTGCCGGTGGTCGGCGTGCACATCGAACCGTTCGGCGCCTACTCGACCAGGATCAAGAACATTTCGGAGCTGAAGGACGGCGCCAGTGTGTCGATCCCCAATGACCCGGTGAACACCGGTCGCGCCCTGGTGCTGTTGCACGAGGCCGGGCTGATCAAACTCAAGGATCCGAGCAACACCCTGGCCACCCAGCGCGATATCGTCGAAAACCCCAAGCACCTGAAAATCCGTGAACTGGAGGGCGCATTGCTCGCTCGTTCAGTGAGTCAGGTGGATCTGGCATTCGTGTTCGCCAACTACGCGCTGGAAGCCGGGATCGACACCAACAGCGCACTGATCGTCGAGAAGGGCAAGAGCCTGTACATCGAGTTTCTGGTCGCACGGCCTGACAACATCAACGACCCGGGCCTGCAGAAACTGGCCAAGGCGTTGAATTCCGATGAAGTGCGTCAGTTCATTCTGACTCGCTACAAAGGGCAGATTGCGCCGGGTTTCTGATCGATCAATCCGAGGGTTCCTCTGGAACCCTCACTTGGGAACATCTAGGAAATGTGCTCCCGGCCCTTGCTCGCCCAACACATCGCCCTGATTGCGCAGCGGGCAGGCCTCCATCGACAGGCATCCGCAACCGATGCAACCGGTCAGCCGGTCCCGCAGCAGCATCAGCTGATTGATCCGTTCGTCCAGCTCACGCCGCCACTGCTCCGACAACACTTTCCAGTCCGCCGCCGTTGGTGCGCGGTTGTCCGGTAGCTGTTTCAACGCCTCGCCGATTTCTGCCAGTGGAATGCCCAGGCGTTGCGCCACCTTGATCAGCGCCACCCGCCGCAGTACTTCCCGTGGATAACGCCGCTGGTTGCCGGCATTGCGCTGGCTCTTGATCAACCCTTTGGATTCATAAAAGTGCAGGGCGGTGACCGCCACACCGCTGCGGGCCGCAACTTCGCCGACGGTCAGTTGCTTGTGCAGATTTTTCGCAGTGATCATTTGAAAAATGCCCCTTGACCTCTAGTTAACTCGAGGTTTTACCCTGCAGGCCTTCGAATCGCAAGATTCGCCTGACCGAGTGGGGATCTCATGCAAGCACCAGCGAAAAACCGCAGCTTTACCCAATTGATCGAATTTGAAATCGAACCCGGCCAGCAACCGGCGCTGGTCTCGGCGCTGGCGCTGCAGACCGAACGTCTGGCCCAGCGTTACTCAGGCTTCGTCAGCGCGAGCGTCCAGGCCAGCGACGATGGCCGGCGAGTGTTGAGCTTTCTGCAATGGCAGTCCCGCGAGGCGGGGGAGGCGGCGTTCCAGAGTTTCGAAACCGGCGAGCAGGATTTCTGGCAACTGATCCGCACTCATCAGGCGCGAACCGTGACCTTCGGTTCATTCCAGGTGCTGAGCAGCATCGCTCGCAGTCACGACGATGGCTTGCATTGCCAACTGGTCGGCTAGATCGACAGCTGGATCAAGCGCTCGCCTTGCAGGTTTTCCGTGGGCCGCCGCTTGTTCACCGCCAGTTCGCCGATTTTGATCAGTCGCGTGCGGGTGACGTTGCGGCTCAGGCCGAGCAGGGACGCGGTGTGCACCTGGTTGTAATGGCAGAAGCGATAGGCCGCACGCAGCAATGCGTCCTCGACCTTCTCATGCAGGGCGCCGGCCTGTTGCTCGAAGAGTTTCTGGAAGGCGCGTTCCAGCAGCGCTTCCGGTGAGTCGTCGGCGGCCGCGTGTTGATCGTCGGGACGGTCGATGCGCAGGTTGGATAGACGTAGATCGTCGCGCTCAATCACGCCGTTACGGCAGATCAGCAGCGTGTGGTGGATGACGTTTTCCAGTTCGCGGATATTGCCCGGCCAACTGTAGCCGCGCAGCTTGTGCTCGGCGCCGGGGCTGATGGTGATGCGCCCGTAACCCAGGCGCTGACTGTAGGCCTCGATGAAATGCCGGGTCAGCGGCAGGATGTCGCCGGGCCGATCGCGCAATGGGCTCAGCTCCAGATTGACCACGTTCAGCCGGTAATACAGATCCTCGCGGAAATGCCCGGCGTTGATGGCTTTCTCCAGTTGCACGTTGGTCGCCGCCAGCACCCGCACATCGATGGGAATGCTCTTGCGCGAACCCAGGCGCACCACTTCACGCTCCTGCAACACCCGCAGCAATTTGACCTGGATCGCCATCGGCAGATCGCCGATTTCATCGAGGAACAGGGTGCCGCCATCCGCCTCTTCAAACCACCCGGCCTTGGCGCTGAGGGCACCGGTGAAGGCGCCTTTTTCGTGGCCGAACAGTTCGGCTTCCACCAGCGATTCGGAAAACGCCCCGCAGTTGACTGCAATGAACGGCCGGTTGCGCCGGTTGCTCAGGTTGTGGATGTGCCGCGCTACCAACTCTTTGCCGGTGCCCGTTTCGCCGATGATCAGCACGCTGGCTTCGCTCGGTGCGACCTGTTGCAGATGCGCGAGCAGGGCCTGGGATTTCGGGTCTTCGAACACCTGGGCGGTGGCGCGAATCGAAGTGGCCAGGGCGGGTGAGGGCGGCAGGGTCAGCAGTTGCATGGGGTCTCGCTCCACGAAAGAAAATCAGGAATAGAACGTTGGCACCGGCAGGGACTGGTTCAGCGCCCAGTCGCCCAGCTCGTGGAGCTTGTAATCCAGCGGGTCGTGCAGGGTTTGCGTGCGCAGGTTGCGCCAGTGTCGATCCAGACGCAGCGACGCGTGAGTCGAACGGGCGCCGGTGACTTCGAACAATCGGCTGCAGATATCCAGACCCTGACGACTGGCGGCGACCTTGGCCGTGGCAATTGCCGTGGCCAGGTGACCGCGTTCTTCGGCACTGAGGTTCGGGCCTTTGGCCCAGGCCTCGTCGAGCAACGCGGCGGCGCGTTCTACCAGCAGACGAATACCTTCGAGGGCGACCCAGAACTCGCCGTAATGGGCCAGCACATACGGATCTTCGCGCACCTCGCGCACCGAGGATTT
Source organism: Pseudomonas sp. IT-P2 (assembly GCF_949767575.1). Classification (NCBI taxonomy): domain Bacteria; kingdom Pseudomonadati; phylum Pseudomonadota; class Gammaproteobacteria; order Pseudomonadales; family Pseudomonadaceae; genus Pseudomonas; species Pseudomonas sp. IT-P2. The sequence continues at coordinate 10,720 of NZ_CATKQA010000008.1, read as the reverse complement.
GTGCCAGACACGGGTTTCGCTGAGGGTGTATTGCCGCGCCTCTTCAAAGGCCCCTTCGACAATGCCGAGAAACATGTGGGTGAACGTCAGTTGCGCGATCAACGGGCGCAAGCAGGCGAACGGTGTGCTCAACGGACCGGGATCCAGCAGCAGTTCCGACTCTTCGACCCGCACCCGTTCGAACGTGGCGCTGCCGCTGTCGGTCTGGCGCTGGCCGATGTTGTTCCAGTCGTTATGCAGGGTGATGCCGCTGCGGCCGCTGGGGATCGCCGCGATCAACAGTTTGCCGCCGTTGCTTTCGTCCACCGCCGAGGCGATCAGCATCTGCGAATCGCTGGCGCCGGAGCAGAAGCTCTTCTTGCCGGAAAACTCGCGCCAGCCGCCCAGATCCTTGACCACGGTGCGGGTGTCCAGCGGGTTGAGCGCGTTGCCCCAGAACCAGTTCTGCCGCGCGGTCTGTTCGAACCACGGTTGCCATTGTTCGGGGCGGGAAAACAGGCGCACGGTGGCAAGCATCAAATGATGAAAGCCGAAGACGTGGGCGATCGAGCTGTCGACCTTGGCGAATTCGCGCACGACTTCCAGGGTTTCGCTCCAGCGCGCGCCGAGGCCGCCGTAACGGGTGGGAATGCTCAGGGCCAGCAGACCGCTGTCGCGCAGGGCGTCACGTTCGGCTTTCGGTGTGCCGCCACGCTCGTCGCGCTCGACGGCGGTCAGGGCAAATTCGGCGGCCAGTTGGCGGGCGGTCTGCAACGGGGAGAGCAGGGTGCTTTGCGGTTTGGCAGTCACTCGGTCTTCCTCAGGCGTTGGCTTTGGCGGGCAGTACATCGTTGGCGATCATTTCGCCAAACGGCCCGGTGAGGTTGGTCACGCCGCGTCCGGCCAGGCTCGCGTACGGCTCGGGCAACAGCGGGAAGACCAGCTCGGCAAAGCGGTAGGCCTCTTCCAGATGCGGATAGCCGGAGAAGATGAAACTCTCGATGCCGAGGTCTGCGTACTCCTTGATTCGCGCTGCCACTTGCTGCGGATCGCCGACCAATGCGGTACCGGCACCGCCACGCACCAGTCCGACGCCGGCCCACAGGTTGGGGGCGATTTCCAGGTTGTCGCGGCGCCCGTCGTGCAGGGCAGCCATGCGTCGCTGGCCTTCGGAGTCGAAACGGGAAAAGGATTTCTGCGCGGCTTCAACGGTTTCGTCGCTGATGTGTTCGATCAGTTTGTCAGCGGCTTTCCAGGCTGCTTCGGCGGTCTCACGCACGATCACGTGCAGGCGAATGCCGAATTTCACCTTGCGCCCGTGACGGGCGGCGCGTTCACGCACGTCGGCGAGTTTCTCGGCGACGGCGGCCGGCGGTTCGCCCCAGGTCAGGTACACGTCGACCTGCTCGGCGGCCAGATCGTGGGCCGCGTCGGAGGAACCGCCGAAGTACAGCGGCGGATAGGGTTTCTGCACCGGCGGATACAGCGCCTTGGCGTTCTGTACCTTCAGGTGTTTGCCTTCGAAATCCACCGCTTCGCCTTGCAGCACCCGGCGCCAGATCTTGAGGAATTCATCGGTGACTTCGTAGCGTTCGCTGTGGCTGAGGAAACTGCCGTCGCCACGGTTTTCGTCCGGGTCACCGCCGGTCACGACATTGATCAGCAAGCGGCCGTTGGACAGTCGATCCAAGGTCGCGGCCATGCGCGCCGAGACGGTTGGCGAGATGATCCCCGGACGAATCGCCACCAGATAACGCAGGCGTTCGGTGAGCGGCACCAACGCCGAGGCGATCACCCACGAGTCTTCGCAGGAACGCCCGGTGGGAATCAGCACGCCGTGGTAACCGAGGCTGTCGGCGGCTTGCGCCACCTGTTTCAGGTAATTGAGGGTGACCGGGCGCGCGCCTTGGGTGGTGCCCAGATAGTGACCGTCGCCGTGGGTCGGCAGGAACCAGAAAACATCCATGAACAGCTCCTCAGGCGATTTTCAGCAACGGTTTGATGTGAGTGCCGAACAGCGGCGCGGCGCGTTCGGCGGCCAGACGGATACGTGCCTTGAGCGGTTCGCTGGTGATCTGGTAGTCGGCGAAATCGGCTTCGGTGGCGTACACGCCAATCGGCAGGGTCACGGCCTGGAAGAAACTGAACAGCGGGCGCAACTGGTGATCGAGGACCAGCGCATGGCGTTCGCTGCCACCGGTGGCGGCGAGCAGCACTGGTGTGTCGATCAGCGCATTCAGGTCGATCAGGTCGAACAAATGCTTGAGCAATCCAGGATAGGAACCGCGATAGACCGGCGCGGCGACGATCAGCAGGTCAGCCTGTTCGATGGCTTGCAGCTCGGCTTCGATCTCGGCCGGTAACTCCTGGCGGGACAGTGCGCCGCCAAGTGGGCGGGCGATGTCGCCGAGTTCGATCAGATGACTCTCGACCGGCAAGTGCCCGGACAATTCGGCCAGCAGGGCCTGGGTCAGCACCAGGGTGCGGGACGGACGCCAGGTTCCGCCGGACAGGGCGACGACTTTCAGTGGACGCGACATGGTCAGTTCCTTTTTCAACAGTTGCTCGGCGAGCAGTGAGTAGTCACTGGAGCAGAGCAAGCGCTGTACCAATTCCTGTAAGGCCCGTATTCCGGGGCTTTGAGCGTTGTCGGCGGCTGTGCTCGTGTGACTTTCAGGCGGGTTTGTTGAACCGCTGTTGCCTGGGAAACAGTTGCTGGAGCAACAGTGCCGAACGCGATGAAGGATTTATAAAGGCTGACTTTTATTCCGTAAAAGACTGTTAATTGATATTGATAGGTCTTTTGAGAATATGCAGAGCGAATCCTGCCCGAATTCTGATAGCCACTATTGAGAGCGTTGATTTCTGCCAAAGCGTGCCCGGGCGTAGCCTTTCTCCATCGACCCACACTGCTCGCCAGGACGCTCCCATGAATCGTTTACTGACTGTTTCGCTGATGCTCGCTGTCTCTGTTCTCGCCGGTTGCGCGAGCCATGGTTCCCCGGAACTGCGCCCTTACACGGCGGAGGAAACCCGCGAACTGGCGCTTGAATCGCTGAACCGTCGCGGTCTGTCCTTCGAGGAATACCACGCGAAAAAAGCCGAATTGCTCGGCCAGCCACAGAAGACATTCGGTTTCGATACCAAGGGTGAAATGAGCGCCGAGCGGGCCGTACAGCTGCACGGTCGTCCAAGCTGATAGCAAACTGTACTGCTCGAAGTTTTACCCAACTGTCCGTGGGTTTGCGCGGCGCCGTGGGATAGGGTCAACACCTGAATGACCCTGACGGACTGCCTGCCATGACCCTCTCGCTCGACCTGTTGCTGGGCTTTGCCCTGTTTGCCCTTGTCACCTCGATCACACCGGGGCCGAACAACACCATGTTGCTGGCATCGGGCGTGAACTTCGGTTTCAACCGCACCATCCCTCATATGCTTGGCATTACCTGCGGCTTCTTCGTGCTGGTGGTGGCGGTGGGTTTTGGCCTGGGCGCGGTATTCCAGACCTATCCGCTGCTTTATACGATCCTGCGTTATGTCGGCGCGGCGTACTTGCTGTACCTGGCATGGAAAATCGCTCACTCCGGCCCGGTCGGCGACAGCGAGCAGGGCGAGGCGAAACCGATCAGCTATCTCGGCGCGGCCGCTTTTCAGTGGGTCAACCCCAAGGCGTGGATCATGGCCATTGGTGCCATCAGCACCTACACGCCGATGCAGGGCTATTTCACCAACGTGATCGTGATTGCGGCGGTGTTCGCCATCATCAACCTGCCAAGCGTCGGCGTCTGGGCGGCGTGCGGGACCTTGCTGCGCAACGTGCTCAAGGATCGCCGCTGGTTGCGGCTGTTCAACTGGGGCATGGCAGCGCTGCTGGTGATTTCGCTGTATCCGTTACTCCTTGAAAGCTTTAGCTGACGCAGCGCTACAACCGCCGGCCCGATGCCTGTTAAAGTCGCGTTCAGGAGCGTTCCTACGCACTTTTAAATGAAGTTGTTCTTCTTTAACGGCCTCCGATCAGGTATTGATGACGCTCTCGAACCCGGACGCAGCTCACAAGGCTGCGTCGTGCCGTTTGCAGACACGAGCCTCCTGATCCCGGAACACGCTCTGCGAGTCTTTTTATGAACACACGTCCGCTGTATTTCGATTACGCCGCCACCACCCCGGTGGACGAGCGGGTCATCCAGGTGATGATCGAGTGTCTGGGTTTCAACGGTAATTTCGGCAACCCGGCTTCCAGTTCCCACGCCTTCGGCCAGCAGGCCCGGCAAACGGTCGAGAACGCTCGCCGGCAAGTCGCCGAACTGGTCGGCGCCCAGGCGCAGCAGATCGTCTGGACCTCCGGCGCCACCGAATCCAACAACCTTGCACTGAAAGGCGTGGCCCAGGCCCGTGGTGTGTCCGGCGGGCACATCATCACCAGTCAGATCGAACACAAAGCCATCCTCGACACCGCCCGGCAATTGCAGGACGCCGGTGTCGCCGTGACCTATCTGGTGCCGGACGCCGAAGGCCTGATTACCGCGCAAGCGGTCAGCGAAGCGATGCGTGAAGACACCTTTCTGGTGTCGCTGATGCTGGTCAACAACGAACTCGGTACCGTAAACGACATCCCGGCCATCGGCGAAGTGGTGCGTGGGCGCGGGGCGTTGTTCCACGTCGATGCGGCCCAGGGCGCCGGCAAGGTCGCGATCGATCTGGCGCAATGGCCGGTCGATCTGATGTCGTTTTCGGCGCACAAACTCTACGGGCCCAAAGGCATCGGTGCGCTGTACGTCGGCCCGCGTGCGCAACAGCGTTTGCAGGCGCAGATTCACGGTGGCGGGCACGAGGGCGGCTTGCGTTCCGGTACGCTGGCGACTCACCAGATTGCTGCCATGGGCTCGGCGTTTGCCCTGGCCGCCGACGCTTTCGATGACGAGAAGAAAACCATCGTTGCGTTGCGCGAACGACTGCTCGAACAACTCTTGAGCCTGCCCGGCGTGCGCCTCAATGGCAGCAGCACCCAACGTATCCCGCACACCTTGAGCCTGACCTTCAGCGAAGGCGAGTTCAACCCGGCAGCGCTGAGCCATTCGATCGCGTTTTCCGCGACCTCGGCCTGCAATTCCGCGAGCAACACACCGTCCCACGTTTTGCTGGCATTGGGGCATGACGCGCACCTGGCCGGCCGTACCATTCGCCTGAGCCTCGGCCGTTTCACCACCGCCGAAGACATCGACAAGGCTGTAGATCTGATCAAGACCGCCTGCGCCAGTGCTCCGGCATTCTGGGCGACAGGACTTTAACCAGCCGACCTGACGGCTACGAACAATAACGATGAAGTGATTGGCAGGAGACATGATGAGTACCCAGACTTTGACCGAAGGAACGGTTCCCCAGCGCCTCGCGCACACCCGTGAATTGATGCGTCGCGAAGGTATCCATGCGTTGCTGGTGCCGTCCGCCGACCCGCACCTGTCGGAATACCTGCCGGGTTACTGGCAGGGCCGGCAATGGCTGTCGGGTTTCCATGGCTCGGTCGGCACGTTGATTGTCACCAACGATTTCGCCGGGGTCTGGGCCGATAGCCGTTACTGGGAACAGGCGACCAAGGAACTCAAGGGCAGCGGCATCGAGCTGGTGAAACTGCAACCGGGTCAGCCGAGCCCGCTGGACTGGCTGGCCGAGCAGACGCCGGAAGGTGGCGTGGTTGCGGTCGACGGCGCGGTGATGGCCGTCGCGTCGGCGCGTACGCTGGGCAGCAAGCTAGAAGCACGGGGCGCCAGTCTGCGTACCGACATCGACTTGTTGAAGGAAGTCTGGAGCGATCGCCCGGCGTTGCCGAACGCGCCGATCTACCAGCACCTGCCGCCGCAGGCGACTGTCAGCCGTGGCGAGAAACTCGGCAAACTGCGCGAAACCTTGCAGGAACGCGGCGCCGATTGGCACTTCATCGCCACCCTTGACGACATCGCCTGGCTGTTCAACCTGCGCGGCGGCGATGTGTCGTTCAACCCGGTATTCGTTTCCTTCGCGCTGATCAGCCAGCAACAAGCCACGCTTTTTGTGGCACTGAGCAAGGTCGATGCTGAGCTGCGCGCAGTGCTGGAAAAAGACGGCGTGGCCCTGCGCGATTACAGCGAAGTCGCTGACGCCTTGCGGGCGATCCCGAGTGGCGCGAGCCTGCTGGTGGATCCGGCGCGGGTCACCAGCGGTCTGCTGGATAACCTCGACACTGGCGTGAAACTGGTCGAAGGCCTGAACCCGACCACACTGGCCAAGTCGCAGAAGAGCCTGGCGGACGCCGCACACATCCGTCAGGCGATGGAGCAGGACGGCGCGGCGCTGTGCGAGTTTTTCACCTGGCTGGATTCGGCCTGGGGTCGTGAGCGCATTACCGAACTGACCATCGACGAAAAACTCACCGCCGCCCGGGAGCGTCGCCCGGATTATGTGTCGCTGAGTTTCAACACCATCGCTGCGTTCAACGCCAATGGTGCGATGCCGCACTACCACGCCACTCCGGAAGAACACGCGGTGATCGAGGGTGACGGCTTGCTGCTGATTGATTCCGGTGGCCAATACCTGGGCGGTACCACCGACATTACGCGGATGGTGGCGGTCGGTACGCCGAGTGAAGAGCAGAAACGTGACTGCACTCGGGTGTTGAAGGGCGTGATCGCCTTGTCCCGCGCGCATTTCCCGAAAGGCATTCTGTCGCCGCTACTGGATGCGATTGCCCGTGCGCCGATCTGGGCCGAAAACGTGGACTACGGTCACGGCACCGGTCACGGCGTGGGCTACTTCCTCAACGTGCATGAAGGTCCGCAGGTGATCGCCTATCAGGCGGCGCCGGCGCCACAAACCGCCATGCAGCCTGGAATGATCACCTCCATCGAGCCGGGCACTTATCGTCCGGGCCGCTGGGGTGTGCGGATCGAGAACCTGGCGATGAACGTTGAAGCGGGGAGCAGTGAGTTCGGCGAATTCCTCAAGTTCGAAACCCTGACCCTGTGCCCGATCGACACTCGCTGCCTGGAGCCCTCGTTGCTGACGCAGGAAGAGAAGCAGTGGTTCAACGCCTATCACGCCGAAGTGCGCGAGCGTCTGAGCCCGTTGCTTGAGGGCGCGGCGCTGGATTGGTTGAACACCCGTACTGCCGCTATTTAACAGGTTGAAGCTCGGGCGCTGCGGCCAGCGCCTGGGTCATGAAGTCGACAAACGCGTTGACCCAGGCGGACTGGTGTGGTTGTGGAGATTTAACGCAGGGCTTCCACAACGAAGTCGAGCCGGTCCTGACCGAAGAACAACTGGTTGTCGATGAACATGCTCGGCGCACCGAAGACGCCACGCTTCACGGCGGTTTCGGTGTTGTCCTTGAGCGCAGCCTTGACCGCTTCATCGTTGGTCAACGCCAGTACTTCTTCAGGATTGAAGCCATGTTCGGTCAGCACGGCGGCAACTGTTGCCGGCTCATCGAGGGCGCGGCCTTCAACCCACAGCGCTTTGAACAGGCAATCGATGAATGCCAGGAAGCGATCCGGATAACGCAGTTGAATGCTGGTGACCGCGCGCATCAACATCAGGGTATTGATCGGGAAATGCGGGTTGAATTTCAGGGGCACGCCGTAGCGTTTGGCGTAGCGGTCCAGGTCCTGAAACATGTAACGACCCTTGGCCGGGATCATTGCCGGCGACGCGTTGCCGGTGGCTTTGAAGACGCCGCCCAGCAATATCGGAATGTAGATCAACTGGCTGCCGGTTTCAGCGCAGATTTTCGGCAGTTGGGTATACGCCAGGTAGGTGGCGGGGCTGCCGAGATCAAAATAGAACTCCACGGTTTTGCTCATGTTCGCTGCACTCTGTTTTTGTTCTTGGTGGGATTACCAGCGTTCATTCCACGGACGCAGATCCAGTTCGAACGTCCAGGCGTCCCGTGGCTGGCTATGCAGATACCAGTAGTTCTCGGCAATGTGTTCGGGGTCGAGGATACCGTCCTGATCTTTGGTGGCATATTTGTCAGGGAAGTTGTCGCGGATGAAATCGGTATCGATGGCACCGTCGACCACAACGTGGGCGACATGAATGTTCATCGGGCCGAGCTCTCTGGCCATGCTTTGTGCCAGAGCCCGGATACCGTGCTTGGCTCCCGCGAATGCGGCAAAACCCGAGGCGCCCCGCAGACCAGCGGTGGCACCCGTAAACAGGATCGTGCCGCGACGGCGGGTCACCATCCGTTTGGCGACTTCCCGGGCATTGAGAAACCCGGAGAAACAGGCCATCTCCCAGATTTTGAAATACTTGCGGGCGGTTTCTTCAAGAATGCTGCAGGGCACGTTAGCGCCGATGTTGAAAACGAACGCTTCAATCGGTCCGAGGCGGGTTTCGATATCTTCAATCAGTGCAATTACGTCTTCTTCCTTGCGCGCATCGCACGCAAAACCGTGGGCTTCGCCGCCGTCCATCTGAATGGCTTCCACCAAGGGCTGCAATTTGTCGGCGCTGCGCCGCGTGACGCAAGCGATGAAACCTTCTTTGGCAAACCGCCTGGCAATGGCGCCGCCCGTGGCATCACCTGCACCGACAACCAATACGACCTTCTTGTTATTCATGGGTGGATCCCTTTAGTAAACGATCGTTAAGTGAACGAACGTTATGCTAGGATTTGCTCAGCGTCAAGGCACTCAATGTGAGGACAAAACATGCGGTATTCCGCCGGTCACAAGCTGGAAACCAAAGAAAAGCTCCTGCAAAGCAGCTCGTTGTCTGCGAAAAAAAATGGGTTTTCATCAATGGGCGTCGATGGTCTGATGAAGGCGATCGGCTTGAGCGGGGCGGCGTTCTACAGTCATTTCTCGTCCAAGGACGCCTTGTTCGCGGCGATCGTCGAACGCGAGTTGGGCCAGAGTCTGGAGCGCTTGGGCGGGCAGGGTACGCAGGATCGCGAACGGTTGGAGCGATGCTTGAAACTGTATCTGAACATGGCCCATGTCGAGCAGCCTGATCTGGGCTGCGCATTGCCTGCGTTGGGCGCCGAGATCGCGCGGTCCGATATTGTTGTGCGGGAGCAGGCCGAGCTGTGGATTTGCAAACTTCAGGAGAATTGGGCGCAAATTCTGGAAAGTGACAGCCTGGCCTGGGCAATTCTGTCGCAATGCGTCGGAGCACTGGTGGTGGCGCGTATGCTGGCGTCGCCCAGGATTCAGCAGCGGGTGCTGGATTCATGCCGTGAAGAGATCGGGATCCAGCTCGCCGCTTCGCGAACGCAGTAGGGGCGATGATTTATTTGCAGATGACGATCATGCTACGGCTGGTATAGCCGGCGGGGTTGAGGCCAAAGGGATAATCACCTGGCTCTTCCACGGTGTCGCCAGATTTTGCAATGACTTTGTAGCCCTTCGGCGCGCAAGAGTTCGCGGCACTGGCGTAGCACTTGTCCCAAGAGGAGGACAACCCCGAACAGTTGATGTGCAGCCCTTTTTTGCCGTGTTTGACCTGGGTCTTCGACGTCGCCGCGCAGCCCGCAACGGCGAGTATGGCGATCAGTATCAAAATTCGTTTCATTACCGTCCTTATGGCCGCCTCGAGTCTGACGCTCGGGTCTGCCTGTATGCGCTCTCGCTTGAAGCGTTCCGATATCCCTATCCGAAAAAATCCATGTCTGGCACTGGGTTGCGAGGCTAAACATGGCCTAAATGAACGCCAATTGCCAGACCTTCGTAAAATCCTCTTTCAATCTGCCGCGATGGCGGGTTTAGAGGTGCTGCCCATCGTCATGGTTGCTCCTACGGAGGCCAGAATAATGCACAGGATCGCCATCCATTGTGACAAAGAGAGGTATTCCTGAAGGAAAAACAGACCCGAGAGTGCGCCGAAGGCCGGTTCGATGCTCATCAGCGTGCCGAAGGTGCGGGCGGGCATGCGGGTAAGGGCGACCATTTCCAGTGTGTAGGGGAGAGCTGTGGACAGGATCGCGACCCCGATAGCGATCGGGATCAATGCGGGTGTCAGCAGTGCGCTGCCGGCGTGGACGATGCCTATGGGGGCGACGAACAGGGCTGCGATCATCACGCCAAGCGCCGCGGTGGTCACGCCATTATCTGCTCCAGCCTTCTGGCCAAACAGGATATACAAGGCCCAGCACGCACCGGCTCCCAGCGCATAACCTGCACCGATCAGATCGATACCCGTTGTCGTGGCGCCGGTCGGTATCAACAGCAACAAGCCGATGGCAGCCAGGGCAATCCAGAGAAAGTCGATCGCGCGACGCGAGGCATAGATAGCGACTGCCAGCGGACCCGTGAACTCCAGCGCGACTGCGATGCCGAGCGGAACGGTGCGCAACGACATATAGAAAAGGAAGTTCATGCCGCCTAGCGCCATCCCGTAGATAATCACTGTGCGCAGTGATTTGGCTGTCAGCTTCGCTCTCCAGGGTTTAAGCAATAACAGCATGATCACGCTGGCGAAGATCAGGCGAAGGGTAGTAGTACCTTGGGCTCCAACGATAGGGAACATGCTTTTGGCCAGCGAAGCGCCTGACTGGATTGATGCCATGGCTATTAATAGCAGGCCAACCGGGAACAGAGTTGAGGCAAGGCTGCGAGGTTGATCGTTCATTGCGTGGCATCATCCGAAGAGTAGCTGTTGTATTGGGCAATATAGTGCGCACTCGCCAAGTCCCCGTCTATATAGAAGCGGTCTTTTTCCTTCTCTTGATAGAAAACTCAAATTAAGGGTTGACGGCAGATTCTGAGTC
>NZ_CATKQA010000007.1:0-115625 GCF_949767575.1 Pseudomonas sp. IT-P2 | reverse complement strand
TCACTGTTTCGGCGCGGGGGCCGGTGCAGGCGCCGGAGCTGGTGCCGCTGCGCCCGGCTCTGTCGGTTTCGGCAGCGGGTCGTCGAACAGGTTCAGCCGTTCGCGCAACTCGTGGGCCGGTACCGGTTGCTGATCCGCCGGCAAGGCGTTCGGGTCGACCGGGGTAGCCGGCGCGGCGCCGTTCTGGCCTTGATCTGCCGGTTTCGACGGGTCGGCGCCTTGCGCACCTTCGATGGCTGCCTGGGCTTTCTTGGTCAGCACCACGATGTCGATGCGGCGGTTGACCGGGTTGAACGGGTTCTCCTTGTCGAACAGCGCCGACGAGGCGTAACCCACCACACGCGCCACTTGCGAGTCCGGATAACTGCCCGCCACCAGCGCACGCCGGGCGGCGTTGGCACGGTTGGCCGAAAGCTCCCAGTTGCCGAAGTCGCCATTGCCTACATAAGGCTTGGCATCGGTGTGGCCGCTGATACTGATCTTGTTCGGCACCGCTTTGATCGTGTCGGCCATGGCCAGCAGGATGTCTTCGAAGTACGGCTTCAGCCGTGCGGAACCCGAGTCGAACATCGGCCGGTTCTCGGCGTCCATGATCTGGATGCGCAAGCCGTTCGGCGTGATCTCGAAGAGGATCTGGTCCTTGAACTTCTGCAGTTGCGGGTTCTCGTCGACCTTGTTCTGCAGTTCTTGCAGCAGCAGTTCCAGGCGTTCCTTCTCGACCTGTTCGGCCATGCCTTCAACCTGTTCGGTGTCGACCGTGACCTTGTCCGGTTGCGGTTGCGACTTCACTTCAGGGTTGAGGGTGTTTTCCGGCGCCAGGGTGGGCGTGCCGCCCAGGTCGATGATGTACGGCGTGCCGCTCTCGGAGAAACCGACCGGGTCCTTGAAGTAACCGGCGATGGCGATCTTCTGTTCCGGGGTCGCGGTGGACAGCAGCCACAACACCAGGAAGAACGCCATCATCGCCGTCGCGAAGTCGGCGAAGGCGATCTTCCACGCCCCGCCGTGATGCCCGCCGGCGATGCGCTTGACGCGCTTGATGATTATCGGCTGGTTATTTTCCATGACTTAGCGACCGCGAACGGCTTGTTCCAGCTCGGCAAAGCTTGGACGGTGAGCCGGGTACAGAACCTTGCGACCGAACTCGACAGCCAGCGATGGCGGCATGCCGGAAGCCGAAGCCACCAGCGAGGCCTTGATGGCTTCGTAAACGTTCAGCTCTTCCTTGGCATCGTGGGCCAGGGAGTGCGCCAGCGGGCCGAAGAAACCGTACGCCGCGAGAATACCGAAGAAGGTACCGACCAGTGCCGCACCCACGTGCAGACCGATGGATTTCTGATCGCCTTCACCCAGTGAGGCCATGGTCACCACGATACCCAGTACCGCCGCAACGATACCGAAACCCGGCATGGCGTCGGCAATGCCGTTCACCGCGTGGGACGGATGCTCGAGGTCTTCCTTCAGGCTGTACAGTTCCATGTCGAACAGGCCTTCCAGCTCGTGGGGAGCCATGTTGCCGGACGACATGATGCGCAGGTAGTCGCAGATGAACGCGGTCATGCGCTCGTCTTTCAGTACCGCCGGGTACTTGGCGAAGATCGGGCTCGCGGCGGCATCTTCGATGTCGCCCTCGATGGCCATCATGCCTTCGCGGCGGCTCTTGTTGAGGATCTCGTAGATCAGGCCCAGCACTTCCAGATAGAACGTGTGGCTGAAACGCGAACTGAACATGCTCAGGGATTTCTTGAGCACGTGCATCGTCATGTAGCCGGGGTTGGCCTGGAGGAATGCACCGAGTGCAGCACCACCGATGATCATTACCTCGAAAGGCTGGATCAGGGCGGCAATCTTGCCGTGGGAGAGCACGTATCCGCCGAGCACGCTCGCGAATACGACGATGATGCCGATAATTTTAGCCATAGGTAGAAAGGTACTTGTTTAAGTCGGGTTCAAGGTCATATTCGGAAGTTAAAAAATCTCTTCTTCTACTTATCGGCAAAACTGCGCCAGACTATAGCCAGTTCAGGCGAAAAGCCAATTTAGCCCATGCCGGGCGCGTCTACAGTCAGTGAAGATCTCGTCCAGACATGGCTAATGAAACGAACGTCCCACACGTGAAACCGACCACACTCGATGGTTGGGTGAAGCTGCTCGACAGCGTTCGCCTGCCGGTGCCGCAAGACGCCCATGACCGGGTCTGCCGGGCGATTCGCGATGACCGCAGCTCGTTGCGCGACATCGCCGACCTGATGCAGGACAGCCCGGCGCTGGCCCTGAGCATCATCCGCGAAGCCAACCGCCACACCCACGGCAACATGACTGCGCCGGCGGAAAACCTCGAAGTGGCGATCAATCGCCTCGGCCTTGCCCGCACCGAAGAACTGCTGGCTCGCCTGCCCGCCGAACCTGCCGCGCAGATCCCCCAGCCCCTGCGCCAGTTGCAGATGATCAGCCAGCACGCCACGCAACAGGCCAACGGTTTTTTCGCCAGTCGCCTGGCGCGACTGTGGCAGGACATTCATTGGGGCAGCCTGTTGTTTCTGTCGCCGCTGTGGCCATTGGCGCTGACCTTTCCCAAATTGCTTGAAGAGTGGGAAGTACGGGTTATCCACAAGGGCGAATCAGCGCGAGTCGTGGAAAAGCAGCTGTTCGGTGTGCGCCTGCTGAGAATCGGCGAAGCGCTGGTCGAAGCTTGGCGTCTGCCGGTCTGGGTGCAGCAAGGTTATCGGCTGCTGCTGACCGAGCAGCGCGAACTGGTCAAAGTCCTGCGCATTGCCCGCGACGTCGATCATCCGCTGCGCCAGCAAAATCGCCTCGACGACGACCCGACCCTGCGTCGCTGGCTCAATCAACCGGCCAATACCGTGCTGCTGGCCAACGGTCTGGCACTCTCGGCGCAACAGGCCTGGGACAGTCCGCACAGTGAGCGCTGGCAGTACCTGACCAGCCTCTACCTGCAAATCTCGATGGACGAGGTGCAACAGCAGTTGCACCAACAGGCCGCCGTCAGCGCTCGCCATCATTCCATGCCGGACCTGTGGCACCCGGCGGTTTCGCTGCTGTGGCCGTGGGGCACCCGTCGCCTGCCCGCCGGAATGCTCCCGGCTGCGGCGCCGTCCGCTGAAGACCTGACCCAGTGGCGCCGGCAATGCGCCGAGCTGCTGGCCGTGCCAAGCCGCTTCACCAACGCCATGAGCCTGACCGTCGCCGCCCGCGATGCGCTGGTCGCCAGTGGCATGCGCCGGGTGATGATCCTGATGGCCGACCGCAGCCACGCCAATCTGCGCGTCCATCAAACCTCGGGGTTGCCGAAGGAAGCCGCTGCGCTCAATTTCGTCGTCAGCCAGAGTTCGGTGCTGCAACGCTTGCTCACGCAGCAGGCGCAAGTGCGGATCACCCCGGACAACAACGCCCAGTTTTCCGCCCTGCTGCCGCCCTCGCTGCGCGCGCTGTTTCGTGGCGAACACCTGTTCCTGCGCTCGCTGGTGAACAACGGCCGGGTGATCATGATCGTGGTCGCCGACCAGGGTGGCGGGCCGTTCGCCGACATCACTGTGCAAGCCTTCGGCAAAACCGCGCAGTGCATCGAGAAAGCCCTGCACAGTTTTAGCCAGCGCGGCCAATGACAGCTACAATCCTTCCCCTTTGTGCTCTGGAGACCTCACATGTCTGATTTCTCTGGCCTGGCCCTGGTGATCGAGCCGAGCGACCTGCTGCCGCGCCTCGAATCCCGCGATCTGATTCTGGTGGATCTGACCAGTGCCGCCCGCTACGCCGAGGGACACATTCCCGGCGCACGTTTTGTTGATCCGAAACGCACCCAGCTGGGTCAGGCGCCGGCTCCGGGCCTGTTGCCGAGCAAAGAAAAACTCGAAGAACTGTTCGGTGAGCTGGGTCATCGCAAAGATGCGGTCTACGTGGTCTATGACGACGAAGGCGGCGGCTGGGCCGGGCGCTTCATCTGGCTGCTCGACGTGATCGGCCACGACAAGTATCACTACCTCGACGGCGGACTGCCGGCGTGGCTGGCGGAAGGTTCGCCGATGTCGATCCAGATTCCTCCGGCGGCGGGTGGCCCGGTTGCCCTGACCCTGCACGAGGAACCGACCGCCACCCGCGAATACCTGCAAAGCCGTCTCGGCGCCGCCGACCTGGCAATCTGGGACGCTCGCGGGCCGCTGGAGTATTCCGGCGAGAAGGTCCTGGCAGCCAAGGGCGGGCACATCCCCGGCGCGGTCAATTTCGAATGGACGGCGGGCATGGATCAGGCGCGCCAGTTGCGCATCCGCACCGACATGCCGCAGATCCTGGAAAGCCTCGGGATCACCAAAGACAAAGAAATCATTACCCACTGCCAGACCCATCACCGGTCCGGTTTCACTTATCTGGTGGCCAAGGCCCTCGGTTATCCGCGGGTCAAGGGCTACGCCGGTTCCTGGGGCGAATGGGGCAACCACCCCGACACCCCCGTCGAGCTTTAAGGATTTTTAAGGACAGTCATGAAAGAGCGTTTGTTTATCATCAGCCAGTACCTGCTGCCTCATCACCTGCTGTCGCGCCTGGCCGGCTGCGTCGCAGAGTGCCGCGTGCGCTGGTTCAAGAATGCCTTCACCACCTGGTTCGCCAAGCGTTATCAAGTGGACATGTCGCAGGCACTGGTTGAAGACGTCACCGCTTACGAGCATTTCAACGCCTTCTTCACCCGCGCGCTGAAAGACGGCGCACGTCCGCTGGACCAGACCCCGGGCGCGATCCTCAGCCCGGCCGACGGTGCGATCAGCCAGCTCGGCCCGATCGAACACGGCCGCATCTTCCAGGCCAAGGGCCACAGCTTCAGCGTGCTGGAACTGCTGGGCGGCGATGCGGCGAATGCGGCGCCGTTCATGGGCGGTGAATTCGCGACTGTTTACCTGTCGCCGAAGGACTACCACCGCGTGCACATGCCGCTGGCCGGCACCCTGCGCGAAATGGTCTACATTCCGGGCCGGATCTTCTCGGTCAACCAGACCACCGCGGAAAACGTTCCGGAACTGTTCGCCCGTAACGAGCGCGTAGCGTGCATCTTCGACACCGAGCGCGGGCCAATGGCCGTGGTGCTGGTGGGCGCGATGATCGTGGCATCGATCGAAACCGTGTGGGCCGGTCTGGTCACGCCGCCGAAGCGCGAACTGAAAACCTTCCGTTACGACGAAGCCGCCCGTGCGCCGATCCATCTGGAAAAAGGTGCGGAACTGGGGCGCTTCAAACTGGGTTCGACCGCGATCGTGCTGTTCGGGCCGGATCAGGTGAAGTGGGTTGAAGAACTGAAGGCCGGCTCGCCGGTACAGATGGGCCAGGCCTTGGCACTGTCGAACGCATGAACCGGTTGATCCGCCCTTTCGCACGTCTGCGAAGGGGCGGACACGACCTGGGTGGCGCCGTTACTCTATCTGCCCACGGAAGCCGATCGGCCCTTCGTTGGCGTAGGTATTGGTGCCACTGAGGTTTTTCCCGCCGTCACTCGACGTGACGCTCAACGCGATAACGTTCTGGTTATCCCGCCCGCCGATCACCCACTTGCCACCTGGATGCCAGGGGGCATCGTTGCCACCCCACTGATTCTCGACGTTGTACTGGTTCTGGCCAGTGCGCTGAGCCTTGAAGCCAATAGGGCCTTCACCGGCGTAGGTCATGGTGCCGGTAAAGGTTTTGCCACCGTCGCCGGACTTGATCTCGATCGCGACGACGTTCTGGTTGTCCCGCGCGCCCAGCACCCAGGTTCCACCCGGATGCCAAGGTGCCGAACTACCGCCCCATTGATTTGCCACTGCGTATTTAGACATGAACCTCATCTCCTTGAAGTTTCGGGAGACCTGCCCCGACGTTGACGGCAGGCCGTGCAACCGTGCGTTTCCGATCGCACGTCTGAGAGACTAGTAGCGCCTGCGGGAATGGCACCAGGCCAGTAGACCAACGGTAAAAAACCCTGACAAACACCTGCGAAACAGACCACAACTGCTAGAGTTTTGGGCATTGCCCTATTCGCCGCCGGAGCTTGTCACGGCATGAGTGAGCCACGATCCCGACCACCACTGAGCGCCCCGACGCCCACGCAGTTGCGCCTGTCCTTCTGTGAAGCCACCCCGCGCGACCTCAAACGCTGGATCGCCGACCTGCCCAAGGCCAACATCGGCGAAACCGCGCGCCTGCTGTATCAAGGCCTCAACGAACTCAATCAACTGCTGACCCCCAGCGACAACCGCTTGCATTTGCTTGAGCTGTTGCGGCCTGAGGTGTATTTCGTCTGCCAGCACCTGGAACGGCATTTTCTGCATCAGGCGATCATGCTTGATGAGCGTTCACGCAAGATCAGCAACCTGAGCCAGGCCCTGCAAAGTCAGCTGGCCATCGGTTACAAACAGATCATTCTGCGGATCGCGCCCAAGTTCTCCCGGGATCGTGCAGCCCTGGTGAGCGAAGCGCTGCAGCGGGCGGCCCACGCGCTGAAAGGGCAACTGGTTCGCGCCACGCAGTTGTACAGCCCGGCGCCGGAACAGCTGTGGTTCGAACTGCATCAATTGTTTCGCTGCGCCTGCGAGCTGCAACTGCAGCATCGCCGGGTACGCGACGACCTCGCCAGTCTGACCGTAGATCTGAGTGTCGAGCAGACCTACCTCGCGGCCCTGTTGCTGGGCAGCGCTCGCTGCAATCAGTTGCGACAGAACCAGATCGCGCGCCTGGCCCAGGTGGTGGAACCCTGGAGCGCGTGGCTGAAGCTGCAGCCCGCCCATCCGGGCGCGGGCTTGTTCGCGGTCTCGGCAGACATCGACGCCGGCCCGCGTTACCGCTCGCAGTTTCGCAGCGAGCAACAGGCAGGGTTGCTCGGTTTTGATCCGCAACCGCTGGTGAATGCCATCGAGGCGCACCTTCAGCATCAGGACACAACGACGCCGCTGCCCGTGCCGGCCGGCCTGACCCTCGACACCCTGCAACACCTGCACGCGACCTGGGGCGAAACCGCCGAGCGCAGCTTTCAGCGCACCGTCGGCCAGGGCAACCTGACCGTGTGCGTCGGCATGAGCGCCCTGCACTTCTACCTCGGCGGCGAACGCACTTTCAGCGAATTGCTCAAGCACCCCGGCGCCCGTGCGGCGAATTTCAGCCGCGCGGTGGTTCAGGGGGAAAAGGACAGCTGGAGCCAGGCGTTCGATGCCGCGCCACAGGGTACGTCCGACGAATTGCTGCCCTACGAGGAAATCCGCTACGAACCGCTGGCCGACGACGAAAGCGGCACCGACAGCCCGCCGCATTATCCGACTTATGCCTTGCCCGTCATCAACCACAGCCCCGGCGGTTACTGCCTGGCCTGGCCAAAGGAAGTACCTGCCGAATTGCAGGCCGGGGAAATGGTCGGGATTCAGGACAGCCTCAATCAGGGCTGGAGCATTGCCGTGGTGCGCTGGATCCGCCAGGTGCGCGGCGCCGGTACGCAAATGGGCATCGAACTGGTGGCGCCCCACGCTCAGCCCTGCGGCTTGCAGCTGGTGCGCACCCGGGATGATCACAGCCATTACCTGCGAGGGTTGTTATTGCCGGAAATCAGTGCGATCGACTTGCCGGCGACGTTACTGGCGCCACGGCTGCCGTTTCAGGAAGGCAATAAAGTGCTGATCAACACCCAGGGTGAAGAGCACCGCGCCGGGCTGGATCGGCGGGTGGCAAGCACTCACAGTTTCAATCAGTTTGCCTATCGCTCGCTGGAGGCCGCGCAGAATGGCGGAAGCGAGGAAGATTTCGACTCGTTGTGGAAATCCCTTTGAGCCAGGACCGCAGCCGAGGGCTGCGATCCTGCGCCGACGTCAGAGCTGTCCGTCGCGATCGCGGAAGCCCAGCAGGTACAGCACGCCATCCAGCCCCAGGGTCGAGATCGCCTGCTTCGCCGACTGCTTGACCAGCGGCTTGGCGCGGAACGCCACGCCCAGACCGGCAATCGCCAGCATCGGCAGGTCGTTGGCGCCGTCGCCCACGGCGATGGTCTGCTCCAGACGCAAACCTTCTTTTTCAGCCAGCTGCTTCAGCAGATCGGCCTTGCGCTGGGCATCGACGATCGGCTCGATTGCCACGCCGGTGCACTTGCCGTCGACCACTTCCAGTTCGTTGGCGAACACGTAGTCGATACCGAGTTTGGCCTGCAATTGCTTGGCGAAGTAGGTGAAGCCGCCCGACAGAATCGCGGTCTTGTAGCCCAGGCGCTTGAGTTCGGCAAACAGGGTTTCGGCGCCCTCGGTCAGGCGCAGCGAGGCGCCGATCGAATCGAGCACACTGACATCCAGGCCCTTGAGCAGTGCCAGACGCTCTTTGAAGCTGGCGCGAAAATCCAGCTCGCCGGCCATTGCCCGCTCGGTGATTTGCGAAACCTGGTCGCCGACGCCGGCGGCTTTGGCCAGTTCGTCGATGACTTCGGCTTCGATCAGGGTCGAGTCCATGTCGAACACCGCCAGACGACGGTTGCGACGGAACAGCGAATCTTCCTGGAAGGCGATGTCGACGTTCAGCTCCTGAGCCACGCTGAGGAACTCGGCGCGCAGGGCCTGCGGATCGGCCGCTTCGCCTCGTACGGAGAACTCTATGCAGCCCTTGCCCTTGTCAGCCGGGGTGTCCAGCGGCATGCGACCCGACAGACGGTCGATATGGTCGATGTTCAGGCCGTATTTGGCGGTGATCGAGCTCACAGCCTGCAACTGGCCGGCGGTGACCTTGCGGGTCAGCAGGGTAACGATGTGGCGCTTCTTGCCCTGATTGCCCACCCATTGCTGGTAATCCTCTTCGGACACCGGGGTGAAACGCACCTGCTGGTCAAGCTCATAGCCCTTGAACAGGATGTCCTTGAGCACCGACTTGCCTTGCTCGGAGTCGGGAATTTCCACGAGGATGCCGAACGACAGCATGTCGTGGATCACCGCCTGACCGATGTCGAGGATATTCACACCACCCTGGGCCAGAACACCGGTAATGGCCGCCGTCAGACCCGGACGGTCGACTCCCGTGATGTTAATCAGGACGATTTCGCGCAACGCGCACCCCCGCAACTGGAAAAAAACCGCATTCTACCCACTTTCAGTGACCATCGGGCACCGCCAGCGCTTTGCCGGTCTAGGGCCTGTCGCTATACTGCGCGTCAACTTCACGGACAAAAGAGCCGAGCTCAGTGAACCGGCCCACGCCAGTTAAAACCGATAACTTCTTTCTGCTGATCTTCCGTGCACTGCGCCACCGCCGTGTACCGATTGCATTGCGCATTGCCAGCCATAACGTGATCCTGGTCGCCCTGGCCCTGGTGATCTATGCCTGCGTGATGGGCCTGCAGTTCAAGCAGGCCATGCACGAGCAGGCCGATGCGCTGGGCGAAAGCCTGACTACGCAGACCGCCACCTCTGCCACCGAACTGCTGGTGTCCAACGACATCCTCAGCCTCAACGTGCTGCTCAACAACCTGACCAAGAACAAACTGGTGGCCCACGCCGCCATCTACAGTGTGGACAACCGCATCCTCGCCGAGTCCGGTCAGCGGCCCAAGCACGGCCTGCTGGGCGAAGCCGAGGGCATGTACGAGAGCAAGATCACCTTCCAGGACGTGACCGCCGGACAACTGCGCATCAGCCTGGACATGGATCAGTTCCAGCAGCCGATGACCATCAGCCTGCAAAGCATGGGCATCCTGAGTGCAATCCTGCTGGCACTGTCCCTGGCCCTGAGCCTGCGTCTGGGCCGGCACATCTCCACGCCGCTGCTGCAATTGCGCGTGTGGCTGCGCCGGATCGACGAATACACGCCGGGTATCGAGCGTCAGGACGAGATCGGCGATCTTGCCCGCCAGTTACACGCCAACTACGCCCCTGAGCCGGCCGAACCGGAGCCCGAGCCGGAACCCGAGTTCGAGGACGACGAGCCGGAATTCGAAGTGCGCAACCTGCGTGATCCGAGTTTCGACGAAAGCCGCCCGATGGCTGCGCAGAAGCCTGCGCCACGCCATGTGGTCAGCACCGTTGAAGACGACGATGACGAAGACCCGTTCGCCGACCTGCGTGACGAATCGCTGAGCGATACCGCGCAACCGGCCGTGCGCCGACCGACCCCGAGCGTGCCGCAACACACGGCGGTGCTGGCGGTGCAATTGGGCTCGCAGGAACAACTGCGCCGCTTGCCGCGGGCACGACTGGAAGAGTTGCAGGATCGCTATCGCGACTGCCTGGAGCAGGCCGCTTCGCTGTATCAGGGCGAAATCGAAACCCTGAACGACGGCAGCACGCTGATGCTGTTCCACACCGAAGACAGCGGCGACGATTACCTGACCAACGCCATCTGCTGCGGCGAGCTGCTGCGGGCGCTGGGCCACCAGTTGCAGATCGAAGTCGCCGACAGCGGCATCACCCTGCAATTGCAGTTGGGCTTGACGCTGGGTGACGAACTGTTCGGCCTGAGCCAGATCGACCTGTTGCTGACCGATTCCGCCCAGGACGCCCTGGCCCTGTCGCAACACAGCCGCAACCTGCTGCTGGTGGAGCGCAAGATTGGTGACGACGCGCTGATTCGCCAGCGCGCACGAATCCGGCCGATTGCCAGCCCTGAGGGGGCTTGCTGCGTGGAGCGGTTGATGGAGCCTTATCCGTCAATGCTTGAGCGGCAACTGGCGCGGATGCATGAGCGTCGGGCCTGAGGCCCTGCCCTTGATGTGAAGAAGCCCGCAGACGAGTGATTGTCTGCGGGCTTTTTTGTGCGTGGGGTTTTCGTGATTGCGCCAGGCTTTGGAGCCCCCTCACCCTAGCCCTCTCCCAGAGGTAGAGGGGACTGATAGGAGAATATTGGGTATCTACACCGACCTGAACGTGCCGTGCCGAATCCACAATCGTAAGACCGCACTGCGCCAAATCCATAATCGCCAAGATCTTTCAGGTCGATGGATAACGCCAGACACCTCGGTCGGCTCCCTCTCCCTCCGGGAGAGGGCGGGGGTGAGGGGCCTTTGACTTTTCACCGCTCTAGACACAACAAAGCCCGCACAAGGCGGGCTCTGTCCTGACTCGTTCCAGCCTTAGAAGCGAAACACTTCCATATCCGTACGAATCGGCGAAGCCATCGGTATCTTCGGCTGCTTTTCGGCTTCCGCCGCCGGCGCTGCCGGTTTCGGTGCCGACTTGCGTGGCGCCTCGGCGACCGGTGGCTGATTGGCCAACGGTTTGAGCGCTACCGACAGTTGCTCGGCCAGACGCTGCAACAACACGCCCTGCGCCTGCACCTGTGCGGCGGTGGTACCGGCATGTTGCTCCTGCAGATGGACGATGCGGTTGTCACGCACCTGGCCACGGCGGTCGATCAGGCGCCATTGCGCGTCCAGAATCGCCGGTTGCTTGGCACCGGAATCCAGACGAGTGATGGTCAACAGCACCTGCACATCCGGGGTGAAGCCCAGGGTCGCTGGCGCCAGCACCACGCGCTGACTGTCCAGATGCCCGGCAACCTGACGCAACAGCAACTGATCGATGTCCGATGAAAGGCTACCGGCCCAGCGACCATCGGTCGAGGCCTGCAGGCTGCCGTCCGGCTGACGCTGCAACAGGGTTTCCCGTTGCAGGTAATCGGCAACGATCACAGGGCCCAGCAAAACTGCCATGCCCGCGCTTTGCGCAGGCTGGGCCGGACTTCCGCTGTCCAGCTGATACAGCGACACCGGCTGGTGAACGCTGCAACCCGCCAGACCAAGAACGCCGGCGAGCAGGAAAATAAGGGGGCGCAGAGAAGTCATCATCCCGTCCAGGTGGCCGCCACAAGGCTGACCACAGTGAAAATACTCAATAAATATGAATAACGCTCGGCCACGCCGGCGCTTGGAAAGGCCATATCATCCGTGAATATGCGTTCCGACTCCAGCGCCAAAGCGCCGATCTACGGGTTAAATCGTAGATCGGAGCGTCTAGGACGCCTAATTGAGGTTTTCGACGAGCAGCGCATCCACTCGCTGGAAGCCACGTGGCAGTTTGTTACCACGGCGACCACGTTCACCTTTGTAGTGTTCGAGGTCGTCGGCCTTCAGCGACAAGGTGCGTTTTCCGGCCTGCAGCACCAAGGTGGCGCCTTCCGGAAGAACGGCGATGTCCGTGACATATTCTTCGCGACTGGCCACACGCTCACCGGAAATACCGATGATCTTGTTGCCTTTGCCCTTCCCTAATTGTGGCAGATCGCTGATCTTGAAGATCAGCAGGCGACCCTCGGTCGTTACCGAAGCCAGCCAGTTGTGCTCGCGGTCGGCGACCGGACGCGGCGCGATCACCTTGGCATTGTTCGGCAGGCTCAACAGCGCCTTGCCGGCCTTGTTCTTGGCCTGCAGGTCTTCGCCTTTCACCACGAAACCGTAGCCGGCGTCCGAAGCGATCACGTATAGCGAGTCCTCTTCAGGCATCAGCACACATTCGAACGTCGCGCCCGGCGGCGGCGTCAGACGGCCGGTCAACGGCTCACCCTGGCCCCGTGCCGATGGCAGGGTGTGGGTGGCCAGCGAGTAACTGCGGCCCGTGGAGTCGATGACCACGGCCGACTGGTTCGAACGCCCCGCCGCCGAAGTCTTGAAGCCGTCGCCGGCCTTGTACGACAGGCCGGTGGCGTCGATATCGTGGCCCTTCGCCGAACGGATCCAGCCTTTTTCCGACAGCACGACGGTGACTTTCTCGTTCGGCAGCAGATCGTGTTCGGTCAGCGCCTTGGCTTCGGCGCGCTCGACGATTGGCGACCGACGGTCGTCGCCGTAGGTTTCGGCATCTTTCAGCAGTTCGCTGCGAACCAGTTTTTTCAGCTTGGCTTCGCTGCTCAGCAGGGCTTGCAGCTTGGCCTGTTCCTTGAGCAGTTCGTCCTGCTCGTCGCGCAGCTTCATCTCTTCCAGTCGCGCCAACTGACGCAGACGGGTGTCGAGGATGTAGTCGGCCTGGATTTCGCTGAGGGCAAAACGCTCGATCAGTTTGGCTTTCGGATGCTCCTCGGTACGGATGATGTGGATCACTTCATCCAGGTTGAGGTAGGCAATCAGCAAACCGTCCAACAGGTGCAGGCGACGCTCGACCTTGTCGAGGCGAAATTGCAAGCGGCGACGCACGGTCAGCACGCGGAATTCCAGCCACTCCACCAGCAACGCACGGAGGTTTTTCAGCTGCGGCTTGCCGTCCAGACCGATGATGTTGACGTTGACCCGGTAGGTCGACTCCAGCTCGGTGCTGGCGAACAGGTGCTGCATCAGCGCTTCGTGATCGACACGGCTGTTGACCGGGATGATCACGATGCGGCACGGGTTTTCGTGGTCGGATTCATCACGCAGGTCGGCGATCTGCGGCGCTTTCGATGGTTTGGCCTGCATCAGCGCGGCGATCTGTTCCAGCACCTTGGCCCCGGAGACCTGGTGCGGCAGCGCGGTGACGATGATGTCGCCGTCCTCGACGTGGTACACGGCGCGCATGCGCACCGAGCCCTTGCCGGTTTCGTACATTTTCAGCAGGTCGGCGCGCGGGGTGATGATTTCCGCTTCGGTCGGGTAGTCCGGGCCCTGAATGTGTTCGCAGAGCTGTTCGACCGTGGCTTTCGGCTCATCGAGCAGGCGCACGCACGCAGTGGCGACTTCGCGCAGGTTGTGCGGCGGCACGTCGGTGGCCATGCCCACGGCGATCCCGGTGGTGCCATTGAGCAGGATGTTCGGCAAACGTGCCGGCAACACCAGCGGTTCCTGCAGGGTGCCGTCGAAGTTCGGGCCCCAGTCTGCGGTGCCCTGGCCCAATTCGCTGAGCAGCACTTCGGAGTAACGCGACAGCCGCGCTTCGGTGTAACGCATGGCGGCGAAGGACTTCGGATCGTCCGGCGCACCCCAGTTGCCCTGGCCGTCCACCAGCGTGTAGCGATAGCTGAACGGCTGGGCCATCAGCACCATCGCTTCGTAGCACGCCGAGTCGCCGTGCGGGTGGAACTTGCCGAGCACGTCGCCGACGGTACGCGCCGACTTCTTGTGCTTGGAATCGGCGTCCAGCCCCAGCTCGCTCATGGCGTAGACGATACGCCGCTGTACCGGTTTCAGGCCGTCGCCGATATGCGGCAGGGCGCGGTCCATGATCACGTACATGGAGTAGTTGAGGTAGGCATTTTCGGTGAAGTCAGCCAGCGAGCGGCGTTCTACACCGTCCAGGCTGAGATCAAGGGAGTCGCTCATGCGGGCCTCATCGGTTCGTTGTCTGGCGCAGCAGCATGGTGCCACCGCGCTGGGTAAATTCAAGTTTGTTCAGGGCGCTCATGCCGAGCAGCACCTGATCGCCATGCAGGCCGGGCGCCACCAGTGCGCGGACATCCCGCAACACGATGTCGCCCAGTTGCAGGCGGTCGATACGGGTGCGATAGCCCTGGCTCAGGCCATTGGCCGTGCTCAGGGTCACACCGAAACCTTCTTCCAGCCTGAGGTCTTTCGCCACCTCGGCCGGGATTGCCACATCGGTCGCGCCGGTGTCGAGCATGAACTCCACCGGCCGACCGTTGATCAGGCCGCTGGCGACAAAATGTCCCTGGGCGTTGCCGATCAATTTCACTTCGATAAAGCCGTTGCCCTGCTGCGAAGCCACTTCCACATTGGGATTACGCTGGCGTTCTTCCCACTGGCTGAAAAACCGCGTGGCCAGAAACAGCGCCGCGCACCACGCCAGAATCATCAGCACCCGACCGGCGCGCTTGCCCGGCGGTTGCTGGCTCACGGCTTGGCGCTCCAGCCACCCTCAGGCGCGGCGAAACGCCAGATGATCGGGCGAACCTCGCCGTCGGCGCGAGGGCCGAAATTGTTGTCGACGCCGATCCAGGCGCCTTGAGCATCGACCACCAGCGCCTCTTCCAGGCCGAAGTTCTGTGAATAACGCCGATTGGCCTGCAACAGCTCGGCCGCATACGACCAGCAGAGCTCGACCCTGGCCGTCTGCGCATCGCGACGACAGATCTGGTACGCGTTGCGCTCAAGGGTAAACAGCTTGCCGTTGAACAGGGAGATATCGGAAAAATCCCGATTGACCGGACGGGCTTTCGGGAACTGCGGCGGTTGCATTTCCATGCCGCCTTCACTGAGCAGCACGCAGCGACCGTCACAATCCCACACCGTCTGCTGGCGTTTGATCAGCAACAAACCGCGACTTTGCCGCTCGGCAGCCAGCCACATCTGATCGCCCGCCGGGTTGATCGCCAGCCCTTCGAATAACGCGTTGAATTGCAGCAGCATGCCGCTGGCCCGCGCCTCGCGAACCATCATCGGCGAGATTTTCAGCCACGACGACGGCCCCTGCGGCGGCACTTGCAGCACGGCCGCGTGGGCTTCGCTGACGATGTAGCGGTTGCCTGCGCTGTCACAGCTGATGCCTTCGAAATCCAGATCCCCGCCCCGAATGAACGACGCCGCCCAGGTGCGCGAACTGATGCCCCACGGCAAGCCGCTGTCCGGCACTTTCGGCGGATCGATGCGTACGGCCGTAGCCTGCCAGACCCGGTCGCGGATATCGAGACGGTAGATCTGATCATCGTCGCGGTCCGAAACGGTCCACAGGTCATTGCCGCACAAGGCCAGCCCCGACAGGTTGCCGCCGCGCATGCCTTCGACCGGGTGTTCGGCGAGCACGCGCAGCTCTTGCACAGGCTCCGCCGACACCGTCATCGAACCCAGCAGCAATGCACCCGCCAAGGCCCAGCCAAACCGCATCAGGCCAGAACCTCGGCGAGGTTACCCTTGGATTCGAGCCAGGTCTTGCGGTCGCCAGCGCGTTTTTTCGCCAGCAACATGTCCATCATTTCCGAGGTCTGGGCGAAGTCGTCCCCGAGGGTCAACTGCACCAGGCGCCGGGTGTTCGGGTCCATGGTGGTTTCGCGCAGTTGCGGCGGGTTCATTTCACCCAGGCCTTTGAATCGGGTGACCTGCGGCTTGCCGCGCTTCTTCTCAGCCACCAGACGGTCGAGGATCCCGTCGCGCTCGGCTTCGTCGAGGGCGTAGTAGATTTCTTTACCCAGATCGATGCGGTACAGCGGCGGCATTGCCACGTAGACATGACCGGCATCCACCAGTGGGCGGAAATGCTGGACGAACAAGGCGCAGAGCAAGGTTGCGATGTGCAGACCGTCGGAGTCGGCGTCGGCGAGGATGCAGATCTTGCCGTAGCGCAGCTGGCTCATGTCCTCGGCGCCCGGATCGACACCGATGGCCACGGCGATGTTGTGCACTTCCTGGCTGGCCAGCACTTCGCTGCCGTCGACTTCCCAGGTGTTGAGGATCTTGCCGCGCAACGGCAGGATCGCCTGGAATTCCTTGTCTCGCGCCTGCTTGGCCGAACCGCCGGCGGAGTCACCTTCCACCAGGAACAGCTCGGAACGCATCGGGTCCTGCCCGGCGCAATCGGCCAGTTTGCCCGGCAATGCCGGGCCCTGGGTGATGCGCTTGCGTTCGACTTTCTTGCTGGCTTTCAGGCGCCGGCCAGCGTTGCTGATCGCCAGTTCCGCCAGGGCCAGACCGGTTTCCGGGTTGGCGTTGAGCCACAGGCTGAACGCATCCTTGACCACGCCGGAGACAAACGCCGCCGCTTCACGGGACGACAGACGTTCCTTGGTCTGACCGGAGAATTGCGGTTCCTGCATCTTCATCGACAGAACGAAAGCGATGCGCTCCCAGACGTCTTCCGGTGCCAGCTTCACGCCGCGCGGCAGCAGGCTGCGGAATTCGCAGAACTCGCGCATCGCGTCGAGCAGACCCTGACGCAGACCGTTGACGTGGGTACCGCCCTGCTCCGTCGGGATCAGGTTGACGTAGCTTTCAGTGACCGAGGTGCCGCCTTCCGGCAGCCACAGCAGCGCCCACTCGACCGCTTCCTTGGTGCCGGCCAGGTTGCCGCAGAACGGCGCATCCGGCAGACGCTCGAATTCGCTGACCGCGTCCACCAGATAGGAGCGCAAGCCATCTTCGTAATGCCACTCGACCTTTTCGCCGGTGCCTTTGTCTTCGAAGCTGATCAGCAGCCCCGGGCACAGAACGGCCTTGGCCTTGAGCACATGCTTGAGGCGGCTGATGGAGAATTTCGGCGAGTCGAAGTATTTCGGGTCCGGCGCGAAGTACACGCTGGTCCCGGTATTGCGCTTGCCGACGGTGCCGATCACTTGCAGATCGGTGGCCTTGAAGCCGTCGGCAAAGGTCATTTCATATTCGTTGCCATCACGCTTGACCCGTACCCGCACCTGGGTCGACAAGGCGTTGACCACGGAAATACCCACCCCGTGCAGACCGCCGGAGAACTGGTAGTTCTTGTTGGAAAACTTGCCGCCCGCATGGAGCTTGGTGAGGATCAGTTCAACGCCCGAAACACCCTCTTCCGGGTGGATGTCAACCGGCATGCCACGGCCGTCGTCGCAGACTTCCAGCGAGTGGTCGGCGTGGAGGATGACCTGGATCGATTTGGCGTGGCCGGCCAGGGCTTCGTCGACACTGTTGTCGATGACTTCCTGGGCGAGGTGGTTCGGCCGACTGGTGTCGGTGTACATGCCGGGGCGCTTGCGCACCGGGTCGAGGCCCGAGAGGACTTCGATGGCGTCGGCGTTATAGGAGCTAGCGCTGGGAGTGGCCATAGGGTCTCGTCGTCAGTGATTCAATGAAAATGGGGCAAGACTTCACAGTGCGGTGAAATCGATTGCCTGATAGGTATCGGCGCCAATCCCGGCAAAGCCGAGCAATGCCGGCAATCGTGTAACAAATCCCTGGAAACTGTGGTCGCCGCCGGCCTGAATGCGCAAGGCACAGGCCCGGTAATACTGCTGGGCAAGGCGATAATCCAGCGTTTCATCCCCGGTCTGCAACCATACCTGATATCGCTGCGGATCCTGCGGCGCCGGCACTTCCAGCTCGGCCAGGGCCGTCACGTGGTCGTGGGTCAGCTCCCAGGTTTCGTCGGTGTACAGGTTTTTCTGGGTGCCCAGGTGTCCGTCGAACATCCGGTGCGGGCTGACGGCCGGGTTGACCAGCAGGGCTTTCAGGCCATGGCGCTCGGCCAGGTGAGTCGCATAGTAGCCGCCGAGCGAGCTTCCCACCAGCAATGGCCGGCCGAGTTCGGCGATTGCCTGTTCCAGCTGACCGATGGCTTCGCGTGGGTGGTGATGCAGCGCCGGCACACGCAGTTGGTCGCTCAAACCCAGCCGCTCCATCACCTCGACCAGCTGACAGGCCTTTTTCGAGGCCGGCGCGCTGTTGAAACCATGGATATAGAGAATCGAACCGGACATTTGAGCTCCCTGGGCGTCGGCTGAAGAAAGCGGAGTTTACAGGGAGTCAGGGGATGTTGGGCCAGCACCCGAGGAAATCAGCGCTGCATCCGTCAATCAGTAACCGTTGGAGCCGTAATCCACCTGAAAATCAAAACCGGTGACACGCTCCACGCCGGTCTCCAGCCGCCCATCCGGCAACAAGCGCAACCAGCGATACCCCGGTGCCTGCTCGCCGACCTTGAAATCTTCACTGCCTGGCTCGAACTGAATGCAGGTCGACGGCGAGGCAATCAGCCTTACGCCGTTGCGTTCGCGGTCGATTTCCTGATGGACATGTCCCCACAGTACGGCGCGGGCCTGCGGGAAACGGTCGAGCACGTCGAAAAACGCTTCCGGATTGCGCAAGCCGATCGGCTCCATCCAGGCGCAACCGATCGACACAGGATGATGGTGAAAGCACACCAGATGATGGCGATCCGGCGCTTCACTCAGGGAGCGGGCGAGCAATTGCAGTTGGTCATCCTGCAAATACCCCGGCACCGATCCGGGCACCGCCGAATCGAGCAGGGTCACACGCCAGTTGCCGACATCCACCACAGACTCCAGCAATGCACTCTTCACCGTCGCCTGCGCCATGATTTGCGGTTCGTCGTGGTTGCCGGGGATCCAGCGGGCGGGGGCATCGATCTGTGCCGTCATTTGGCGAAACAGCTGATAGGACTCCAGCGTACCGTCCTGGGACAGGTCGCCGCTGGCCACGATCAGGTCGATCCGCGGTTGCTGCTCGAGCACCAGCTCGATGACTTTTTGCAGACTCTCACGGGTGTTCATGCCCAGCAGCGCTCCTTCCGCCTCGGCGAACAGATGGCTGTCAGAGAGTTGCACCAGCAGCGCCGTGTCGGCGGTGGTCAAAGTCGATACGCTCGGCAAGGCGTTCTCCCCCGGGATCGCGGGACTGGATAGGTGCGGCAATTATGCGGGGGGACACCACAAAGAGAAACCGGCGAACCGGACGCAGTTCACAACTTGCGCTGGTTATCGGACTGCCGCGTATTCGTGTCCGCACGCCAGACAATGACTCAGCCATTCACCCAGGAACAGATTGAGCTGGGCTTTTTCGTCCGGCTGGTGCATGGCCGCATTCGGGTAAGGATAGACGCCGCGAAAGCGTCGCGCATGCTCGGCACTGATCACCTCGGCCATACGCGCGTCGTGATAGACCTGCACCTCCAGTTGCGGCACCGGCAGCCATGGCAGGCTGTGTTCCTGACGCACCTGCAGAGTCGTGGTGTACGGACAGGCCTGCAGCACTTCCAGAGTCAGCACGCCGAGCATCTGGTCGCCCTGGGTTACCGCGATGCGCCGCGCTTCGGGGTCGCTGCGCATGTCCGGCAACAGTCGCATCAGGCGCGCGTAGTTCGCCTCGCAGGCGGCTTGCAGCCCTGCGAGGTCGACGCGGTAGCGATCGCGCAACTTGTTTACGACCATAGCCCCCTCACTTCGGCGCGATTGAGCGCCAGCCACTGCAAGGCGATGATGCTCGCCGCATTGGCAATCCGTCCGTCACGTACGGCCTGCAAGGCATCTTCAAAGGCCCAGACCGTGACGCGAATATCTTCGGCTTCTTCCTCCAGCCCATGCAGGCCGCCTGCGCCTTCGGTGCTGCAACGCCCCAGATACAGATGCACAAATTCGTTGCTGCCGCCCGGCGATGGAAAGTATTTGGTCATCGGCCACAGGGCTTTGATGTCCAGCCCAGCTTCCTCCTGCGCCTCGCGGTGAGCAACTTCTTCCGGCTGTTCGTCCTTGTCGATCAGACCGGCGACCAGTTCCACCAGCCACGGGTTGTCCGCCTTGCCCAGAGCCCCGACGCGAAACTGCTCGATCAGCACCACTTCATCGCGCTGCGGATCGTAGGGCAGCATGCACACCGCATCGTGGCGCACGAACACTTCACGATTGATTTCGCGGCTCATGCCACCGGCGAACAGTTCGTGGCGCAAGTGCAGACGGTCGAGCTTGTAGAAGCCCTTGTAGCACTGCTCGCGTCGCACGATATCGACGGCGGTCGGAATGGCTTTGGCAAAATCGGTCATGAGCATCCTCTTTACTGCAAATCCAATACGAGGCGCCTTACCTGCGACCTCGACTTCGCGCCATCCTAACGCGCCGGTGACGTTTGATGCAGCCCCTTTGCTGTCAGCGGGATGGACGGTGGAGGCGAAACCCACTCTAATTAGCTTAGTGGCGAACTGACCGCTTCGTTGAGAGTCGAAGCGGTAACTTTTTGCCTTCCCCTGCTTCAGAAAGGACGCCCATGTCGCTTTTCAAAATTGCCTCCGTGGCCGCCATCGCCCTGACCCTGGGCGCCTGCGCCAGCCTGTTCCAGCCCAACCTGCGCACGCCGCTGGAAACCACCCGCGACGCCTCGGAAACGCTGAAACCCGGTTGTTCCAACCAGGACTGTCCGTTGGTAAACATCGATACGTTGCGCTTCCCGGCAGAACCGGCGCTGGACGGCATCATCGAAAAACGCCTGCTGCAAATGACCCGCACCGCACCGAACGCCCCGGTGGCGCCGACGCTGGCAGCGTATCGCGAGCAGTTCCTGGCCAACGCCGGCCCGCGCAACAGCAGCTATTTGCAGGCGAAAGTACGCGAGCAGCATGACGGTCTGGTGATCATCGAAACCTCGAGCTACCTGGACACCGGCGGTGCCCACGGTACGCCGGGACGCGGTTTCATCAACTATTCGCTTCAGCAACACAAGGTGCTGACCTTGGCGGACATGCTGCTGCCGGGTCAGGAAGAGGCATTTTGGAAAGCGGCGCAAGTGGCGCACAACAGCTGGCTGATCAGCACCAAGCTCGATCAGGAACCGGAATTCGTGAAGAGCTGGCCGTTCGTCAAAACCCCGAACGTGGCGCTGACCTACGGCGGCGTGATCCTCAAGTACGACGTGACCACCATCGCGCCTTATGCGCTGGGCCACGTCGAACTGAAGATCCCTTACCCGCGCCTGAACGGCATTCTCAAGCCCGAGCTGTTTCCCGGCCGTAACTGAAAGCCCGGCCAAGCACCAGTTGCAGCAGCCCTGCCAGCACCAGCGCCGGCAGGGTCGCGCCGACATCCGGGTACAGATTGGCCAACAAGTGATAGGTGCTGATGCCACCCAGCCAGGCCAATAGTGCCGGCCAGCGCAACGCGGCCGGCGCCACTTGGGCACTGCGCTTGCGCAGGATGAAGTGATCCACCAGCACCACGCCGAACAGCGGTGCGAACACCGAGCCGATCAGCAACAGGAAGTTCTGGTACTGCGCCAACGGCGCGAGCAAGGCGATCAGGGTGCAGATCACACCGATGGCCAGCGCCAGATGCTCGACTTTCAGACGCAACAGAATCCCACTGGAAACCGCTGCCGAGTGAATGTCGGCGAAAGCGTTCTCCGACTCGTCCAGCAGAATCAGCAACAGCGGAATCCCCAGACCGGTGCCGGCCAGTGCCAGCAGCAGCGCGTTGACTTCACCGCTCGGCGCGAATGCCAGGGTGTAGGCCACGCCGAGGCTCATCAGCCAGAAGTTGCCGATGAAGAAACCGATCGCCGTACCACCGAACACGTTCTTCGCCTTCTTGCCGAAACGCGAGTAGTCGGCAATCAGCGGCAGCCACGACAGCGGCATCGCGATGGCGATGTCGAAGCCCACGGCGAGCGGCATCGAGCCATCCCCGGCCTGTGCCCACAAGGCGGCGAGGTCAGCCTTGGCGAACAGGTTCCAGGTCAGCCAGATGCACGCGGCCAGAATCAGCCAGATGCCCCACTTGCGCAGAATCTTGCGCACGAACGTCAACGGCCCGCTGACCGCGAGCAATGTCGCCAATGCGCCGAAGCACAGCGTCCACAGCATCGGACTGGCCCACAGCGAACCTTCGCTGAACGCACGGGTGCCGAGCAGGCTGGCCGCATCGCGCATGACGATGATTTCGAACGAACCCCAACCGATCAGTTGCAGCAGGTTGAGCAGCGCCGGCAGGCTCGCGCCGTTGCTGCCGAGGCTGAGTTTCAGCGCGGCCATCGACGACAGGCCGGTGTCACTGCCGATCACGCCAACGGCGGCCAGCAACAGAACGCCGACCAGGGTGCCGAGAAAGATCGCCAGCAGCGATCCCGACAGGCCCAGCCCCGGCGCCAGCAACGCACCGGTCTGCAACACCATCAGGCCGATGCCGAGGGAAAACCACAGGGAAAACAGATCGCGACCGCCGAACACACGCTGGTTGGCGGGCACGGCGAGGTCGGGGGAATAAGTACCGGGTTGAATGCTCAAGGACGTTTCTCACAGAGAAGCAGAAAAAAAGCTGCAAGCTGCAAGCTACAAGTCAGAAGCGATATGCGGACTGCTTCTCCTCTTGTAGCTTGTAGCTTGCCGCTCGTGGCTAGACTTTCTTGTACAGCTGACTGCCTTCCTTCCTGAACCGCTCGGCCTGTTCCGCCAGGCCCTGGGCGACATCCACGTCGACCGCGTCGATCCGCTGGTTGGCCGCGTATTCGCGGACTTCCTGAGTGATCTTCATCGAGCAGAATTTCGGCCCGCACATCGAACAGAAATGCGCGACCTTCGCCGAATCCTTCGGCAGGGTTTCATCGTGATACGAACGGGCGGTGTCCGGGTCCAGACCGAGGTTGAACTGGTCTTCCCAGCGGAATTCGAAACGCGCCTTGCTCAAGGCGTTGTCGCGGATCTGCGCGCCCGGGTGCCCCTTGGCCAAATCCGCCGCATGGGCCGCGATCTTGTAGGTGATGATCCCGGTCTTCACGTCATCCTTGTTCGGCAGACCCAAGTGTTCCTTCGGCGTCACGTAGCAGAGCATCGCGCAACCGAACCAGCCGATCATCGCCGCACCGATGCCGGAGGTGATGTGGTCGTAACCCGGTGCGATGTCGGTGGTCAGCGGGCCGAGAGTGTAGAACGGCGCCTCGTCGCAGCACTCCAGCTGCTTGTCCATGTTCTCCTTGATCAACTGCATCGGCACGTGGCCGGGGCCTTCGATCATGCATTGCACGTCGTGCTTCCAGGCGATCTTGGTCAGCTCGCCGAGGGTCTCCAGTTCGCCGAATTGCGCTTCGTCGTTGGCGTCGGCAATCGAGCCCGGACGCAGACCGTCGCCCAGCGAGAAGCTGACGTCGTAGGCCTTCATGATTTCGCAGATTTCGTCGAAGTGGGTGTAGAGGAAGTTCTCTTTGTGGTGCGCCAGGCACCACTTGGCCATGATCGAACCGCCACGGGACACAATGCCGGTCACACGTTTGGCGGTCAGCGGCACGTAGCGCAGCAACACGCCGGCGTGGATGGTGAAGTAGTCGACTCCCTGCTCCGCCTGCTCGATCAGCGTGTCGCGGAACAGCTCCCAGGTCAGGTCTTCGGCGACGCCATTCACTTTTTCCAGCGCCTGATAAATCGGCACGGTGCCGATCGGAACCGGCGAGTTACGGATGATCCACTCGCGGGTTTCGTGGATGTGCTTGCCGGTGGACAAGTCCATCACCGTGTCCGAACCCCAGCGAATACCCCAGGTCAGTTTCGCCACTTCTTCTTCGATGGACGAACCCAGCGCGCTGTTGCCGATATTGCCGTTGATCTTCACCAGGAAGTTGCGGCCGATGATCATCGGTTCCAGCTCGACGTGGTTGATGTTGGCCGGAATGATCGCGCGACCACGGGCGATTTCTTCGCGCACGAATTCAGGGGTGATTTCATTCGGGATGCTCGCGCCGAAGCTGTGGCCGGCGTGCTGCTGCTTCAACAGGCCGGCAGCGCGGGCCTCTTGCAGCTTCATGTTTTCGCGGATGGCGACGTATTCCATCTCGGCGGTGATGATGCCTTTGCGCGCGTAGTGCATCTGGCTGACGTTGGCCCCGGCCTTGGCGCGGCGCGGGTTGTTGACGTGAGCGAAACGCAGTTTGGTCAGCTCAGGATCGGCCAGACGCTCCTGACCGAAATTCGAGCTCAGGCCTGGCAGGCGCTCGGTGTCGCCACGGTCGTCGATCCACGCCGAACGTACGTCGCCCAGGCCTTTGCGCACGTCGATCACCACATTCGGATCGGTGTAAGGGCCGGAGGTGTCGTAGACGGTGACCGGCGCGTTGATTTCGCCGCCGAAGTCGGTCGGGGTCACATCGAGGGTGATTTCGCGCATCGGCACGCGGATGTCCGGGCGGGAGCCCTGAACGTAGACTTTTTGCGAACGGGTGAACGGTTGAACCGACTGCTCGTCGACCTTGGCCGAGTCACTCAGGTTGATCGCATTTTTAGATTTTGTAGTCATCACGGGCTCTCCAGACAGCATCCAGGCAGTGGATTGTCGGAGCAGAACCTGAAAGGCACGGACGCACCAGGACTGGTGCTGTGCATCGTCGTCGAGCGTTCGATTGTCGAACAATATCCCGGACGAAGCACAAGAGGACTCGCCGGGTGACGAGAAATCTTGTTCCCTACGCAGGCGCTAACCTGATCAGGTTCAACGGGATCCGAAATTATTCGATCTCAGCCTCATAGCAAGGCACCCCGACAAGAACCCGGCCAGTCTAGACACAACCGGCAAAGAACGCCAACACCGTGGCAAACACCATGATGAATGGCGCAATTGGCAGATTGTTGCCTGCCGCCTGCGCTACTACACTCGCTACGCCATGCTGCGCCTTGACGCTGCATGGGCCGCGCCTTACCTTTGGCGCCCGGATTATTTCCATAATATTCATGCTAGGGATCGCCTCATGCTGCGCAAACTCTCACTGGCTGTCGCCGTGTCTTGTGCGTCCACCGCAACGGCCTGGGCAGCAGAAGCGCCTTTATCGACCAGGACCGATCTGGTCAGCGTTTATCAGGAAGCCGTCGACAACAACGCCGACCTGGCCGCCGCCCGCGCCCAGTACGGTGCGCAGAAAGAAGTGGTGCCCCAGGCCCGCGCCGGGCTGCTGCCGAACCTGTCGGGCGGCGCTGAAGTCGCCAATGTGCGCACCTCGATCGACCAGCCCTCGGCCATCGCCAATCGCAGCGCGCACTCCTATCAGGCGACGCTGGCGCAACCGCTGTTCCGCGCCGATCGCTGGTTCCAGTACCAGGCCGCCAAGGACGTCAATGAGCAGGCCGCGCTGCAACTCTCGGCCACCGAGCAGAACCTGATCCTGCAAACCGCCGAAAGCTACTTCAACGTGCTGCGCAGCCAGGACAACCTGGCCTCGACCAAGGCCGAGGAAGCCGCGTTCAAGCGCCAGCTCGACCAGTCCAACGAGCGCTTCGACGTGGGCCTGTCGGACAAGACCGACGTGCTGCAATCGCAAGCCAGTTACGACACCGCACGCGCCAACCGGATCGTCGCCCAGCGTCAGGTCGATGATGCGTTCCAAGCGCTGATCACCCTGACCAACCGCCAGTACAACTCGATCCAGGGCATCGTCCACACGTTGCCGATCCTGCCGCCGGCGCCGAACGACGCCAAGGCCTGGGTCGATACCGCCGCGAAACAGAACCTCAATCTGCTGGCCAGCAACTACGCGGTCAGCTCCGCCGAACAGACCCTGAAACAGCGCAAGGCCGGCCACCTGCCGACCCTCGACGCGGTGGCCAAATACGAGAAAGGCGACAACGACGCCCTCGGCTTCTCCAACCCGAACGCGTTCGGTACGCCGTACAGTGGCAACGTCGAGCAGAGCACTGTGGGCCTGCAACTGAACATCCCGATCTACAGTGGCGGATTGACCAGCTCCCAGGTGCGCGAGTCCTACTCACGGCTGGACCAGACCGAACAACAGCGTGAAGGCCTGCGCCGGCAAGTGGTGGAGAACACTCGCAACCTGCACCGCGCGGTAAACACCGACGTCGAGCAGGTGCAGGCGCGCCGCCAGTCGATCATTTCCAACCAGAGCGCGGTGGAAGCCACGGAAATCGGTTACCAGGTGGGGACGCGCAACATCGTCGACGTGCTCGACGCCCAGCGTCAGCTCTACACCTCGGTGCGCAACTACAACAACACCCGCTACGACTACATCCTCGACAACCTGCGGCTGAAGCAGGCGGCGGGGACGTTGAACCCAGGTGATTTACAGGATCTGACGCGTTATCTGAAAGCCGACTACAACCCGGACAAGGATTTCCTGCCGCCGGATCTGGCCAAGGCAGCGGAAGCGCAGCTCAAGGCCCGGCCTTAAACAAGAAACGCAGCCCTGAGGCTGCGTTTTTTTATGCGCGGTCGATCAACCTTCCCAGGCCATCGAGCAAGCGCTGCAACGCGCCCTGATTGCGGCGCATCACGCTCAGCCCGGCATCGGCCATGCGTTGCGCATCGCGCGGTAACTCGAACAGCCGCTGCACTTCTGTCGCCAGACCTTCGGCGTCATCCACTTCGGCCAAGGCTCCGGCGCTGCGCAGTTGCGCGGCGATGTCGAGGAAGTTGAACAGATGCGGTCCGCTGATCACCGGTTTCGCCAGCGCCGCCGGCTCCAGCAGATTGTGCCCGCCGTTGGCTACCAGACTGCCGCCGACGAACGCGCTGTCGGCCAAGGCATAGAGAAACAGCAATTCGCCCATGGTGTCGCCGAGCAGCACCGAAGTCTGTGCATCGACGCTCGCGCCGGTCGAACGACGCACCGTGGCGAAACCTTCGCGTTGGCACAACTCGAACACCGAATTGAAACGCTCGGGGTGACGCGGCACCAGAATCAGCAGTGCATCGGGATGGTTGGCCAGCAAACGGCGATGGGCATTCAGCACCACTTCGTCTTCGCCTTCATGGGTGCTGGCGGCGATCCACACCGGGCGCTCCAGCGCCTGCCATTGGCCGCGCAGTTCAGCGGCGCGTTGCAGCAGTTGCGGGTCGATGGTCAGATCGAACTTGATCGAGCCGGTGACTTCGACTGTCTCCGCCCGCGCACCGAGATCGCGGAAGCGCTGGGCTTCGGCTTCGGTCTGCACGGCGAACAGGCTCATCTCGGCAAGCATCGGCGCGGTCAGTTTGTTGAACCGGCCATAGCCCTTGGCGGAGCGCTCGGACAGGCGCCCGTTGGCCAATGCGACCGGAATCCCGCGTTTGGCGCATTGGTGAATGTGGTTTGGCCAAAGCTCGGTTTCCATGATCACTGCCAGTTTCGGCTGCACGCGATCCAGAAAACGCGCCGCCGCGCAGGGCAAGTCGTAAGGCAGGTAGCAATGCTGGATGCGCGGCTCGTTGGCGAACATTGCGTGAATGCGTTCCGACCCGGTCGGCGTCATGCAGGTCACGGTGATCGGCAGCTGTGGATAACGTTGCAGCAGTGCGCGGATCATCGGCGCGGCGGCGATGCTTTCGCCCACCGACACGGCATGAACCCAGATACCTCCGGGCTGCAGAGTCGGCATGCCGTAGGAGAAACGTTCGCCAATCCGCTTGGCATACGCCGGCGCCTTGCGCGAGCGCAGCCACAGCCGAATCGCCACCAATGGCAGCCCCAGGTAAAACAGCGCGGTGTAGAGAGTTCTATTCATGGCGGCGGAGTTTATCGGCTTTTGCCGCCGATCGCCCGCAGGTGTATGGCAAATCGCTCCGCCAGCCAGCGCGCCGCCGGTCCAAGCGGTTCATCACGGCGCCAGACCAGTTCCACCACCAGCGCCGGCGGCGTCCATTCGCTGTCCAGTTCCACCATGAGGCCCTGATACGCCGAGTACTGCACCACGTGGCGCGGCAGCCAGGCCCAGCCGAGGTCACGCACCAGCCATTCGGCCATCACGTAGAAACTGTCAGCGCGCCATACCTGCGGACTGGCCGGTTCGTTGCCGGGATAAATGCTGGTCTGGGTCGACATCAACAACTGCCGATGCTGCGCCAGTTGCTGGCAGGTGACGTAAGCCTGCGCTGCCAAGGGATGGTTGACGCCGCAGACCGTGACCATTTCCACACTGCCCAGCACCCGGCGCTCCAGCGCTTCAGGGATTTCATCGTGATAGAACAACAGCCCGAGATCGGCCCGGCGCTCCACCAGTTTGCGTGAAACCTCACCTTGGGCGGCGCTGGTCAGTTGGACTTCCAGACTGGGAAACTGCTCGGCCAGCGCGGCGAAGCTTTCCACCAGCGCCTGATAGGGCATCGCCTCATCCTGGGCCACCCGCAGCTGCGCTTCCTGCCCGCGCATCATGGCCACGGCCCGGCCGTTCAGGCGCTCGCACTGGCGTAACACTTCACGCGCCTCCTCCAGCAACGCCTCCCCTGCTTCGGTAAGAATCGGCTGGCGACCACTGCTACGCTCGAACAGGCTGACACCGAGGTCGTCCTCGAGCATGGCAATCGCGCTGCTGATCGCCGACTGCGCCTTGCGCTGCTGACGTGCCACGGCGGAAAACGAGCGCTGCTCGGCAACGCCGACAAACACCCGCAACTGCTCCAGATTCCATTGCATGCTCATCAGGCCAACCCATCTTTTAAACAGATAGGTAATGACTTTACCCCATCTGGGGAGTCACTAGAATGCCGCCTCAGCAAGCAATGCTACACACGAGGATTTGAACATGAACGCTTACGTCTACCTGGCCATCGCCATCTGTGCCGAAGTGATCGCGACCGTTTCGATGAAAGCCGTCAAAGGCTTCAGCACGCCTTTGCCGCTGCTGCTGGTCATCGTCGGTTATGGCATCGCGTTCTGGATGCTGACCCTGGTGGTACGCAGCGTGCCGGTGGGCGTGGCCTACGCGGTGTGGGCCGGCATGGGCATCGTGATGGTCAGTGTCGCGGCGCTGTTCATCTACGGGCAGAAGCTGGATATCCCGGCGATGCTCGGAATGGCGCTGATCGTGCTCGGCGTGGTGGTGATTCAACTCTTCTCGAAAACCGCCGGCCATTAACAGCAGCGACAGGCTTCAAGCCACAAGCTGCAAGCCAAGCCAAGCCGATTTTTCCCCTTCGGGTTGCAGCTTGCAGCTTGAAGCTTGAAACTTGCGGCTTATTTGAGCCTTGAGGTCGTTGCATGCCATCTCCAATTTCCACCGACGTGCTGATTGTCGGCGCGGGTGTCGCCGGTCTCTGGCTGAACGCGCGCCTGCGTCGCCAGGGTTTCTCGACCGTGCTGGTGGAAAGTGCCAGCCTCGGCGGCGGGCAGAGTGTGAAGTCCCAGGGCATCATCCACGGCGGCGCCAAGTACGCGCTGCACGGTGCGCTGACCGGTGCCTCGGAAGCCATCGCCGACATGCCGCGCCGCTGGCGTGAAGCCCTGGCCGGCAACGGCGAACTGGACCTGACCGGCGTGCGCCTGTTGTCCGAAGCCCATTACCTGTGGTCGCCGGGCACACTGGCCGGCAATCTGACCAGTTTCTTCGCCAGCAAAGCGGTGCGTGGCCGGGTCGATCAGGTCAAGGGCGATCAACTGCCGCCGGCCCTGCAAGACAAACGCTTCAAGGGCAAGGTCTACCGTCTCGCCGAGCTGGTGATCGACGTGCCAAGCCTGATCCAGCGTCTGGCGGATTTGTCGGGTGACGGTCTGCTCGCCGGCCACGACATCGAGCCGTTACTGGAAAGCGGTGTGCTGGTCGGTCTGAAAGTCGATGGCCGCGAGATTCGTGCCCAGCGCATCGTCCTCAGCGCCGGTGCCGGTACCGCCGACCTGCTGACTGCTTTGGGCCTGACTCATCCGGCCATGCAACGCCGGCCGCTGCACATGATCATCGCCAAGGGCCCGGGCCTGAAGCCGCTGTACGCGCACTGCCTCGGTGGCGGCACCAAACCGCGCATCACCGTGACCACCCACCCGGCCGCTGACGGTCAGTGGGTCTGGTATCTGGGCGGCGACATTGCCGAATCCGAAGGCGTGGCCCGTGAGCCGGCCGAACAGATCGCCACCGCCCAGAAAGAACTTGGCCAGTTGTTGCCATGGATCGACCTGAGCACCGTGCAATGGGCGACCCTGCGCGTCGATCGCGCCGAACCGCTGCAAACCGGTCTTACCCGCCCGGACAACGCGTTCCTCGCCGAAGAAGGTCGCCTGCTGGTCGGCTGGCCAACCAAGCTCGCATTGGCCCCGGACTTCGCTGACCGGGTGATTGCCTCCCTGGAACGCGACGGCATCCAGCCAAGCCACGCAGCTCCGTTGCCCGAGCTGCCAAAACCGCCGATGGGCGTTCCCGCCTGGGAGCAACTGCTGCCATGAGCCTGCCGACCCTGCACGATCTGCATCGCCCGCTGGGCAGCACAGGCCTGCTGGTTTCGCCGCTGGGCCTGGGCACCGTCAAACTTGGCCGCGACCAGGGCGTGAAATATCCCAACGGCTTCCAGATCCCCGACGACGACGCTGCGCGCATGCTGCTCAAGCAGGCGCGGGAGCTGGGCATCAACCTGATCGACACCGCCCCGGCCTATGGCCGCAGCGAAGAACGCCTCGGCCCACTGCTGCGCGGTCAGCGTCAGGACTGGGTGATCGTCAGCAAGGTCGGCGAAGAATTCGTCGACGG
Organism: Pseudomonas sp. IT-P2; assembly: GCF_949767575.1. Classification (NCBI taxonomy): domain Bacteria; kingdom Pseudomonadati; phylum Pseudomonadota; class Gammaproteobacteria; order Pseudomonadales; family Pseudomonadaceae; genus Pseudomonas; species Pseudomonas sp. IT-P2. Next base: position 84,876 of record NZ_CATKQA010000007.1, on the reverse strand, counting down.
CCAGTCGAGTCACGACTTCAGCGCCGCTCACACCCGGATGTCGGTGGAGCGCAGCCTGCAACGTCTTGAAACCGATTTTATCGACCTGGTGCTGGTGCACTCCGACGGCAACGATCTGGCGATTCTCAACGACAGCGAAGTCTACGCAACCCTCGCGGCACTGAAGGCCGAGGGCAAGATTCGCGGCTTCGGCTTCTCCGGCAAAACCGTCGACGGTGGCCTCAAAGCACTGGAGCAAGGCGACTGCGCGATGGTCACCTACAATCTGAACGAACAAAACGAGAAGGCGGTCATTGACTATGCTGCTGCCCACGGTAAAGCCATTCTGGTGAAGAAGGCCCTGGCCAGCGGTCATGTGTGCCTGAGTCCCGGCGTGGATCCGGTGCGCGCCAGCTTCGAATTGCTGTTCGCCCAGCCCGGCGTGGCCAGTGCCATTGTCGGGACGATCAATCCGCTGCACCTCGCCCATAACGTTGCGACCGTTGCCCAGGTCCTTCGTGGTCACTGACGCCGCCTCGCGGCCTTAAGCAGGAGCCGACATGCCGCGTACGCTCATCAGAAAGAACCCGAGCAACTTCAAGACGCTGCCGCTGTTCGTCGAAGCCACGCCGGAAGGCCTGACCTACCAGAGCGTGGGCATGCCGTTGAATTTCGCCCAGACCCTGCAGCGGCGCAAGCCGGTCAGCGTGGCCGACGCCGAGCGCTTTGCGCTGGAGCTGGCCAACCTCGGCGTCTCGGTGCGCCTGACCCTGCACTGGCAGAATCGCGATTATTGGGTGCTGGTACGCCAGCGGCGGCAGGATCGCGGTGATGTGGTGCTCAAACTGATCTCCGGCTACGTACCGGCGCATGAACTGAATATCCCGCTGCACACGGCCATCCAGGAGATTGCCGAAGAATGCCTGCTGGAAACACCGGAAGGCTGGCTCGGCGGGCGTTTCAACGACACCTGGCTGCCGGCGCCGTACTCATCGGCGCTGCATTATCGCGAGGCCCTGCCCTTTCGCCTGACGCCGCTGTCCGGCTCGGCGCGGCCGGTGCGCTGCGCCAATCTGCAACTGCTCGAACGGCCGAGGGCTTACGTGCACTTGCCGACCGCGTCCCTGCAATTGATCTACGACTTGCGACTGGACGTGCCCAAGGAAGCCAAGAACCTCAGCCTGTTCCATGTCGATGAACGACTGGAAGGCGATCAACTGGTCGCCCGGCTCGACCGCAAGCGCCCCGATCTGTACTTGATGCCGTTGCAGGACGGCGAACCGCTGCCTGAGTTGTATACGCTGAAGAAAGGTCAGTTGTACCCGGCGGGCACTCGCGGTCTTTATCTGGCGGAAAGTTTCGCCCGGCAGGACGGCTGGCTGGTGCGCGATGAGCGGATTCGCTGGAAAGACTGGCTGCGCCAGCAGGGTTTGACGCCGCCACCCAAGGACACGGGGCTGGCGCGCTTGCGCGGCAAGGCCAGGCAATTGCTGAAGAAGATCGTGCCGCGCAAGAAAGTGAATTCCTGAATGGCAAAAGACCGCGCCTGCGAGTAACTCCGGAGAGTCGTCGCAGGCGCGGTCTTTATGTTTGCATCACTCGGACTTGCGGATTTTTTCCACAATCGCCGTGGTCGAGCTGTTTTCCACCAGCCCCAGCACTTTAACGGTGCCGCCATAGGCTTTGACGATATCGGCGCCGACCACTTGATCGATGCCGTAATCGCCACCCTTCACCAGCACGTCCGGCTTGACCTCGCGCAGCAGGTTTTCCGGGGTGCCTTCAGCGAAGCTGATGACCCAGTCCACCGCGCCGAGACCGGCGAGAACCGCCATGCGCCGGTCTACGCTGTTGATCGGCCGGCCCGGCCCTTTCAGGCGGCTGACCGAAGCATCGTCGTTGATCGCGACGATCAGCCGATCGCCCTGCGCTCGCGCCTGCTCGAGGTAGGTCACGTGGCCGGCGTGCAGGATGTCGAAGCAGCCATTGGTGAACACGATCCGCTCGTTGTGCGCCCGGGCATCGGCAACTGCCAGCAGCAGTTGCTCCAGCCCCAGCACGCCACGCTCGGAACCTTCTTCACGCTGAATGGCGCGACGCAGTTCCGGGGCGCTGATCGCCGCCGTACCCAGCTTGCCGACCACGATGCCCGCTGCCAGGTTGGCCAGCGCTACCGCGTGCGGCAGTTCTTCACCGGCAGCAATCGCGGCTGCCAAGGTAGAAATCACCGTGTCGCCGGCACCGGTCACGTCGAACACTTCACGGGCCCGCGCAGGCAAATGCAGGGCCGGATGATCCGGACGCAGCAGGGTCATGCCGTGTTCGCCACGGGTGACCAGCAGCGCGCCGAGATCCAGGTCATGCATCAGCGTCGCGCCCTTGGCCACCAGCTCGTGCTCATCGGCGCAACCGCCGACGATGGCTTCGAATTCGCTGAGGTTCGGGGTGATCAGGCTCGCGCCACGGTAGATCGAGAAATCCTTGCCCTTCGGGTCGGCCAGCACCGGAATGCCTTTGGCACGAGCGGCCCGGATCAGCGCCTGATGGTTTTTCAGGGCACCTTTGCCGTAGTCGGACAGCACCAGCACCTTGATGCCTTCGAGCAGATCATCGACCTGCGCGCCGAGGGCCAGGGCGTCGGTGGCGAACGGTTCTTCGAAGTCGATACGCAGCAATTGCTGGTGCCGGCTCATGACCCGCAGCTTGACGATGGTCGGCTGGTGCGCGATGCGTTGAAACAAGGCTCGCACGCCCGCACCCTTGAGGCTGTTGCTCAGGCTGTCGGCGGCTTCGTCGTCACCGGTCACACCGACCAGCGACGCCGGCGCACCCAGCGCGGCAATGTTCAAGGCAACGTTGGCGGCACCGCCCGGACGGTCTTCGATTTGCTCGACTTTAACGACAGGAACCGGCGCCTCAGGGGAAATCCGTGAGGTACCACCATGCCAGTAACGGTCGAGCATGACATCGCCGACCACCAAGACAGGGGCTTGATCGAATCGCGGCATGGACAACTTCATGGAGCAACCCACATACAAAATGAACAGGGGCGCGATATTAACACAGGGTTGGCGAAGGCTTGTGCGGTGGCTGCAACAGGATGAAACAGCTGGCTTTTTTGCTCATTTTTTAAGCAGAAAAGTTGCCAACCGCTCGCAGGCTTCGCTCAACTCGAGCGCTTGCGTGTCGATCCGGCACTCCGCCGCCAACGGCGCCTCGTAAGGGCTGTCGATACCAGTGAAATGCTGGATACGGCCCTGACGTACGGCCTGATACAAGCCTTTAGGATCACGACGCTCACACTCTTTGAGCGAAGTGCTCACATGCACTTCGATGAAGTCGCCCTCGGCAAACAGTTGCCGCGCAGCGTCTCGCTCGGCACGAAATGGCGAGATCGCTGCGACGATGACAATCAGGCCGGCATCGACCATCAGCCGGGCGACTTCCGCCATGCGCCGGATGTTTTCCCGGCGGCCGGCATCGTCCATGCCCAGATCACGACACAATCCGTTGCGTACGTTGTCGCCATCGAGCAGAAATGTGTGCAGCCCGAACTGATGCAAGTGCAGGTCCAGCGAATTGGCCAGGGTCGACTTGCCGGCGCCGGACAGTCCGGTCAGCCACAGGCAACGCGGCCGCTGCCCCTTGAGCGCGGCTCGCGCCTGGCGAGACAGCGCAAGGCTATAGGGGCTGATGACAGGCAGTGTCGCCAGACTGCGCAGAGCCTCATTCATAACCGAGCAACTCGTAGTCACGCTGATAGGCCCGACGCACCAGCCGACGGGTTCGCGCCGAGCAGAACTCCCGCGCCTTCAGCGGTTGGCGCTGCCGGGAGCTGTTGACGTGCGGCAACTGACACACCATCCCCAAGCGCTCGCAGACCTGTTTGAAATCCTGCTCGAGATGCTCCTGGTAACCGATGAAGTCCAGGGCCAGATGCCCCAGTGAATCGGTGAGAAAGTCGGTTTGCGCAGCAAAGTGCAGCTGCCGCGAAATCGTCTCCGGGTGCAGCCAGCGTGCGACAAAGTCATCAAAATCCCGATACTGCCGAACCATTTGCTGAGCGGCGTGATCGCGCCCGCTCAAGGTGTTGCCATGCAAAAAGGCGTAAGCCGAATAGGCGCGCTCCAGCGGGTCGCGCACAAAGGCGAACTTGTAGGCGGCGGCATATTGCTCGGGAAATTGCTCTTCGTACCAGTACAACGGCAAGTGTCCCGGACGCCAGCCGTCGAACATCGCCGCACACAAGCTGCTGCCGGCGCATTTGGGCACGTGGATAAACAGACAGTCGCGCTGCTCGAAGGCAGCGGGAAACGCCAGACTGGCCGACATCGACTTGTTCACCACTTGCCGGTCGACCACCGACAGGCGCCCCAGCAGAAAGGCCCGCTGCGGCTTGGGCAGCAATTTCCACAGATAACGTTGCAGCATGCCAGCACCCGCGCGAAGAGGATGGCCCCTTCGATTGAAGTCAGAGTTCGTTCAGGAACCTTAACAAGCGCGACGGCCGGTTTTATGCCGGTTTGGTCAAGAAGGGTAAAGGACTGGATACAAATGAATGTGGGAGCGAGCCTGCTCGCGATGACGCATGCACCTTCAACATTGATGTTGACTGTTGCACCGCTGTCGCGAGCAGGCCCGCTCTCACAGGGTTTTCCGGGGGATCAGGCGATGTCTTCGGCCGGGGCGTCGAGACCCATGGCATTGAGACGGGCGTAGTAGCCGTTCTGTGCCAGCAGGTCGTCGTGGGTGCCGCGCTCGACGATCCGGCCCTGATCCATGACCAGAATCAGGTCGGCTTTCTCGATGGTCGACAGACGGTGAGCGATCACCAGCGTGGTACGGCCCTTCATCACTTGATCCAGGGCGGCTTGAATGTGTCGCTCGGATTCGGTGTCGAGGGCCGAGGTGGCCTCGTCGAGAATCAGCAGCGGCGCGTTCTTGAGCAAGGCCCGGGCAATCGCCAGACGCTGGCGCTGGCCGCCGGAAAGCAGCACGCCGTTCTCGCCGACCTGAGTGTCCAGGCCTTCGGGCAGTTGCGAAATGAAGTCCATCGCGTAGGCATCACGCGCTGCTTTTTCGATGTCTTCGCGCGGTGCCCCTGCCAGATCGCCATAGGCGATATTGTTTGCCACGGTGTCGCTGAACAGCGTGACGTGCTGAGTCACCTGGGCAATGTGGCGACGCAGATTGAGCAGTTTGTATTGCTCGACTTCCACACCGTCGATCAGGATCTCGCCCTTGTCGTGGTGATAGAAGCGCGGGATCAGGTTGGCCAGGGTCGACTTGCCGCTGCCCGAACGCCCCACCAGCGCCACCATCTGCCCCGGCTCGACCGAGAAACTGATGTCATCGAGCACCTGACGCTCGGTGCCCGGATAGGTGAAGCTCAGGTTGCGTACATCGAGGCGACCGCTGACCGAGTCGCGCTCGACCGTGCCGGTATCGACTTCCGGCTCGACGTCCAGTTGCTCGAAAATGCTTTCGGCCCCGGCCACGCCTTTCTGGATGGTCGAACTGACTTCGGACAACTGACGGATCGGTTTGGGCAGCAGGCCCGCGAGCGTGATGTAGGCGACCATGTCACCGGCCGAGGCGTCGCCGCGAAGGTACAGCACGAGGAACATCAGGATCGCCATGGCGCTGTAGATCACCAGTTGCAGCAGCGGCGTGTAGATAGCCCCGGTGCGGGTCATGCGCAGCTGCTTGTCGGTATTGCCCTGACTGGCATCGAGGAAGCGCTTTTCCTCGTAGGCTTCGCCGCCAAAGCTGCGTACCACGCGATAGCCCTGGATGGTTTCCGACGCCACGTGGGTCACGTCGCCCATGGCCAGCTGGATTTTCTTGCTCTGCTTGCGGAATTTCTTGCTGGCGGTGCGCACCATCACGGCGATCAGCGGCAGGATCGCAACCATCACCAGCGTCAGCTTCCAGTTCATGAACAGCAGGGAGGCGAACAGGAAGATCACCGTCATGCCTTCACGGATTACGACCTTGATCGCATCTGTTGCCGCCCCCGTGACCATTGTCACGTTGAAGGTGATGCGCGAAATCAGGTGACCGGAGTTATGCTTGTCGAAATAACGGTTGGGCAGGACCAGCAGGTTGTTGAAGAGCTGTACCCGCAGGTCATGCACCAGGCCCAGGGAAACCTTGGCCAGGAAATAGTTGCCCAGATAAGATCCCAGCCCCTGCCAGGCGGCGATCAGGATGATCAGCAGCGGTACGGCCTGCAGCAGTTGCAGGTCGCGCAGGTAAGGCACGGTGGGAAACAGTACTGCCTCGGGATTGGACAGACCGTCGACAAAGTACTTGAGGATGTAGCCGAGCATCGGCTGGGTCGAGGCAAAAATCAGAAAACCGACGATGCTGATCAGGAACAGACTGATGTACGGCCGGACATAGCCGAGCAGGCGGAAGTAGATTTTCAAGCTCGAAGGGCTTGCGGCGGGACTGGAGTCGGTCATATCACGCGAAAGTCGATAAAAAGGACGCTGACTTTAGCACAGCTTCTTCAGGGTTCTGGCAATCGGCCAAAGGCTGTTATTGTTATGCGTCTTTTTCAGCGTCAAATAGCCATCATCGAAATGGCCGATCAACTTCAGGATTGAATCTCTCAGCATGCAACTTCGCGGCTTCAGCAGTACGTCCAATCGAATTTTCGATTTCATCAGCCTGTGGATACTTCCCGTCGGCTACTTCCTGCTCTTGTGCGCGCTGTTTTTCCTGCCGGGTCGCAGTATTCATCACAAGCTGTTTTACGGTTTGTTCAGCATTCCGACGCTGATTGCACTGTGCCTGCGCCCCAGGGAACTCAAGGAAATGCTGCGTGAGCCAGTATTCATTGCGTTGCTGCTGTTTGCCGCCTGGGCACTGCTGAGCCTTTGCTGGGGGCCGCAGGGGGAGCCGATAGGCGGCATGTTCAAACCCCCGCTGCATACCCTGATGCTGTTCGCCGGGTGTTTCCTGCTGGTTCGTTACCGCAGCGACATTCTTTCGCCATTACTGTTCGGCGCCGCGCTGGTGGCCCTGGTCGCAACGATCATTTTCCTGATTCCATTCGTGCTCCACTCTGCACCCGGCGAGCGCCTGATCGGCGGCGGCGCGTTTGACAACCCGTTGCTCAGCTCCCATCTGTTCGGATTTTTCTGCGCCTACTGGCTCAGCCTGAGCATGACCTGCAAGAATCGCCGGCTGTACTGGCTCAGCATCCCCGCGATGCTGATCATGTTCATGGCCGTGATCGGGACCGGCTCGCGCACCCCGCTGGTGGCGCTGACCATGGCGGCATTGTGGCTGAGCCTGATTTGCTGGAACCGACGCTCGCTGGTGCTGCTGGGGACATTGGCGGTCGCTGGTGCAGCCGTGTCGGTGCTGTTCTCGAAGATGATCATCGAACGCGGTGACTCCTACCGTTTCGAAATCTGGCAGCAAGCCCTGGAAAAAATCGCCGAACACCCATGGATCGGCCACGGCTACAACGCCGCACTTTCGATTGACCCGGGTGTCGGTTACAACTTTCAGGAACCGCACAGTTTTGCGCTGGGCGTGCTTTATTACGTCGGCATCCTCGGCATGCTGCCCTGGCTGTTTTTTCAGGCCTGGGGGTTGCTGAGCAGTTGGCGCCAGCGCGTGCAGCCGCTGCTGATCATCGCCTCGACCTGGCTGGTGTTCGGTATCGGCGCCGGACTGACCGAGGGTGGCGGGATCATCTCGAGACCCAAGGAGCACTGGTTCCTGCTGTGGATTCCGCTGGCATTGATTGCAGCCCTGAGCATCAATCAGCGTGCCCGACGCCTTTTGACGATGCCGGTCCGGAAGCTTTCGGCATCCGCGCTGCAACAGCTGAGTACTGACGCTCAGGTGATTGAAGAGGACGGTCTGGGGCCGAAGGTGCTGCGCCTGTCCGATGGCAGCTTTCTCAAGCTGTTTCGCCGCCGCCGCTGGTATACCTCGGGCAGTTTCAATCCGTATTCCGAGCGGTTTGCCGTCAACAGCGAGCAATTGCGCCGGATGGGCATTCCCACGCCCCAGGTGCTGAACCTGTATCGCCTCGACGACGGCAGCAGTGCCGTACATTACACGCCGCTGCCAGGCCATACCCTGCGCCAGGTCTTGCAGGGAATCACCGCGCCGGCCGTGCGACAGGCGCTGGTGGAGCGTTTTGGCAAATTCATGGCCGGCCTGCATGAGCAGGGTGTGTATTTCCGCTCGCTGCATCTGGGCAATGTGCTGGTGCTGGAGGATGGCGAGTTCGGGCTGATCGATCTGGCCGACCTGCGGATCTACCCTTCACCCCTCAGCCTGTCACTGCGCCAGCGTAATCTGCGCCACATGCAACGCTACACCGTCGACAAACGCTGGCTGTTCGAGGATCACCTCGAAGCGCTGCTCCAGGGGTACGCCGTAACGGCGTCGAAATCCGCCGTAGACAATCTGCACAGGCAAGTGCTGGCCGGCAACACGCCGGCTCGGGTTCATTGATGATTCAGACCAGTCCGTTCATTGCGCCGGCCGCCTATCTGCTGGCCACCGTCACCGCCGCGTTGCTGCTGCGGGCCGTGCCGAAAATCGCACGCCATCTGCAGCATTCGGGTGAAAGCCGCTATGCCAGCATCGATGGCCTGCGCGGCTATCTGGCATTCGGTGTATTCGTGCATCACTCGATCATTACCTGGATCTTTCTGCGCACGGGCGTGTTCGAATTTCCGCCGAGCAATTTCTACTCGATGCTGGGCCAGGGCAGCGTGGCCCTGTTCTTCATGATTACCGGTTTTCTGTTCTGGAGTCGTCTGTTGGCCCAGGGCCGTCAGCACGACTGGCTGGCCTTCGGTATTTCGCGAGTGTTCCGGTTGTATCCGCTGTATCTGCCATTGATGCTGGCGGTGTTCGTCACCGTGTTCTACCTGCAGAACTGGCAACTGAAGGAGCCGGTGTCACAGCTGTTCAAACAGGGCCTGCTGTGGCTGACGTTCGATCGCCCCGACGTCAACCAGTATCCGCAAACCGGCATGCTGATCTCCAACGTCACCTGGACGCTGGCCTACGAAGTGTTTTTCTATCTGGCGCTGCCACTGGCGGCCGTGGTATTCGTCTATCGCGGCAACTGGCTGCAAGTAGTGCTGTGCCTGATCGGGATTTACGCGCTGTACCAGTTGGTCGGCTGGGAGCATTCGCTCAAGAAGCATTTCCTGGCCAGTTTTCTCGGCGGAATTGCCGCCGCCTATTGGGTCCGGCGCCCGCAGCTGGTGGCCTGGAGCCGCACGACGCTGGCCAGCGTAATTGCCCTGGTGGCGCTGGCATTGGCGTTCACCGTGTTCAACCGGGCGTTCAAAACCGCTCCGCTGTTTCTGCTGTCGCTGTTTTTTGTGATCGTGGCTTCGGGCAACACCCTGTTCGGCGCCTTGAAACCGCGCAGCATCCGCTGGCTGGGGGAGATCAGCTACAGCACTTACCTGCTCCATGGTTTCGTGCTCTGGCTGATGGTTCAGCGCCTGCCGCTGGCGCTGGACCTCGATGCCCGTGAGACCTGGGTTTACCTGCCGTTGATGGCTGCCTGCACGTGCCTGTTGATTCTGATCAGCAGCGCGACATTCCTTTACATCGAGCAACCCGGCATGAATGCGGGCAGGAACGTGGTGCAATGGATTCGCCAGCGTCAGAAAGGCAGCAAGAAACTGTCGGAAAAAGTCGCTCGCTGACCGCGAGCGACAACGACCTCAGTCCTTTTCCAGCGGCGAGAACAGCAACCGGCCCAAACCGCGCCAGGTCTTCTTGTTCCAGGCCTTGAAAGGAATCTGCGCCAGCAGCTCCCGCGCCAGTTTGCGATCGCGGTTGGCGGTTTTCAGGAACATCGAGTTGAGCGACTTGTAGCGCACTTCGTCGTACAGCGGATGATCGCTGAACAGCGCATAGGTGCGCAGAATGTTTTCGATCATGAAACGGTGGTTCTTGTAGGAATTGGTGGCGTGCTTGCGATAGCGCGCCATCACCACGTTCAGGCCATCGATGAAGTACCCGGCGCGGGTCACTTTCAGCTCGATGTACAGATCTTCAAGACGAATCGTCGGGTCGAACCCGCCCACCTTGTCCAGCGCCTCACGCCGGATCATCAGGGTCGGCGCCGGCGGATACGGTTTGCGCTCCAGGAACATGTCATCAAAATCCAGGCGCCGGAACGGCACGTCCCGGCGCTGACGCTTTTCCGGATAGAGATTGCCGTCGGCGTCCATCAGCTCGATGTTGCCGGCGCAGATGCCCACTTCCGGTTTGCCGTCCATATAGGCGACCTGGGTGGCGATCCGGTCCGGGTACATGATGTCGTCGGAGCCGAACGGTACGATCAGGCTGCCTTTGGCCCGCGCGATGGCGCCGTTGAGCGTATTGGTCAGGCCCTGGTTCTGCTGCACCCGGAAATCGAAGCCGTGCTTTTCCTGCAAGGCCTTGATGCGCTCGACGCTGTCGTCCTTCGAACCGTCGTCGATCACCAGCAGCTCGATGTTCCGGTAGGTCTGATTGATGACACTGAGGATGCTTTCCTCGATGTACGGCCCGTGGTTGTAGGACGCGATGATGACGGTGACCAGGGGCTGGGCACCGCTCAGGGCACTTGTATCGCTCATGGCTGTTCCTTGCGGGCCTGCTCCAGGCCGGAGTCGATCAGGTTCAGGTATTCCTGGCGGAAAACCTCGATGTCGTGCTGTTCCTGCAAATAGCGGTAAGCCTGCTCGCCCTTGGCCTTGAGCTCGTCATCCGACAGCGCGAGGTAGGTGTCCAGCGCCGCCACCAGGCTCGGTACGTCCTTGGGGGTGATAGACAGGCCACCGGCACCCTCGATCAGCGGCAGCATGGCCGGCACGTTCGAGGCGATCACCGGCAGATGCCCGCTCATGCCTTCCAGCAAGGCCAGGCCCAGACCTTCGGCCAGCGACGGCATGGTCCAGATATCGAACGCGCGCACGTATTGCAGGGCGTTTTCCTTGAAGCCCAGCAGGTGCGCCCGGCCGCTCAGTCCCAACTGTTCGATCTCGGCGGCCAGCGGCGCCTGCAGGCGTCCGGCACCGATGATTGCCAGTTGGGTGTTCGGGTATTTGTCTTTGAGTTGGGCGAAGGCCTGCAACAGGTAAGTGTGGCCCTTGACCGACACCAGCCGCCCCAGCGCACCGATCAGGCGCACCTTCGGATCGATCCCCAGCAATTCGCGCGCACGTTCGCGGCTGTGCTGCAAACCCTCGGCCTGCTCGATGTCGATGGCATTGGTGATCGCGTAGGTGTTCTGATCAGTGAAACCGCAATCGCAGTCCAGCAGGTACTGTTTGACCGCCGGCGAAACGCCGACGAAACGCCAGTGGCGGTCGATCAGGCGCTGAGTCTGGCGACGACGGTAGAAGCGGTCGTACTCGCCGAAGCCGTGGGAAATACCGATGCACAACGGCACCTTCAACCAGCGGTTGAGCGTCAGCATCATGTTCACCGGTTTGAAGCGGTTGCAGATCACCACGTCGAACTTTTCCCGGCGGCAGAACTTGTACAGCTGCCACATCGCCCGCAGGCGCATGCCTTTGAGGGACTTGTCGGAAAACTCGAAATACACCGAACGGTCGGCACGGCTGACCGCCTCGCCCGGTCCGGGTTTACCGCGCAGGAAGGCGGCGGTCACTTCGTAACGATCGGTCGGCAGCGCCTTGACGATTTGCTCGGCAAGGTCGGCGAAATCATGGGATTTGACGTTGTAATCGGGCTGCAGCTGCAGCACCTTTGCGCGTTGACTCATACCTCTCCCCGGTGCGATCCCGTCGCGCCTGTTTCGCTCTGCTTCAGTACCCAGAACAACTCCTGGCGTCTGACCGCTTTGCGGAAAAATTCGTTCTCGCCGTAGACCGATGGACGCCGACCAGCCAGCAGTCGCTGAAACAGCCGGCGCAGGCGACGCTTGAACGGCGCCGGTGGCTGCAGGTCATGCATCATGCCCAGCGCCATGGCCTTGTCCCGCTGCAGTTCGATCGACAGCGGCAGGCACAGCGGCTGCATCGCGAGGGTCGCATCGAACGTCGGCGGCAGGGCAATGCCCTGCCCGCTGTCGCCCATCGGCCAACGGTCGTTGTCATGCAAATGGTTGGCGTAACCGAGCAGCGTCGGTTGGTAATCGAGACCGCGCAAGGCTTCCAGCACCGCCTCTTGGGCGCAGATATGGTCGGGATGCGGATCGAGCGTTGGGTGCGGCAGCACGATCACATCCGGGCGCGCACGCAACAGCACATCACGCAGGTCGGCCAGCAGATTGTTCCAGGTCGGCGCGCCGTCGGCATCGCCTGGCAAGACAAACGGATTCAGCTGACGGAACAGGCGTGTGTCGCTCAGATCGGCTTCCCGCGAGCCAACGGGTTGATTCGGCGCAGCCTGCATCGCCGCCAGTTGCAGGCAAAAATACCCGAGTTGCACGCAATGTTCCTGCGGCACACCGGCCCAGCGCGGTACGGCAAGACTGTCCCAGGCACGCAAGCGGCCCTTGAGCCGCGCCGCGTCGACCTTGTTCAGTCCCATCTGTTGATAGTGTTCGGCTTCGATCTCGCCGGCGGTCAGGGTCACGATCCAGGCTTCTTTGGCCTGGCTGTACAGTCCGTAGGCGGCCAGTTCGGCATCGTCGGCGTGAGGGGCGATGACCATCACCCGCTGCTGACGGTAGTCCGGTTGCTCCAGCGCCCACAGCACCGGCTCGCCGGAGACCCGGCAAAAGCGCCCGCGCAGACGCAACTGGCCTTGCGACAGCGCCTGCGCCTGTCCACTGAGGTTCAGATAACGCAGACCGTTGACGCCGCGCTCGAACGTCTGCACGTCGGGATGGGCGCCATCGGCCAACTCGACCCGAGGATCGAAGAAGCGTCCCAGGAAGCTGCTTTTGACCTTCACGGCGAGGATCAGTGTGGCGTCGTCCACCAGCATCACGCCCTCGTCGAGGCGCAATTGCTCACCGTTCAAATGCACTTTTGGCTGCGGAGTGAACGGCGGAAAGCTGTATTGGTAATCGTCTTTCGGCGAATAGAACAGGTGATCGGCGAACCACGCTTCGTGGGCAATCCAGCCGACCACCGCCAGCACCAGCGGCAACCACCAGGCCACCAGCACGCCGAGGATGATCAACACGATCAGTGCGATCAGCAGGCCGATGCGTTTATTGCGCCGGTGACGTTTGAGCAGTTGCTGTTTGCGGCTCATGGGCTGACTCATACGGTGAAGACCGGCACAGGATTGCACCAGCGATCCTTGTATTCACGGTCGGCGCGACCGAAGGAAAAGCGCAGCGGCTTGTTCAGTGCCCGCGCCTGCTCCCAGGCACTTTGCGTATTGAGAAAACTCAGGACGCTGCCGGGGCTGAATTCACGGGTTTCGGGGTCGACGCCGCCGTTGATGTACTCGACGCTGATCCACTCCGGGGCTTCGACGCGGTACACCAGTTGGATGGCGATCGGTGCGTCGTTGAGGAAGATCACCGAGCCGATCAACAGCTCGCGCAACAGTTCGATGACTTCGGCCATGCGTGCCGCGCCAGTGGCCGGGAAACCCCAGCGACGCTGGAACAGGTCGCAGTAGATCGCCGCCAACTCCGCACTGGAGAAGTCGCTGACCGGCCGCACCACGCCGCCCGCCTCTTCCAGCAGGCGCAGTTCACGGCGCTGGTTGTAGCGAAACTTCTTCGACAGTTCTTCGGGGGTACGGGCCATGGCCAGTTGTTCGGTCTGCAACTTGAGGCCGCTGAAGCGGTTTTCGTTGAGCGCCGACAGGTAGCGTCCGCGATGGCGCAGCGGGGCCTGGGCATCAACGGCGGCCGGCAGGATCAGCTCGGCGTTGCCCAGGTCGAACAAGCCTTTCTTGCCGTTGCGCTTGAGCACGTCCTTGGACAAGGCCAGGTCGCGGCCCCAGGTCGGGATCGCGGCTTTGACTTCGCCCTGCTGCTCCCAGGCCAGATAGCGCACCGGGATGCCGGCCAGATCCGCCAGACGCTCGACGACCATGGGATGAGTCGCGACGCTGCCGCCAAAACGCTGCCAGGCCTGTGCATAAGTTGAGGCGTCAACGGGCGACCAGCCACGTTCGCGCCAGCCTTGAAATCGGTTGAGCATCAGCCCCTCGGTGCCAGATCGGTAACTTGCGGCAAATGCCAGAAGGTGTCGCGTACGGCGCGGTCGGAGAAACGCTCGCGCAGGCGGTCGAACATCATCTCGGCGCACTGACGACGCTGCTGCTCGTCCATACCGGCCAGATGTTTCAGGCCCTGGGCCAGATGCTCGGCGTCACCCAGCGGAAACAGGATCCCGACGCCTTCGACCACTTCCTTCGCCCCGCCGCACGCCGTGGCCAGCAACGGCACGCCGGCGGCCATGGCCTCCAGCAGCACCATGCCGAACGGTTCGTGGTCGGAACTCAAGGCAAACACATCGAATGCCCGGAAATAATTACGCGCGTCCGGCACCTGGCCGAGGAACAACACGCGATCACCGATGCCCAGTTCACGGGCCAGTTCCTTGAGGTCTTGTTCCAGACGCCCTTTGCCGAGAATCACCAGTTGGCTGTTGGCCGGCAGACCGGACAATGCCGCAGCAAAACCGTGCAGCAGCGTGGCCTGATCCTTGTCCGGGTGCAGACGACCGACGTTGCCGACAATGAACGCATCCGCTGACAGACCGAGGGTCTCGCGGGCTTCACGGGCCGACACCTGACTCATCTGCAACGCCGAGACATCGATGCGGTTGTAGAGGGTCTGGATGCGCGCCGCCGGCCATTTCGGCAGGCATCGACGCATGTCGTCGCGCACCGCATCGGACACGCCGAGCAGGCTCAGACGCTTGCGGAAAATGTGCGCAAAAAGTTTGCGCGAACCGCGGTTGTAATCGCCAAACGCGTGGTGCACGCCAATCACCGGCAGCGAAGTGCCGAGCAAGGCGATGTAGATCGGCTTGAAGCGATGGGCGATGCAGAAACTGAAATTGCGGGAAGCGGCGATCTTGCGCAGATCGCCGATGGCGCCCAGCTTCAGGCCACGAATGGCCTTGGAGCTGTATTCCATGAACAACACTTCATCGGAGGCGCAGGCTGCGGCCACCTCGCTATCGGCAGCCCCGGTCAAAAAAACCGTGGTGACCCGATAACCGGTGCCCGCGAACAGGCTGGCGTACTGCCGCGCACAGTCGAGGAACGGCCCGTCATAGCCGTGACAGAACTGCAGCACATGGCGTTCAGCCGAGCGTGTCATAAGCGTTTGCGCCTTCTTTGACCACCAGGATGTCTTCCATGATCAGGTACTGCAGATCCGAGCCGAAGAACATGTTCAGGGCATCGGTCGGCGAGCAGATCATCGGTTCACCGCGGCGGTTGAGCGAGGTGTTCAGGGACACGCCGTTGCCGGTCAGCACTTCCAGCGCCTTCATCATGTCGTAGTAGCGCGGGTTGTATTCGCGCTTGAGCACCTGAGCCCGGGACGTACCGTCTTCGTGGACGACTTCCGGCACGCGGGTCTTCCACTCTTCCGCCACTTCGAAGGTGAAGGTCATGAACGGCGCCGGGTGATCGATCTTGATCATCTGCGGCGCAACGGTGTCGAGCATCGACGGGCAGAAAGGCCTCCAGCGCTCGCGGAACTTGATCTGGTGGTTGATGCGGTCAGCCACGCCAGCCACGCTCGGGCAGCCGATGATCGAACGACCGCCCAGTGCACGCGGACCGAACTCCATGCGGCCCTGGAACCAGGCCACCGGGTTGCCATCGACCATGATTTTGGCGATCTGCTCCGGCATGTTGTCGAGCTTGCGCCAGGTCGGCTTGTTCTCGTGACGGGCGCACGCGGCGATCACGTCTTCGTTGCTGTACGACGGGCCGAGGTAGACGTGTTCCATCTTCTCGACCGGCACGCCACGGGCGTTGGACACGTAAGCTGCTGCGCCGACTGCGGTGCCAGCATCGCCGGAGGCAGGCTGTACGAACAGTTCCTTGACGTCATCACGGGCGATGATTTTCTGGTTGAGCTTGACGTTCAACGCACAGCCACCGGCATAGGCCAGTTTGCCGGTTTCCTTGAGCACGTCGCCCAGGTAGTAGTCGATCATCTGCAGCGCGATTTTTTCGAACAGCGCCTGAATGCTGGCGGCGTAATGGATGTACGGCTCGTCGGCAATATCGCCTTCGCGCTTCGGACCCAGCCACTCGATCAGCTTCGGCGAGAAGTAGTAACCCTTGCCCTTCTCTTTATAGCGACGCAGGCCGATCACGTTGGCGTAGTCGGTGTTGATCACCAGCTCGCCGTTCTCGAACGAAGCCAGGCGCGAGAAATCATATTTGCTGGCGTCACCGTACGGCGCCATGCCCATGACCTTGAACTCGCCGTCGAGCATGTCGAAACCGAGGAACTCGGTGATCGCACCGTACAGGCCGCCGAGGGAGTCCGGATCGAAGAATTCCTTGATCTTGTGGATCTTGCCGTTCTCGCCATAACCGAAGAAGGTCGTGGCGTACTCGCCCTTGCCGTCGATGCCGAGGATCGCGGTTTTCTCTTTGAAACCCGAGCAGTGGTAGGCGCTGGAAGCGTGGGCCAGGTGGTGTTCAACCGGCTCGATCTTGATTTTCTTCGGATCGAAGCCCAGTTGCTCCAGACACCAGACGATCTTGTTGCGATAGCGCTTGTAGCGACGGTTGCCCATCAGGATCGCGTCGAGTGCACGGTCCGGGGCGTACCAGTAACGCTTGGCGTACTGCCAGCGGGCCTTGCCGAAAATGCTGATCGGAGCGAACGGAATCGCGACCACGTCTACGTCGGACGGTTTGATGCCTGCCTGCTCCAGGCAGAACTTCGCCGATTCGTAGGGCATGCGGTTCTTTGCATGTTTATCGCGCACGAAGCGCTCTTCCTCAGCCGCCGCGACCAGCTTGCCGTCGATGTACAAGGCTGCTGAAGGATCATGGCTAAGGGCGCCGGACAGGCCAAGAATCGTCAATGCCACAGGGGTCTAGCCTCTTTAGTCTGCATTCAGGCGCGATGCGCCTTGAAAAATGATGTGCCCTCGCACCGGGCGAGAGACAGCTAAAGGGCGGGATTATAGCGTAAACGTGGCGGGAATGACCCTGCGCGAATTGCCCCATGTCGTTCAACCCACAGAACCCTTGTCCATGGGACTATCCACGGCTTGGTCGCCAATAAACACTGATATTCCCGTCCACCGCCTGGCGATAGATCGTGTACGGCAGGAAAGCCGTGTCGAACACACCGGACAGGGTCAGGTCGAGCAGGACGACCGGTACCAGAATGCCGGTAGGATCGGGCGGCGCGTGCAGCAGGCAGAAATCATGGGCAAGCCCGCTGTAGATGCGCGGAATCGACTGACAGTAGGTCTTCTGTTTGCGCAGGCCGCGCGTGGCGCCGTCGTCGTCCTGCAACACCGTGACGGCGGTGCCGCAGCCGGACAGTGCCAGGGATAATGCGCCGATCGTGATAGCGTTTTTGATGGTCAAGATTTGCCCTCCGGGAACGTCGGGGCAAACTAGCATCGGGGTTTTGCGAGGGGCAGTTCATGGCTTCCGGAAAGGCCGTAGGACAAATCACAAGGATTTGTCGCCACATGCCTTACCCGAATTCAACTGCAGAAACGTCTTACGCGCTGGCGAAAATAATCACGCAGCGCCCGCTACATCCCTGGGCAAGCGCTGATCAATTACCTGATACAGCGCACTGCTCTCAGGCCAGTTGCGCATGAACCGCGCACGATCCCGGGCATAGGCCGGAGCGAAGCTGCTCACCGAGCCGTGCTGGCACATCGAGTCCAGATCGATCAGCGCCCAGCGGTCTTCCTGCCAGAACAGGTTATGACCCTTGAAGTCGCCATGGCTGATGCGTTCGGCGATCAACCGTGCAAACAGCTGATCCAGCGCCTGCAACTCGGCTTCCGGCGCCGCACCGTTTTCAACATACGGCGCAAAACGCTCGATGATGTCCGGTCCGGCCAGGTACTCGGTGATCAGATAAGCCTTGCTGCGCAGCCAGAGAAAGCGGGTTTCCAGCACTGCCAGCGGTTTTGGTGTGGCAATGCCGAGAAACGCCAGGCGATTGCCTTCGCGCCAGGAATGCCAGGCGCGGCTTGGACGCCAGAAGCGCTTGAGCCAATGGGCAAAATTCTTGATGTTGTAACGCTTGATCACCAGAGGACGCCCGGCAACCTCGACCTTGCCGACACTGGCCGCGCCGCCGGTCTTGTACAGATGGCCCTGATCGAGCAAGGCATCGGCCTGTTCCAGCACCGGCAGCATCGCGGGCTCCTCCTCGCGGCGAATCGACCGCAGACCGAACGCGCCGCGCTTGACGCTGAACAGCGTGCATTCACGACCGACCTTGATCAGGAAGTCCTTCAAGCGCCAGGCGCGCACCTTGTCGATCTGCTTTTGCAAGGCCTCCAGCGGCAGCGCGTGTTCACTGTTGCTCAGCAGGTAATACACCAGCAATTCTTCGGTGAACGGCTCGAGCGACTTGGGCAACTGGGCGAAAAACACCCCGAGGTTTTCCAGCACTTTCTGCCGGGACAATGGCTGGCCGGCACTTTCTGCACAGATGCCGGCGCCATCGATCAGATACAGCTGACCACCGTGGCGCAACAGGTTGTCCAGGTGCAGGTCTTCCTGCCACAAACCTTTGCCGTGTAACTGACCAATGGCACCAAGCGCTTCGGCCAGCACCGCCGATTGTTCGTCGGCCAGCACCGGCAAGGATTCGACCTTGTTCCAGGCATCGCCCAGGCTTTCGGCACCTTCGAGGAACTCGAACAGCAGCCAGCCACCCTCGCCCTCCATCAATCCATCAGCCAGCAGCAACGGCGTGGTCATGCCCTGAGCAGCGAGCAGTTTCACCCCTTCCAGCTCACGCTGAAAATGCCGCGCAGCCTTGTTGCCGACCAGTAACTTGGCCAGCACCGGACGCCCGCGCCACACACCGGCACCGACGTAACGCTGCCCCGGCAACACCCGCAACAGACTGAGCAACTGCAAATCGGCAACGCCCGCCGCATCGGCCAGCGAAACCGTGAGCGGCAGACTCGGCGTGCGCCCGGCATTTTTCAGGTCGGACAGCTGCATCAGCGGGTCTCCTTGCGACTGCGCCGCGCGGTCAGCCGCGTGACCCAGGCATCCACCAGCGAACTGCCCGTCGGCTGATCGAGATACGCCGCCAGCAACTCACGCAATTGCGCGTCACTCCACTCCGGCGCTCGGCGCAGCAGTGGTTCCAAGTCCTTGACCCGGTCACGCAGACCGAACAGCAACGGCCGGGTCTTTTCCAGGTCGATCAACTGCGCCTGATAGCCGTCGCCCTCGGCGCGCAGGAAAATGTGCTTTGGATAGAAGCAGCCGTGCACCTGACGCATGCTGTGGAGATGGCGCGCCAACAGGCCGCAAGACTTGAGAATCGCCGATTGCTGCGCGGCATCGAGGTCCGACCAGCGCTGCAACAGCGAATCGAGATCGTCCCAGCCATCCAGCGCCCGGGTCAGCAGGATCGCACGGACTTCGCCGTTGACCTTGCGCTCACCGAAGAACGCCGCCTGCAACGCCGGGATGCCGAGCTTGTTGTAACGACTGATGTTGCGAAATTCCCGGGCGAACGTCGGCTCGCCGAAGGGCGCGTGCAGGGTGCGGGTCAGGTAATTGCACTGGCGCTTGAGGTAATAGCCATGCCCCTCCAGCTCCAGACGAAACACGCTGCTCCAGCCCCCGCCATCGGTGTTGGGCTCATCCACGGCGTCGAGCTGCTTGGACCACAGCGCATCGAACGTGCCGAGACCGTGGCGTTCCAGCAGCGCACGGTCTTCAGCGGCCAGAAAATCAGTCATTCGCGTCCCTCGAAAAATCTCACCACGTGGCGAATCCGTTGCTTGTCGGCGGCATTCAGCCGGTCACGCTGGCGGTATTGCAGGTAGAAGCGCAGGCGCTGGGTGTTCGACAGGTGATACTTGGCCACCTTGTCGAGACAGGCCAGATCCTTGGTGATCCGGTATTTGAGCCAGAAACCGCGCCAGAAATCGCCGTTCGGGCAGTCGATCAGATACAACTGCGCCTGATCGTCGATCAGCAGGTTGCGCCACTTCAGATCGTTATGGGTAAAGCGGTGGTCGTGCATGACACGTGTATAACCGGCCAGTTGCCGGCTGACGCCGTCGACCCAGGCACGATCCCTGAGCTTGGGATCGTTGCGCTCGGCCAGCGCCGACAGGTCTTCGGTGCGCGGCAGTTCACGGGTGATCATCGCCCCGCGATCGTAAGCCATGCCGTTGCGCTCCAGACCCCACGCCACCACTTCGGCGGTGGGAATGCCCCACTTGGCGAAGCGCTTGAGGTTCTGCCATTCCATCTTCACCCGGGGCTTGCCCAGATAACGCCGCAGGCCCTTGCCGGCACCGCTGTAGCGCTTGACGTAATAGTTGACGCCGTTGAGCTGCACGCGAATGACTTCGGACAAGGGATCGCGGGTCAGGCGCTCGCCCTGCAGGGCAAATACCGCTTCGAGGCTACCGAAATACTGCGCAAGTTCACTGTACTCAGGCTCCAGATTCCAACCCGCCATCAGAGCGCATCCCCGTAACGTTGCTTGCGTGCGTAGAGCTTGTTGGCCTTGCCTTCGAGCCAGCTCAGCAACGGCGCTTCTTCGGCCAGGATCTGGCGCAGCGGTTGCTGGAAATAGCCTTTGAGGAAGCGCAATTTGTCGCGGCGGGTCAGGCCGATGTCCAGTGCGGAAAAGTACAGTGCCGCCAGGTCCTTGTTGCGCCAGCGCTGGGTGATCGCCGGGCGGGTCTGGGCACGGTGCAGGTCGATCACCGAGAGTTTGAAGTCTTCCGGGGTGATCGGTTTGTCGGTGTGCAGCAGAAAGTGGCAGATGTAGCAATCGCGGTGGTTGACCCCGGCGCGGTGCATCATGCCGGTCATGCGCGCGACCTCGGCGATCAGCGCCCGCTTGAGTTTCGGCTCCGGCGGTTGCTTGACCCAGTCGATGCTGAAGTCTTCGAGACTGATGGTCGGCGCCAGCTCTTCGGTGACGATGAACGAATGCTGATCCGCCGGGTTGCTGCCCTTCTCGCCGTACGCGACGGCGGTCATGGTCGGCACGCCGACTTCCTGCAAGCGCTGGATGGCTTTCCATTCCTGGCCCGCGCCGAGCACCGGCAGCTTGGCAGTCAGCAGGTTCTTGAAGATCTCGCCCCAACCGATACCGCGGTGAATCTTGACGAAAAAGCCATTGCCGTCGACTTCCGTGCGCAACGTCCGGCGGGCTTCCAGCTCGCGGTACACCTCACCCTGCAAGCCCTCGACCTCGGCGAACGGGTCGCGTCCGGCCCACAGGCTCTTGAACGGTTCAGCCAGCATCAACTTCATTTAAGCGTGCTCCGCCAGAATCACATCGGCCGCGTGCTGCGGCATGCTGTAGAGGTCGGCCGTCTCGGCGAAGGCCAGACCGTTGCGGCTCCAGGCCGCCCGTGCAGCGTCGTCGTTCAACATGTCAGTCAGGTATTGCGTCAGTTGCGCCTGATCGAACGGCTCGTCCAGCACTCGCCCGGCGTCGGCCTCGGCGATGTAATGGGCATAACCGCAGACCGCGCTGACCAGCACCGGCAACCCGGCGACCAGCGCTTCAAGCAGCACCGTGCCGGTGTTTTCGTTGTACGCCGGGTGGATCAACAGGTCGGCGCCGAGCAGGAAACGCGGGATATCGCTGCGCCCCTTGAGGAACGTCACGTTGTCGCCCAGGCCCAGCGTCGCACTCTGCATCTGGAACAATTTGGGGTCATCCTGGCCGATTACAAACAGCCGGGTGCGTTTCTTCAGCTCGGCGGGCAGTGCGGCCAGTGCTTTGAGGCTGCGATCGACACCTTTGGTCTTGAACCCGGAACCGATCTGCACCAGCAGCAGTTCGTCGTCCTTGAGGTTGAATTCGGCGCGGAAACCGGCGCGAATCTGGTCGGCATCCGCCGGACGGCGGCGATCCTGGGCGATGCCAGGCGGCAGCAGGTGGAAGCGCTCAAGTGGCGTGTCGTAATACTTGATGAACAGCGGCTGCTGCACTTCGGAAATCATCAGCACTTCGGTCTTCGCGTCTTTGGCGAACACCGCACGCTCGTATTCGGCGAAGTGGCGGTAGCGGCCCCAGCGGCGATACAGCGAATGGCGCAGGTTCTGCGCCTTGTCTTCGAAGCAACCGTCGGCGGCGTAGTAGACGTCCAGCCCCGGCATCTTGTTGAAGCCGATCAGGCGATCCACCGGACGCTTGGCCAGGTCCGCTTCCATCCACGCGCTGAGCTTTTCGTTGCGCCGGTGATTGAAGAACGCCTTGACCGGCGCCACCAGCACTTCGAAGCCGGGTGGCACGTCGCCTTCCCAGATCAGGGTGTAGACGCGGATCTGGTGCCCGCGCTTCTGGCATTCGAGGGCGATGCGCATGAAATCGCGCTGCAAACCGCCGAACGGGAAATATTTGTACAGGACAAAAGCCAATTGCATCAGCGCAGCTCCTCAGCCATCAACAACGTGCTCAGTCGGCTGGCAACACGCTCGGGATTCAGACGCGTGAAGCACAGGGGCCACTCGCGTTTCAGGTCAAACTGACGGGCATCCTGCGCGGTCGGTTGATACGTACATTTCTTTTGCAGGCACGGCGCGCACGGGAAATCGCTGCCGAGGTGAATCTGCAGCTTGCCGTAGGCGCCGGTCAGGCCCGGATTGGTCGGGCCGAACAGGGAAATCGTCGGCACATCCAAAGCGGCGGCAAGGTGACCGAGGCCGGTGTCCACCGCGACGCAGGCCTGGGCGCCGGCCAATACCTTGCCGACCCCGGCCAGGTTCAGTTTCGGCAACACTTCGGCGTGTTTGAAACCGGCGGCGATGCGCTCGGCCCGGGCCTTCTCCAGCGGATTGCCCCACGGCAGCTTGATCCCGACGCCGAGGTAGCCGACCCGTTCGGTCAGCTCGCGCCAGTAGGCTTCCGGCCAGTGCTTGGTGTCCCAGGTGGTGCCGTGGAGGAACACCACGTAGGCATTCTTGCGCGGCAGCTCGACCAGACGCTCGACGTTGAGGCCGTAATCGCCCAGGCCTTTGGGCAAGTC
Source organism: Pseudomonas sp. IT-P2 (assembly GCF_949767575.1). Classification (NCBI taxonomy): domain Bacteria; kingdom Pseudomonadati; phylum Pseudomonadota; class Gammaproteobacteria; order Pseudomonadales; family Pseudomonadaceae; genus Pseudomonas; species Pseudomonas sp. IT-P2. The sequence goes on along the minus strand of NZ_CATKQA010000007.1, from coordinate 61,774 downwards.
GTAACCCAAAGCAATCGCAAACAACTGGCGCACGCGCTCGACGGCGTGCTGCCCACGGGCCACCGCCAGTTTGCGGTCATAAAAACGCGCGGCGATCGGCTCGCGGGCCGAGCCCTTGTCGAGACCGGCCACCGGGGCTTTGACGTAGCGGGTCAGCCAGGCGCTTTTCAGCAGGCCTTGAGCGTCGATCACCAGGTCATATTTGTTCGCCCGAACGGATTGCTTGAAGCGTTTCCACTCGCCGCTGGTGATGGTTTTCCAGATGTTTTTGCGCCAGCGGCGGATCGCCACCGGAATCACTTTGCCTACGGCCGGGTGCCAGGTCGGAATCTCGGCGAAGCCTTCTTCCACCACCCAGTCGAACTTGATCCCGGGAATCGCCCGGGCGGCGTCGCTCAGCGCCGGCAACGCGTGAATCACGTCGCCCAGCGATGAAGTCTTGATCAGCAATACCCGCAAGTTAATGGACCTCGACCACAGAGCCCTGCAAACGCTGCAAGGCATCGTTGACCGCGTCCGGCATCAGCTGGCGCAGGCAGTTGTAATGGCCGAAACGGCAGGTGCGATCGAAGCAAGGGCTGCAATCGAGACCCAGGCGGACGATTTCCACATGCTCGGCCAGCGGCGGGGTGAAACCCGGCGAGGTCGAACCGTAGACCGCCACCAACGGGCGATTGAGCGCAGCGGCCACGTGCATCAGACCGGAATCGTTCGAGACCACCGAGTCGGCGCAGGACATCAGGTCGATGGCCTCGGCCAGCGAAGTGCCGCCACTGAGATTCACGGACTCTTCGCGCAGGCCCGGAATCAGCCGCGCGCGAATGTCTTCGCCCACCGCGTGATCGTTCTTCGAACCGAACAGCCAGACCTGCCAGCCTTCACGGATGCGCGCCTCGGCGACCTTGGCGTAATGCTCGGACGGCCAGCGTTTGGCTTCACCGAATTCGGCGCCGGGGCACAGCACCAGCACCGGGCGGTCGAGGGTCAGGCCGAACTTGGCCAATGCGGCCTCGCGGGTCACCGGATCGATCTGCAGGCTCGGGCGCGGATAAGGTTTTGGCAGCTCGGCGTTCGGCTCGTAAGCCAGCGCCATGAAACGCTCGATCATCAGCGGATAACGCTCTTTATCCAGCGTGCGCACGTCGTTGAGCAGGCCGTAGCGGAATTCGCCGCGCCAGCCGGTGCGTTTCGGGATGCCGGCGAAGAACGGCACCAGCGCCGACTTCAACGAGTTCGGCAGCAGGATCGCCTGGTCGTACTGACCGGCCAGGGATTTGCCGATTCGCCGACGGGTCGCCAGCTCCAGCGCGCCGTGGCCGAGCGGGAAGCTCAAGGCCTTGCGCACTTCGGGCATGCGTTCGAGGATCGGCCGGCTCCACTCCGGGGCCAGCACGTCGATTTCGCACTGTGGGTGGCGCTGCTTGAGACACTGAAACAGTGTCTGCGCCATCACCATGTCACCGACCCAACTGGGCCCAACGATCAGAATATTCATGTGGTTTCCATAAACGAACCGGGGAGGCTTCACGCCTCCCCGTCTCGAGAATCAGCTTAGCCCCAGCTCACGCCAGATCCGCATCACCTGCCGCCGTTCGTCCGCGAACTGATCGCCCGGTATCACCCCGGCGTCCTTCTGCAAGGCCTGCCGGTGGGCGGCGGAACGATAGGCCTTGTAGGCCTCGCGCAACAGGCTGGCGTCTTCGGCCGGCATCAGCCCTTCGTGTTCCAGCTCTTCCAGAATGCGGATATTGTCCGTCCAGCGCAGCAACGGCGGGTGGGTCTGCGACCACGCCAGGGCCGCGTATTGCACCATAAATTCAATATCGACGATACCTCCGGCGTCCTGCTTGAGGTCGAACGGCGCCGTGGCCTCGAAGGCATTCGCCCCGGTACCGGCGGCGGTGCTCTTGCTGCCGAGGTTGTCGCGCATCTTGGCGCGCATCTCGCTCACTTCCTGCTGCAGCTTCGCCAGATCCCGCGCCTTGCCCAGCACCTGGGCCCGCACGCTCTCGAACGCCTGGCCGACATCCTGGCTGCCCACCAGCACCCGCGCCCGCACCAGGGCCTGATGTTCCCAGGTCCAGGCTTCATTTTCCTGATAGCGCGCAAACGCGCCGAGCGAACTGACCAGCAGCCCGGACGCCCCGGACGGACGCAGGCGCATGTCCACTTCGTACAGCTGGCCGGAGTTGGTCTGCGCCGTCAGCAAGTGAATGATCCGCTGGCCGAGCCGGGTGAAAAACTGCGTGCCATCGATGGGTTTCGGGCCATCGGTTTCGGCCTGCTGATCGCCATCGTGGATGAACACCAGATCCAGATCCGAACCATGCCCCAACTCGATCCCGCCGACTTTCCCATAACCGACAATGATGAAGCCGGGATCGCACAGCGTGCCATCGGTGCGCAGCGGCGTGCCGTATTTGGCCACGGTCTGGCGCCAGGCCAGGGCCAGCACTTGCTCAAGAATTGCTTCGGCCAGCCAGGTCAGGTAATCGCTGACTTTCATCAATGGCAGGCTGCCGGCGATTTCCGAGGCAGCGACCCGCAAGCGGTGCGCCAGTTTGAAATGGCGCAGGGCTTCCATCTGTTGTTCGAGGTCGTCCTCCGGGATCCGCGTCAGGCGCTCGCGCAATTCGGCAGCCAGTTCCGGTGCCAGCGGCGGCTTGAACAGGCGGCCTTCGTTGAGCAGTTCATCGAGCAGCAGCGGGAAACGGGTGATCTGCTCGGCGATCCACGGGCTGGCGGCGCACAGCGTCAGCAAACGCCGCAGCGCGCCGGGGTTTTCCGTCAGCAACACCAGATAAGCCGAACGCCGGGCCACCGCCTCGACCAGCGGCAGCACCCGCTCCAGCACCAGATCGGGATTTTCGTGCTCCACCGCCTGAGCCAGCAGGCGCGGAATAAAGGCATCGAGACGTTCGCGCCCCAGACGCTGCATCGCTCGCAACTGCGGGCTGGCACGCAGGCTCGCCAATGCCTTCAAGGCCTTGGTCGCGTCGGCGAAACCGCCCTCCTCCAACTGGCGACAGGCCGCCTCTTCGTCCTGCGCCTCTTCCCACAGCGGCAGCCATTCTCCGCCGACCACCACTTCACTCTCGGCGCCCTCGTCCTCATCGGGATCGGCGATCACTTGCGCGAAGTGCCAGGCCACCCGGCCGCGCCAGAACATCAGCTTCTCGTGGAACGCTTCCCAGTCGGCGAAACCGAGCATGAACGCGATTCGCGCCTGATCCTGAGCGCTGTCCGGGAGCATCTGGGTCTGGCGGTCGGCAATCGCCTGGATCGCGTGTTCGGTGTAACGCAGGAATTCGTAACCTTCGCGCAGCTCGCTGATGACCGCCGGCGGCAGATAGCCCTGCCCTTCGAGCGTGCTCAACACCTTTAATAGAGGGCGCTGTTGCAGACTCAGGTCGCGACCACCGTGAATCAATTGAAAAGCCTGGGCGATGAACTCGACTTCACGGATACCGCCGGAACCCAGCTTGATGTTGTCGGCCATGCCCTTGCGCCGCACTTCCTGCTGGATCAGCTGCTTCATGGTGCGCAGCGCTTCAATCGCCGAGAAGTCCAGATAGCGCCGGTACACGAACGGCCGCAGCATTTCCTGCAACTGCTCGCCCGCCACCTGATCGCCAGCCACCACCCGCGACTTGATCATCGCGTAGCGTTCCCAGTCGCGGCCCTGATCCTGGTAATACTGCTCCAGCGCATTGAAGCTCAGCACCAGCGCGCCGGACGAGCCGTACGGGCGCAGACGCATGTCGACACGGAACACGAAACCGTCGACGGTGATCGGGTCGAGGGCCTTGATCAGGCGCTGGCCGAGACGAATGAAGAATTCCTGGTTGTCCAGCGGGCGCTTCACGCCGACGGTTTCGCCGCCCTCGGGGTAGGCGAAGATCAGGTCGATGTCCGACGACAGGTTCAGCTCGACCGCGCCGAGCTTGCCCATGCCGAGGATGACCATTTGCTGTGGTTCGCCGCTGCGCCGGCCGGTCGGCGTGCCGAACTGCTCGCAATGGCGGCGGTACAACCATTGATAGGCCTGATCGATGCTGGCGTCGGCCATGTCCGAGAGATCGCGGCAAGTCTGCACCAGATCGGCCTGACGGTTGAGGTCGCGCCAGATGATCCGCACCTGATGCCGGGTGCGCTGACGGCGCAGGACGCGGCCCAATTCGTCTTCGGTCTGCGCGGTGGCGACCGCAGCCGCCATCTGCCCGCACAACTCACCGGGAGCGAATGCCCGGTCGAGTTCGCCGGACTGCACCAGCGACAACAACATCAAAGGGTCACGAACGCTCTGTTCAATGACGAAATCGCTGGCGGCGCTGACGCGGGCGAACTGCGCCCAGCGTTCCGGCGTCCAGGAAGAGAAGCCGTGATCGTCTTCCAGTTGTGCGACGGCCGCACGGAACGACTGCTCCGATCGGCTGACCAACGGCAGGAGAATGGCGGGCAGTTCGGCAAGCGCGGGCAGGGTCATGGTCTATCCTTGATCGGCGTGTAAATGGCCGCTTGTAGTGATGAATGAAAAACCGCTACGCGAAGGACTGTCGAACAAAAGTGAGAAATAGCTGAAATTTCTTTTTCTTTGGCAGCCAGCATCAAACTTTCACCTTTTTCGGATGGCTAAAGACCAACCTTAACGATTATTCTCACAACGCAGTCGGAGGCCACAAGCCTTTCATCTGTAGTTTTACTACTCGTCTATACATTCGAAAGGCTGAAATGCCGGATGATTTGTAGTAAAACTACACGCCGCCGGAACAACCTGTCGGCAATCCAAGAATTTTAAATCGTCTGCCCACAAGGCCAGTCGCAAACTCAGGCAACCGATTCTGGAAGCCTTTCCGCCCTGGAGCAAGCCATGCAAGACCTCGATCCCGTCGAAACCCAGGAATGGCTGGACGCCCTGGAATCGGTTCTCGACAAAGAAGGCGAAGACCGTGCTCACTATCTGATGACCCGTATGGGTGAACTGGCAACCCGCAGCGGTTCGCAGCTCCCTTACGCCATCACCACGCCTTACCGCAACACGATCCCCGTTACCCACGAAGCACGCATGCCTGGCGACCTGTTCATGGAACGCCGCATTCGCTCGCTGGTACGCTGGAACGCGATGGCCATGGTAATGCGTACGAACCTGAAAGATTCTGACCTGGGTGGTCACATCTCCAGCTTCGCTTCCAGTGCGACCCTGTACGACATCGGCTTCAACTACTTCTTCCAGGCCCCGACCGACGAACACGGCGGCGACCTGATCTACTTCCAGGGCCACACCTCGCCAGGCGTCTACGCCCGCGCATTCATGGAAGGCCGCATCACCGAAGACCAGATGAACAACTTCCGCCAGGAAGTCGACGGTCAGGGCCTGTCGTCCTACCCGCACCCTTGGCTGATGCCTGACTTCTGGCAGTTCCCGACCGTATCCATGGGTCTGGGCCCGATCCAGGCGATCTACCAGGCACGCTTCATGAAGTACCTGGAACACCGCGGCTTCATCCAGCCGGGCAAACAGAAAGTCTGGTGCTTCCTGGGCGACGGCGAGTGCGACGAGCCGGAATCCCTGGGCGCGATCTCCCTGGCCGGCCGCGAGAAGCTGGACAACCTGATCTTCGTCATCAACTGCAACCTGCAACGCCTCGACGGCCCGGTTCGCGGCAACGGCAAGATCATCCAGGAACTCGAAGGCGTGTTCCGCGGTGCTCAGTGGAACGTGACCAAAGTCATCTGGGGCCGTTTCTGGGACCCACTGCTGGCCAAAGACGTCGACGGCATCCTGCAACGTCGCATGGACGAAGTCATCGACGGCGAGTACCAGAACTACAAAGCCAAAGACGGCGCGTTCGTGCGTGAACACTTCTTCAACACGCCAGAACTCAAGGCGATGGTTGCTGATCTGTCCGACGACGAGATCTGGAAACTCAACCGTGGCGGCCACGACCCGTACAAGGTCTACGCGGCGTACCACGAAGCGGTCAACCACAAAGAACAACCGACCGTCATCCTGGCCAAGACCATCAAGGGTTACGGTACCGGTGCGGGCGAAGCGAAGAACACCGCGCACAACACCAAGAAAGTCGACGTCGACAGCCTGAAGCTGTTCCGCGACCGCTTCGACATCCCGGTGAAAGACGAAGAGCTGGAAAACCTGCCGTTCTTCAAGCCGGAGCCAAACAGCGCCGAAGCCCGTTACCTGGCCGAGCGTCGTGCCGCACTGGGCGGTTTCGTGCCTCAGCGTCGCGCCCAGAGCTTCAGCGTACCGACTCCGGATCTGGACACCCTCAAGGCAATCCTCGATGGTTCCGGCGACCGTGAAATTTCCACCACCATGGCGTTCGTGCGAATCCTCGCGCAACTGGTCAAGGACAAGGAAATCGGCCCGCGCATCGTTCCGATCATCCCGGACGAAGCCCGTACCTTCGGTATGGAAGGCATGTTCCGTCAGTTGGGCATCTACTCGTCCGTCGGCCAGCTCTACGAGCCAGTCGATAAAGACCAGGTGATGTTCTACAAGGAAGACCAGAAAGGTCAGATCCTTGAAGAAGGCATCAACGAAGCAGGCGCCATGAGCTCCTTCATCGCCGCCGGTACTTCGTACTCCAGCCACAACCAGCCAATGCTGCCGTTCTACATCTTCTACTCGATGTTCGGCTTCCAGCGTATCGGCGACCTGGCATGGGCCGCTGGCGACAGCCGTACCCGTGGCTTCCTGATCGGCGGCACCGCCGGCCGTACCACCCTGAACGGTGAAGGCCTGCAGCACGAAGACGGTCACAGCCACCTGCTGGCTGCCACCATCCCGAACTGCCGCACCTACGATCCGACCTACGGCTACGAGCTGGCGGTGATCATTCAGGACGGCATGAAGAAGATGACCGAAGAGCAACAGGACATCTTCTATTACATCACCGTGATGAACGAGTCCTACCAGCAGCCAGCCATGCCGGCCGGTGCCGAAGAAGGCATCAAGAAAGGCATGTACCTGCTCGAAGAAGACACCCGCGATGCGGCGCACCACGTACAGCTGATGGGCTCCGGCACCATCCTGCGTGAAGTCCGTGAAGCGGCGAAGATCCTGCGTGAAGAGTTCAACATCGGCGCCGATGTGTGGAGCGTCACCAGCTTCAACGAACTGCGTCGCGACGGCCTGGCCGTAGAACGCAGCAACCGTCTGAAACCTGGCCAGAAGCCTCAGCGCAGCTACGTCGAAGAATGCCTGAGCGGCCGTAAGGGTCCGGTCATCGCATCGACCGACTACATGAAGCTGTTCGCCGAGCAGATCCGTCAGTGGGTACCGTCCAAGGAATTCAAAGTCCTGGGCACCGACGGTTTCGGCCGCAGCGACAGCCGCAAGAAACTGCGTCATTTCTTCGAAGTCGACCGTCATTTCGTGGTGTTGGCAGCCCTGGAAGCACTGGCTGACCGTGGTGATATCGAACCTAAAGTCGTGGCCGAGGCCATTACCAAGTTCGGCATCGACCCGGAAAAACGCAACCCACTGGACTGCTGAGGAGAAACTCTGTGAGCGAACTCATTCGCGTACCTGACATCGGCAGCGGTGAAGGTGAAGTAATCGAACTGTTTGTGAAGGTCGGCGACCGTATCGAAGCCGACCAGAGCATCCTGACCCTGGAATCGGACAAGGCCAGCATGGAAGTGCCGGCCCCGAAAGCCGGCGTCATCAAGAGCCTGAAAGTGAAGCTGGGCGATCGCCTGAAAGAAGGCGACGAACTGCTGGAGCTGGAAGTCGAAGGCGCCGCGCAAGCGGCCCCTGCTCCGGCTGCTGCTCCTGCCGCCAAGGCTGAAGCTGCACCGGCTGCCGCTCCTGCACCGGCTGCTCCAGCTGCTGCCCCTGCTGCCGCTTCGGTTCAGCAAGTACACGTGCCGGACATCGGTTCGTCGGGCAAGGCCCAGATCATCGAGATCCAGGTCAAGGTCGGCGACACCGTCGAGGCTGATCAGTCGCTGATCACCCTGGAATCCGACAAGGCGAGCATGGAAATCCCGTCGCCTGCCGCTGGCGTGGTCAAGGCCATCAGCGTCAAGTTGAACGACGAAGTCGGCACCGGCGACCTGATCCTGGATCTGGAAGTGGCGGGTGCTGCCGCCCCTGCTGCTGCCGCTCCGGCCCAGGCTGCTGCTCCGGCCGCTGCGGCCGCACCAGCACCGGCCGCCGCGCCAGCTGCCCCGGTTGCCGACAGCGTTCAGGACATCCACGTTCCGGACATCGGTTCGGCCGGCAAGGCCAAGATCATCGAAGTGCTGGTCAAGGCTGGCGACAGCGTTGAAGCCGACCAGTCGCTGATCACCCTGGAATCCGACAAGGCGAGCATGGAAATCCCGTCGCCTGCCGCTGGCGTGGTGGAAAGCGTTTCCATCAAGCTGGACGACGAAGTCGGCACCGGCGATCTGATCCTCAAGCTGAAAGTCAAAGGCGCCGCCCCGGCTGCTGCCCCGGCTCCAGCTGCCGCGGCTGCTCCGAGTGCTCCGGCGCCAGCCGCTGCTCCGGCTGCCGCTGCACCTGCTGCTGCCGCTCCGGTTGCTGCTCCAGCCAAGCCTGGTGCGAAAGTTCACGCCGGCCCTGCCGTGCGTCAACTGGCTCGCGAGTTCGGCGTCGAGCTGAGCGCTGTCGGCGCCAGCGGTCCGCACGGTCGCATCCTGAAAGAAGACGTGCAGACCTACGTCAAAGCCATGATGCAGAAGGCCAAGGAAGCACCGGCCGCAGCTGCTGGCGCAACCGGTGGCGCGGGCATCCCGCCGATTCCGGTCGTCGACTTCAGCCGTTTCGGCGAAATCGAAGAAGTGCCAATGACCCGCCTGATGCAGGTCGGCGCTGCCAACCTGCACCGCAGCTGGCTGAACGTGCCGCACGTGACGCAATTCGACTCGGCGGATATCACCGAGCTGGAAGCGTTCCGCACCGCACAGAAAGCTGTCGCAGAGAAGGCCGGCGTCAAGCTGACCATCCTGCCGCTGCTGCTCAAGTCCTGCGCGCACCTGCTCAAGGAACTGCCGGACTTCAATAGCTCGCTGGCACCAAGCGGCAAGGCGATCATCCGCAAGAAATACGTGAACATCGGCTTCGCCGTCGACACCCCGGATGGCCTGCTCGTACCGGTCATCAAGAACGTCGACCAGAAGAGCCTGCTGCAACTGGCCGCCGAGGCTGCTTCCCTGGCTGAAAAAGCCCGGACCAAGAAGCTTTCGTCGGACGAGATGCAAGGCGCCTGCTTCACCATTTCCAGCCTCGGTCACATTGGCGGCACCGGCTTCACGCCGATCGTCAACGCGCCGGAAGTGGCGATCCTCGGTGTTTCCAAGGCAACCATCCAGCCAGTCTGGGACGGCAAAGCCTTCCAGCCGAAACTGATGCTGCCACTGTCGCTGTCCTACGATCACCGTGTGATCAACGGCGCCGCTGCTGCACGCTTCACCAAGCGTCTGAGCGACCTGCTGGCGGACATCCGCACCATCCTGCTGTAAAGCGCTCGGCCCTCCGGCAACGGAGGGCCGACCGCGTTCCACGTTTTCGAGCGCCACACGCTCGTACCTCAACCCCGTCAGTTTGGCGGGGCTTTTTTTTGCCTGAAATAACTGTCGCCCGAACTTTTCCCACAACTTGCGCTGATATAGGCCACGACTCGAGTCCACTTTATATTGATATTTTTTAGCACCAGGCAACTAACCTTGGCGCACTGAAGTTACACCAAAAAACCGGGAAACTTTATTAATTACCAACACTTATTCGAATGGATTCGAACATGCTTAAACCTACTGTCGGCCCGATCATTGGCCACACATCAACTAATCAGGCGCGGATATTTATTCGTGGCGGACTGCAACATAATGCGTCCGTATTTGCCGGCATTCGTTACCGGCCACTGGATTCGAAACAATGGCAACCCGCCCAGTTTGTCAAACTTGATTCAACCCGCGACATGACGGAAGTATTCGTAATCGATCATCTGAAGGCAGACACCGAATACGAATACCAGACCGGCTGGTTCAGCCCGATGAGTCCCGTCCACACCATCCACAGCGTGGCGGAGTTGCCGCTGCAATGGCCACGGGAGATTTACCGCCTGCGCACCCGCAGCAGCCAGCCTTTGCAGCCGCGCGCTTACATCCTCGGCTCCTGCCGTTACCTGCGCATGACCGCCGGCGTCCCGGTGCTCCCGCATCTGGGCGACCGGATCTTCGCGTCCATCAGCCAGTTGATCGAGGGTGCACAACCGGCAATCAGCGCAATCATGATGTGTGGCGATCAGATCTACGCCGACGACTTGAATCTGTTCGCCCCGGATCGCGACTATGACGAATTCATTGAAAAGTATCGCGCGGCGTTTTCCCTGCCTAATATTCGACGACTGATGTCGGAGACTTCGACTTACATGATTCTTGATGATCATGAAATAGAAGATAACTGGCCGATGAACGCCAACGAGTCCGATGAAACTCTCTATCGCAATGCAATGGCGACTTACGATATTTATCAAGCGAGTCACAGTCCGATCTGTTCAACAACAACCAGCGGAACAATTGATCGCACGACACTGAAGCACTATTGGTATCAATTCACCGATGGCGATATTGAATGGTTTGTGACGGACAGTCGAACTCGCCGCAACTTGTCGAATGACAACCGGCGCATCCTCGATGAAGAACAGGAACAGGCGCTGTGCAAGTGGTTGATCAATAGCCCGGCGCGGGTCAAGTTCGTGGTCACCAGCGTCATGTTCTACCCCGATCGCAAAATGAACGGCGATGATGCCTGGGCGGGCTTCCCCGAACAGCGTCTGCGCCTGCTGGAAACCATCCGCCAGCATCGGATCAGGAACGTCGTGTTCATTTCCGGCGATGTGCATGGCTCGCTGACCAGTCGCCTGACACACAGCGAAGACCCGGACTTCGAGGTGCACACCGTCGTGTCTTCGCCGCTGAGCAACAGCAAACTGCTGCCCTACGCCACCGCCGCGACCTTCACGCTCGACCAGGCGCTGGCGCAAACCGAGTCAGGCGAATACCGGCACGAACTGACCAGCGAGGTCGTCAGCCAGGACAACTTCGCGCACATGGTGGTTGAAGCCGGGCGAATCCAGGTCAACTATCACGATCGGGATGGCAGGCACCTGCAATCCATCGATATTCCGTTGCGATAAATCCAGCGGTACGAACGTTCCGGATGCCGGAAGGCTCTGGAACGGCCATTTTCACGCTTGGTAGCATTAGTTTCCGGCGGGTGCTGGAGAAATGTTCACTGCAGCCGACATATTCTTATAGCACTTGGCCTTCATGTCTCTTGTCAGTCAGTGCCGCAATGATGCAACCTTGCCGCAGGCAACAGTAAAGAGGGCGCGAGCCCGGCGCGTTCAGCAAATTTCCAAGCGAGTTCCCTTCATGAAGAGCCAACCCGATGCCGCCAGCCGTATGGTGGCCGAGGTAGTGACGCAGTTGCCTGTGCCCTCGCGGCTCGGCATGCTGCGTTTCGAGCGCTTGAATGAAGCCAGTTGGGCCATGTTGTTTCTCGATCCCAACTGTGAACGCCAGTTCGGCCAGCCCGCCGTCGAACTCTGCGCTCTGGTCGGCTCGCCCTATGCCAGCCTGATGGAACCCGAAGCGCGTTATCAACTGCACGACGCGATCCAGCAACAACTCGGTCACAGCCCGCATTATCTGGTGCGCTACACCCTGCACACCGCCGCCGGTGCGCTGAGCATTCTCGAACTCGGTGAAGCCTACAGACAGCACAACCGCCACTTGCTGCGCGGTTACCTGCTGGCGGTCGACAACGTGTTCGACGAAGCACCTTCGCTGCCGTCCGTCGACCTTGAAACCCAGAATTCACGCCTGCAAATCGCCCTTGAGCTCAATCAGCGTGCCCAGCAGGAACAACTGCAGCATCTGGAGCGGGTGCGCGCCCAGCAGGACCTGATCCTGTTGCTGGCCCGCCAGCGCTACAGCAGCCAGAACTCCCTGCAGGAAGCTGCCGAGCTGATCACCCGCTGCGCCTGCGATATCTACGAAATCGACTGTGCCAGCCTGTGGAACCTCGAAGGCCAGAAGCTGGTGCCGATTTCGGCCTACCACCGCGCCACCCAGGAATACATCCTGCCGGAGGTGATCGACGTCAGCGGCTTCCCCGATTACATGGAAGCCCTGCACGGCAGCCGTGCCATCGACGCGCACAACGCGATGCGCGACCCGCGTACCCGGGAAATGGCCGAAGCCCTTCGCCCGCGCGACGTCAACGCCATGCTCGACGCCAGCATCCGCGTCGACGGCCAGGTGGTCGGCGTGTTGTGCCTGGAGCAGACCGGCGTCACCCGCGCCTGGCAGTCCGACGAAATCGCCTTTGCCGGCGAGCTGGCCGACCAGTTCGCCCAGGTCATCAACAACCACAACCGCCGCACCGCCACCAGCGCCCTGCACCTGTTCCAGCGCGCGGTCGAGCAGAGTGCCAACGCCTTCTTGCTGGTCAACTGCGACGGCGTGGTCGAGTACGTCAACCCGAGCTTCACCGCGATCACCCAGTACACCACCGAGGAAGTCCACGGCCAGCGCCTGTCGGAGTTGCCAGCCCTGGAAAACTTAAGCGAGCTGCTGTTCGACGCGCCGTCGGCGCTGGCCAAGAGCAACAGCTGGCAAGGCGAATTCAAGAGCCGCCGCAAGAACCTCGAACCCTACTGGGGCCAACTGTCGATCTCCAAGGTCTACGGCGACAACCGTGAGCTGACGCATTACATCGGCATCTACGAAGACATCACCCAGACCAAGCTGGCGCAGCAGCGCATCGAGCGCCTGGCGTATACCGACAACCTGACCAACCTCGGTAACCGGCCTGCATTTATCCGCAATCTGGATGAACGCTTCGCCCGGGATAGCGATACCCCGATCAGCCTGCTGCTGGTGGACATCGACAACTTCAAGCGGATCAACGATAGCCTCGGCCACCAGACCGGCGACAAACTGTTGATCAGCCTGGCCCGGCGCCTGCGCAACAGCCTGAGCCCGAGCGGCAGTCTGGCGCGGTTCGCCAGTAACGAATTCGCGGTGTTGCTCGACGACACTGACCTTGCCACCGGGCAGCAGATCGCCAACCAATTGCTGGCGACGCTGGATAAACCGATGTTCGTCGACAACCAGCTCATCAGCGTCACCGGCTCCGTGGGCCTGGCCTGCGCGCCGCTGCACGGCCGCGACCCGCAGACCCTGATGCGCAACGCCGGCCTCGCTCTGCACAAGGCCAAGGCCAACGGCAAACACCAGGTGCAGGTGTTCACCGAAGCGCTGAACGCCGAGGCCAGTTACAAACTGTTCGTTGAGAACAACCTGCGCCGCGCCCTGACCCAGAACGAGCTGGACGTGTTCTACCAGCCGAAGCTGTGCCTGCGCAGCGGCCGATTGCTGGGCATGGAGGCGCTGCTGCGCTGGAATCATCCGGAGCGCGGCATGATCCGCCCGGATCAGTTCATCAGCGTCGCCGAGGAAACTGGCCTGATCATCCCGATCGGCAAGTGGATCGCCCGCCAGGCCTGCCGCATGAGCAAAGCGCTGACCGCCGCCGGCATGGGCAATCTGCAGGTGGCGATCAACCTGTCGCCCAAGCAGTTTTCCGACCCGGATCTGGTGGCCTCGATCGCCAACATCCTCAAGGAAGAAGCGCTGCCGGCCAATCTGCTGGAACTGGAACTGACCGAAGGCCTGCTGCTGGAAGCCACCGAAGACACCCACTTGCAGCTCGACCAGCTCAAGCGCCTGGGCCTGACCCTGGCCATGGACGACTTCGGCACCGGTTACTCGTCGCTCAGCTACCTGAAAAAATTCCCGATCGACATCATCAAGATCGATCGCAGCTTCATCCATGAAATCCCGGACAACCAGGACGACATGGAAATCACTTCCGCCGTAATCGCGATGGCCCACAACCTGAAACTCAAGGTCGTGGCCGAAGGCATAGAGACCGCCGAGCAGCTGGCGTTCCTGCGTCGGCACCGCTGCGACGTCGGCCAGGGCTACCTGTTCGACCGGCCGATTCCGGGCGGCGAGCTGATCCAGGCGCTCAAGCGCTACCCGCGCGGTCCGCTCTCTCTGTAACCCACAGGACACTATCCGCACATTTTGCCTGGTGATTAACCGGGCATCATTGGGCACACTGTGGGTCAGCTTATAGACATCCCATCCTGACTGAGAGGAACGATCATGGTTCTGCGCTCGGAAATTCTGGTGAACAAAAACGTGCTACCGACTAAAGAACAAGCTCTGCCTGGCCGCGAAACCCCGATGACCCTGCCTGAAAAACACTTTGTTTTCACCGAGACGCCGTTGCTGGGCCCGTTCTTTCAGGACGTCGACTTCGCAATCTTCGGGCTGGGCTGCTTCTGGGGTGCCGAACGCCGCTTCTGGCAGCGCGAAGGCGTGGTCAGCACCGTGGTCGGTTACGCCGGCGGTTACACGCCGAACCCGACCTACGAAGAAGTCTGCTCGGGCCTGACCGGCCATGCTGAAGTGGTGCTGGTGGTGTTCGACAAGGCCAAGGTCAGCTACGAAGAGCTGCTGGCGATGTTCTGGGAATTGCACAACCCGACGCAGGGCATGCGCCAGGGCAATGACATCGGCACCCAGTACCGTTCGGTGATCTACGCGACCCATCCGGAGCAACTGGATGCGGCGTTGAAGAGCAAGGCTGTTTATCAGGCGGAATTGTCGAAGGCGGGTCTGGGTGAAATCAGCACCGAGATTGAACAGGCGCCGACCGTTTACTTCGCCGAGGCCTATCACCAGCAGTATCTGGCGAAAAATCCGGAAGGCTACTGCGGGATTGGCGGCACGGGCGTTTGCATGCCACCGAGTCTGGCGGGTAACTGACCACCTCGACTGATCGCGGCCACTGATCGTTCCCACGCTCCGCGTGGGAATGCAGCCCGGGACGCTCCGCGTCCCAATAGCGGACGCAGAGCGTCCATTGAGGCATTCCCACGCGGACGGTTCGACGCCTCGACGTGGGAACGATCATTGACGGTTGATCAGCTTTCGGCGATCAACCAGTCCATCTGCCACCCACCCTGGGTCTGCCCAAGTTTCCTGGACAGCCACGGCAGCAGCTCACGCAATTCTTCCTCCAGCCCCCACGGCGGATTGGCAATCGCCAGTCCGGAGCCGTTCAGGCTGTTCGGCGTATCCAGTGGATGCACCAGCAACTCGACCCGCAGCAGCTTCGGCGCACCGGTGCCGGCCAGATCCTGATAGAAACGACGCAGTGCGCGCTGATCCTTCACCGGATACCAGATCGCCGCGACGGTCTGGCGCATCCGGCCGATGGCCTCTTTCATCGACGCCGCACAACGCTGCATTTCATCGAGCTGTTCGAACGGCGGATCAATCAGCATCACCGCGCGTTTCTCCTGCACCGGCAACATCGCCCGGGCGACATGCCAGCCCTCGCCCAGATGCACTTTGACCCGACGATCACCGGCCATGTTGTCCTTGAGCAGCACGCCGTCTTCGGGGTGCTTCTCGTTGAGCATCACCCGATCCTGGGAACGAGTCAGACGCCGCGCCAGCTCCGGCGAGCCCGGGTAATAACGCAACTGGCCATCCGGGTTCATCTCGTGCAGCACTTTCATGTAGTCGGCAGTCAGCGCCGGCAGATCCGGCTGATCCCACAACCGCGCGATGCCTTCCAGGTACTCGCCGGTACGGTTGGCCTGATCGCCCTGCAGGTCATACAGACCGATGCCGGCGTGGCTGTCGAGATAGGCAAACGGCTGCTCCTTGCGCGACATCAGGGCGATGAGGCGGGTCAAGGTCAGGTGTTTGAACACATCGGCGTGATTGCCGGCATGGAAGGCGTGACGATAATTCATGGCTGCTCCTGCGAGGGCCGTGAAGTTTACCTTTTACCGGGCGGCAAGTCAGGGGCTCGCAGCTGAGTGGCGTGCCGCTGCACTAATGATCGTTCCCACGCTCTGCGTGGGAATGCAGCCCGTGACGCTCCGCGTCCATGGGGTATCAGCCACAATTGCGGTGGACGCCTGGAACGCGGTGCATCCCTGGAGGCATTCCCACGTAGACGGTTTGACGCCTCGACGTGGGAACGATCGAGTCAGGACGGTATGGCGTGTAGGCGTTTGCCAATCACATCCAAGACATCACAGCCGTCACGCAGCGGAATCACGCAGAGCTGGGCGAAGTCGCTCAGGATGACTGAGTCGCACTCGACCGAGCCGCGCATGCACATGTTTTCCAAGACCTGAATCACGGCGCGGATGCGGTAGTTGGCGGCGTCCATCAGGATGTCGAGCGGGGCGTGGGTGTCGATGAACAGGGTGGGCATGTCGTTACAGTTGCTGGTCAGCGCCATGAGGCGGTTGTCGGGGTGAGGAATGAAGGGTTCGTAGGGTGGATCTGGATGAAGCGTGCTCATTGTTTAATCCTCTGGTAGTGAAAGAGGCGCACACCGTTTCCCTCCTACAGGATTGGGTGGCAGCCATGCGCGGGGTAGGAGGACTGAGACCAGAGCACTCAGCCACGCCGAAGCGTGCCCGCGCATAACCGCCGCAAAAGATCTTACGGTCGAGCGAAGACTGCCGCAAATCGGGCAACGACGCTTATGCACTGCTCTGAAATCAGGGCTCCTACGCCCTGTCTCCACACTTGCGGAGACAACCAAAGACTATCCCCGCACCACCTCGCCCACCAGTTCACGCAAACCGCCGCAACTCGCAGGAAACGTCCGAAGCCTTTGCCCGGAAATTTCACTCTGACTCGTCCCGCAAGTAGTCCAGCAATGCCGAAGCCGACGATTCGTCCGACGCTGAAACCGCAAAAAACCTGACAACCTTGCAGCGCAAGACATCGGCGGGAAGCGCCTCGAACAACGCCGGTTGTTCCTCGCTCAACCACTGCAAGGCATTGTTGATTCGGGCATCACTACCGAATTGCGCCAGCAGCTTTTCCGGCACCGACCACCAGGGAAACTCCCGACCCGAGACCCGCGCCCTGCCCCCGATCTCGACGGCCTGACCGTTGATCAAGCCTCGCGTGAGAACCGGCAGCAATTGCCCGGCATCCACCTCGGACGACTCAAGGATCGGCAACAAAAACCGCCCATCCCAAAAGCGGAAGAACACCGCTTTCCCGTCCGGCATCAGCACCTGGGTCAAACTGCGAAAGTGCTCGACCACCGCCTCAAGCCCCGCCGAAGAAACCGCCAGCCAACCCCAGTCGCGAGACTCCGTGGTCGCCACCCAATCCAGAAACTCACTGCCCGCGTCGACGATTCCCACGTAGGGCATCACCGCATCCCACTCGGTATAGATCGTATCCGCCCAAACAGGGCTAGGTGCCGACGCAAACTTCGAGCGTTGCCAAACTTTGAACGGCTCGGCGATGCTCGCATTGCAGAAGATGGCGAAGAGTTGTTCAGCACTGTCAAGGGGGTGGGTTTGAAGCCAATTTCTAACAGAATCGTCTCTCATAAACCTATAACTGCCAGTCATTCAATTTCATTCAATCCACCCCATAAAGTTCGTAACCAATAAAAAAACAACCATCACTACGAAACTTCCAAATGCCGATAAATACACAAAGCGAATCAAACGCAACAAACCCTTCGGAAAATTCAGTAAGTCACTCCCATCCAAAGCCCCCCCCTTGATTGCCCGGGATGGCAGGAGCAGGTACGAGCCTATGCACGCCAACATGAAATAAGCACCCAAAACCCCACCACTCAGAGGCTTACGCACTGACACGCCTTGCGAATTACTGAGAAAACGAAAAATCGCCTCCTTTCTGAATAGAGCCAGATAGACCTGACCGACAACAGATATGAAAGCAAGACCAAAGAACACTCCGCCAAAAGTCAAAACGAACCAGATTTCATCAGCCTTCGTCATGTGCCGACTCCCTCATAAATGACCTCACCAACCTTTTCACCCAAAATCTCGCCACCCACTCCCCCTCCAAAAGTTCCAGCCCCGACCAGAACCAATGAGCAAAGCACCCCACCTGTTCCTGCAGTACCCAGGCCAATGCCAACGCATACAAGAGAGCCCGCGATACCACCACCGAGGCTTCCCCCAAATGCACCGGCAAATTTCGCCGTCTCGGTGAACTTCACTTTCCTGCAAGCTTCCTCCGTACCTAGCCGGCAAGTCTCCCTGACCTTTAACCCCGAAGCCGTCGCCCCCAGACCAACCCCAACCCAACCACCTAACTTGATCACCTTGCTGGCCTTACTTACGCCTTGAATATGCGTTGCGTATCCGGGAATCTCACCCGCAATACCAGCCTTGCTCCAATGGTGAACGAGACTCCGGCTGGAAATACCCAACGTTTTTTTCAGGTTTGGATGATCGGGCAAACCAGCCGTTTTACGCACTAGCGGGCTAAGACTGCCATCCAGCTGCGCCATCAACTTTTTGCGCTTGGAAAAGAAATCAGCGCCCTGAAGCTTTCCGTGTTTATCAAAGGTTTGCTTATGCAGTATCTCCAGCTCTGCCAGCGTCTTGCCAAGATTGTCCAGATGATTACTGAACATCGCCGAGCCGATCCCCACGGCCGTCGAACCCTGAGATAAAAACGACTGAATCTCACCGTGATGTCGAACCATAAACTCAGCCTCCGCATCACTCATTGGCGTCAGCGCCGCATCAACCTTCTGCGCCGCCTCCATCAACAACGCTTCTTCGCGCGTGCACTGCGTATTACGTGGATCACTCAGGACAATAAGTTGACCGGGTTTTGCGTATTGCGTGAGTTGTGGATTAAGACTGCGGAATTTATCCAGCACGGCAGGATCCGGCTGCGGGAACAACGTTGATTCAAGCGCTGCCCGAGACATTCCCTGTTCAACAATATGAAAGCCCGGCTCAACGCCGGAAGGCGTCGGCCGGGCCGAGGGCTTTGGGGAGTCGGTCAAGCTACTCGGGGGCAGAGTCGGAGTTGGGCACACACCGTCCTTGCAGCGCTCGCATTCTTCGCAGAACGGCGCATCACCTTTAAGGCTCATGATTTGCGCGGCAGTCAGAATCGCAGCCGGGGCTGCCGCCAGTTTTTCCGGCAACCCCGGCACCGTCGGCGCCGCACTCATCGCCGCCATCGGCGCACCACCCACAACGATCGGCACGCTGCTGAAGATCCCGCCGGGGCCGATGTTGATCCACTGCCCGCCCGCCTGAATCGTCGCGCTCGCCCCGCCGTCGATCACCACTTGCTGGCCGGCGCTGACGTGGAATTGAGCACTGGCGTTGATCGCCTGATTGCTCACGCGGATGTGCCGGTCGCCGGCCACCGTAAGGTGGTCGTCCTGCCTCACCTCGGTCTGGCGCTGGCCGTGGGTGATGCGCTGCTCATCGGCTTTCAGCTCGTGTTTGGCGAGGCCGGTGACGACAACGCTGCGCTGGTTATCCACCTGCACCTGTTGATCATTCAACACATGCTGCGTCCAGTTTCGCTGGGCCCGCAGGTAGATTTCCTCGGCGCCTTTGCGATCCTCGATGCGTAATTCGTTGTAGCCCCCGCCGCCGGGACTGCTCTGACTGCGGAAAATACTGCGGGTCTTGTCGGCCGGCAGATCCAGCGGCACCGGCGTCGCTGCGTTCGGCAGGCAACCCATGACCAGCGGTTTGTCGGCATCGGAATCGATGAACCCCACCAGCACTTCCATGCCGACCCGCGGTATCAGCACGCTGCCATAACGGTCGTGGGCCCAGCCGCTGGCGACCCGCAGCCAGCAGCTGGAATGCTCATTGAGCTCACCGTCGCGATCCCAGGCCAGTTGCACCTTGACCCGGCCATACTCGTCGCAATGGATTTCACTGTCTTTCGGGCCGGTGACCACGGCCGGTTGATAGCCGAGCATCCGTGGTTTTTCCGGGCCCATCGGCGGGCGGAAGAACACGTCCCACGGCGTGGCGAGAAAGGTATTACGGTAACCCTGGAATTCATCACCGTCGCTGGTGACCGATTCCTCCAGCACTTGCGGCTGTCGGCCACGGTGCTCGATCGCAGTCAGCAGCCAGAGGTCATTCAGATCCTGACGCGGATGCTCGGTCAGTTGCAGGAAATGTCCACTGACGAGAGCGGATTGATCGCTGCGGCCCTCGGCCTGACGATAGTCGGCGACATGCCGCTCAAGGGTGCGCTGGGCCAGTTGCTTGCCGGTTTCGCGCTCGGTGAACTGGCCGGGAAAGTGGTAATCCTCCAGCACCGGGCGCTGTTCGCTTTCGGCGCGACTTTGCAGCGCCAGCCGAGGTTTGCTGAAGTCGTAGTCACGTCGGGTGACCACGCTGGTGCGGGTTTCCACCCGAACGGTGAAGCGCTTGATCGCCGGTGCCGCCGCAGCCATGCCGCTGCCCGGCAGGTACAGCGTCGGCTCGGCCAGACGCGGGAACACCGTTTGATCGTCGCCGAACACCAACAAATGCCCGTCCGGGCTGTGCTGAAAATGGAAATGAATGCCCACTTCGGCACACAGGCGCTGGATGAACGCCAGATCGCTCTCGGCGTACTGCACACAGTATTCTCGGGGCGGGTAATCGCTGCCGAGGCGAAATTCGAAGGCATCGCGCAGGATCGCGTGATCCTTGAGGATCTGCGTCACGATCTGCGGCACGCTTTGGTGCTGGAAGATCCGCTGATTGATCCGGTGACCCAGATAGGCCAGACGCGGAACAAGACTGACGTGATAGCGGGTCAGACGCTTGCCGGAATCCCCCTGCCCAACCCGATAGATCTGACCGTGGATACCGGAACCGTCTTCATCAAAACTCAGAAAAGCCTGACAGTGCAGCAGGTTTTCCAGATCCAGATCCGGCCGTTCACTGACCAGCTCCAGATCGAAGCGGAAGGGTTGGCTGATGGCTTCCTTGCCCGTGAACTCAAGGACTTTGAGGTCAAACTGGGCGCCTTCGACGGTCAACGTGAAACGCGGTTGATTGGCAGGCGCGAACATCCGATGTCTCTCTGCAGATTGAGGGCGGGCGATTCTGCATGAGGGGCAAGGGATGCAGGTTGGGTGACTGAAAAATCAGATTTTCCCTACTTGAAACTTCGATCTCCCCTTCAAGAATCGGCGCATTCGACTACAGACTTTTCCTTCGGAAAAATCGCAGGCAATAAAAAACGGCCCGCTTCCTGGCAGGAAGCGGGCCGTTTTCTTGTGAGCCTCAGCTCATTCCCATCACTTGTTCAAATGGAAGTCCTTCTCGGCCGCTTCAAAGCGCTGAACCATGCCGGCGCTCGGCTGGCCCATCAGGCTGACGAAGTAGATCGCCAGGCTTGCGAAGATGAAGCCCGGGATGATTTCGTACAGACCCAGCAGCTCGAAATGCTTCCACACGATCACGGTGATCGCGCCGACCAGGATGCCGGCCAGAGCGCCGTCACGGGTCATCTTCTTCCAGATCACCGAGATCAGCACCACAGGACCGAACGCTGCACCGAAACCGGCCCAGGCGTAGGACACCAGACCCAGCACACGGTTATCCGGGTTGGCGGCCATCGCGATGGCGATCAGTGCAACCAGCAACACCATGGCACGACCGACCCAGACCAGCTCAACCTGGGAAGCGTTTTTGCGCAGGAAAGCCTTGTAGAAGTCTTCGGTCAGGGCGCTCGAGCACACCAGCAACTGGCAGCTCAGGGTGCTCATCACGGCAGCCAGAATGGCCGACAGCAGTACACCGGCGATCCACGGGTTGAACAGAAGCTTCGCCAGTTCGATGAACACACGCTCGTGGTTCTCGGTCACTGGACCCGCGACTTCCGGGTGCGCCGAGAAGTAGGCGATACCGAAGAAGCCCACGGCCACGGTGCCGCCCAGGCACAGGATCATCCAGGTCATGGAGATGCGACGGGCGTTGGCGATCGATTTCACCGAATCAGCAGCCATGAAGCGCGCCAGGATGTGCGGCTGGCCGAAGTAGCCCAGACCCCAACCCATCAGCGAGATGATGCCGATGAAAGTGGTGCCTTTGAGCATGTCGAAGTTGCTCGGGTCCTGTGCTTCGATGGCCAGGAACGTGGTGTCGACGCCGCCGGTAGCCAGCAGCACGATGATCGGCGTCAGCAGCAGGGCGAAGATCATCAGGGTGGCTTGTACGGTATCGGTCCAGCTCACCGCGAGGAAACCGCCGACGAAGGTGTAGGCAATCGTCGCCGCAGCACCGGCCCACAACGCGGTCTCGTAGGACATACCGAAGGTGCTTTCGAACAGGCGGGCACCGGCCACGATGCCGGAAGCGCAATAAATGGTGAAGAACACCAGAATCACCACCGCCGAAATGATGCGCAGCAGACCGCTTTTGTCTTCGAAACGGCTGGAGAAGTAGTCCGGCAGGGTCAGCGCATCGCCGTTGTGCTCGGTTTGAACACGCAGACGGCCGGCGACGAACAGCCAGTTCAGGTAGGCACCGACGATCAGGCCGATGGCGATCCAGCTTTCGGACAGGCCGGACATGTAGATGGCGCCCGGCAGGCCCATCAGCAACCAGCCGCTCATGTCGGAAGCGCCGGCGGACAATGCCGTTACCACGCTGCCCAGGCTGCGGCCACCCAGAATGTAGTCAGAAAGGTTGTTGGTGGAGCGATAGGCCATGAAGCCGATCAGCACCATTGCTGCGATGTAGATCACGAACGTGATCAGGGTTGGATTGCTTGCGCTCATTACGTACGTGCCCTGGCTTTGTTTTTATGTAGCGGCGGCGGTTGCACCGTTTGCAGACTGATGCCTGACAGACGATTCGCACGGCCGCGCATTTATGACCAATGTTTCCCCAGGAAAGCCATTGGCCGGTGCGTCGGGTTTCCCCGGTTGCACCTTGGGCGCGAATCCTATGCAACAAAGCAAAACAGGTGCAACCAGTTTCTTGAGAATTAGTTGCACCCAGTCGGATTTATCCTACGGAAGTGGCTTTTTGCTCCCTTTTAACGCAGTGACAACGCTTTTCTATAAGCAAAAGCACCAAGCAAGAGCAGCACTTTCGTACCAGAAATTATTTCCTGACGAGCTGCAGAATATTCCGACAAAAAAGGGTTGCACCCGGTTGCACCTGTTTCGGCTCGCGGCTAATCTTGCCGCCAGCTGTTGTCGCGCAACTGCGGCACCTATGAGGATAAAAATATGGCTACCACCACCCTTGGGGTCAAACTTGACGACCCGACCCGCGAGCGCCTGAAGGCCGCCGCAACCTCGATTGATCGCACACCGCACTGGTTGATCAAGCAGGCAATTTTCAATTACCTGGAAAAACTCGAGGGTGGTGCAACCCTGACCGAGCTGAACGGTTTGTCCGCCAAGGACACCGACGACGCAGGTGAAGTCCACACCGATCACGCTCACCAATGCTTCCTCGAATTTGCTGAAAGCATCCTGCCGCAATCGGTGCTGCGCGCCTCGATCACCGCCGCTTACCGTCGCCCCGAGCCGGAAGTGGTGCCGATGCTGATCGAGCAGGCGCGCCTGCCGGCGCCGATGGCCGAAGCCACCAACAAACTCGCCGCGACCATCGCGGAAAAACTGCGTAACCAGAAGAGTGCCGGCGGTCGTGCAGGCATTGTTCAAGGCCTGCTGCAGGAATTTTCCCTGTCGTCCCAGGAAGGCGTGGCGCTGATGTGCCTGGCCGAAGCGCTGCTGCGGATCCCGGACAAAGGCACTCGCGATGCGCTGATCCGCGACAAGATCAGCACCGGCAACTGGCAGCCGCACTTGGGCAACAGCCCGTCGCTGTTCGTCAACGCTGCGACCTGGGGCCTGCTGCTGACCGGCAAACTGGTATCCACCCACAACGAAGCCGGCCTGACTTCGTCCCTGAGCCGCATCATCGGCAAGAGCGGCGAGCCGATGATCCGCAAGGGCGTCGACATGGCCATGCGCCTGATGGGCGAGCAGTTCGTCACCGGCGAAACCATCGCCGAGGCCCTGGCCAATGCGAGCAAGTTCGAAGCCAAGGGCTTCCGTTATTCCTACGACATGCTTGGTGAAGCGGCGCTGACCGAACACGACGCCCAGAAGTACCTGGCCTCGTACGAACAAGCCATTCACTCGATCGGCAAAGCGTCCCACGGCCGTGGGATTTATGAAGGCCCGGGCATTTCGATCAAACTGTCGGCCCTGCACCCGCGTTATAGCCGTGCCCAGTACGAGCGCGTGATGGACGAGCTGTACCCGCGCCTGCTGTCGCTGACACTGCTGGCCAAGCAATACGACATCGGCCTGAACATCGACGCCGAAGAAGCTGACCGCCTGGAGCTGTCGCTGGATCTGCTCGAGCGCCTGTGCTTCGAGCCGCAACTGACCGGCTGGAACGGCATCGGTTTCGTGATCCAGGCTTA
This sequence comes from Pseudomonas sp. IT-P2, assembly GCF_949767575.1. NCBI lineage: Bacteria > Pseudomonadati > Pseudomonadota > Gammaproteobacteria > Pseudomonadales > Pseudomonadaceae > Pseudomonas > Pseudomonas sp. IT-P2. The sequence goes on along the minus strand of NZ_CATKQA010000007.1, from coordinate 37,435 downwards.
CCAGAAGCGCTGCCCGTACGTGATCGACTACGTGATCGACCTCGCTCGCCGCAGCCGTCATCGCCTGATGATCCGCCTGGTGAAAGGCGCGTACTGGGACAGCGAAATCAAGCGTGCCCAGGTCGAAGGCCTGGAAGGCTATCCGGTCTACACCCGCAAGGTGTACACCGACGTTTCCTACATCGCCTGCGCCCGTAAACTGCTGTCGGTGCCGGAAGTCATCTACCCGCAGTTCGCTACGCACAACGCCCACACCCTGTCGGCGATTTATCACATTGCCGGTCAGAACTATTACCCGGGCCAGTACGAATTCCAATGCCTGCACGGCATGGGCGAACCGTTGTACGAGCAGGTTGTAGGCAAAGTTTCCGAAGGCAAGCTGAACCGTCCGTGCCGTGTGTACGCTCCGGTCGGCACCCACGAAACCCTGCTGGCGTACCTCGTACGTCGCCTGCTGGAAAACGGCGCCAACACTTCGTTCGTCAACCGCATCGCCGACCAGTCGATTTCGATTCAGGAACTGGTGGCCGATCCAGTTGCGCAGATCGAGCAGATGGCAACCGTGGAAGGTGGTTTCGGCCTGCCGCACCCGCGCATTCCGCTGCCGCGTGACCTGTATGGTTCCGAGCGCGCCAACTCCGCCGGCATCGACATGGCCAACGAACATCGTCTGGCCTCACTGTCCTGCGCCCTACTGGCCACTGCGCACAACAACTGGAAAGCCGCGCCGATGCTCGGTTGCGCCTCCAGCAACGAAGCGCCGGCACCGGTGCTGAACCCGTCCGATCTGCGTGACGTGGTCGGTCACGTGCAGGAAGCCACCGTCGAAGACGTCGACAACGCCATTCAATGCGCCCTCAACGCCGCACCGATCTGGCAGGCCACCCCGCCGGCCGAACGTGCCGCGATTCTGGAACGTGCCGCTGACCTGATGGAAGGCGAGATCCAGCCGCTGATGGGCCTGCTGGCCCGCGAAGCCGGCAAGACCTTCGCCAACGCCATCGCCGAAGTCCGCGAAGCGGTCGACTTCCTGCGTTATTACGCGGTGCAGGCACGCAACGATTTCAGCAACGACGCCCACCGCCCACTGGGCCCGGTGGTGTGCATCAGCCCGTGGAACTTCCCGCTGGCGATCTTCAGCGGTCAGGTTGCCGCCGCACTGGCCGCCGGTAACCCGGTGCTGGCCAAACCGGCCGAACAGACTCCGCTGGTCGCCGCACAAGCCGTGCGCCTGCTGCTCGAAGCCGGGATTCCGGAAGGCGTGCTGCAACTGCTGCCGGGTCGCGGTGAAACCGTCGGCGCCGGTCTGGTGGGCGATGAGCGCGTCAAAGGCGTGATGTTCACCGGCTCCACTGAAGTCGCCCGTCTGCTGCAACGCAACATCGCCGGTCGCCTCGACAACCAGGGCCGTCCAATCCCGCTGATCGCCGAAACCGGTGGCCAGAACGCGATGATCGTCGACTCTTCGGCACTGACCGAACAGGTGGTGATTGACGTGGTGTCGTCGGCCTTCGACAGCGCCGGTCAGCGTTGCTCGGCCCTGCGCGTCCTGTGCTTGCAGGAAGATTCCGCCGATCGCGTCATCGAAATGCTCAAAGGCGCGATGGCTGAAAGCCGTCTCGGCAACCCGGAGCGTCTGTCCGTGGACATCGGCCCGGTGATCGACGCCGAAGCCAAGGCCGGCATCGAGAAGCACATCCAGGGCATGCGCGACAAAGGTCGCAACGTGTACCAGGTGGCCATCGCCGACACGGAGGAAGTCAAACGCGGCACCTTCGTCATGCCGACCCTGATCGAGCTGGAAAGCTTCGACGAACTGCAACGCGAGATCTTCGGCCCGGTGCTGCACGTGGTGCGCTACAAGCGTAAAGAGATCGACCAGTTGATCGCCCAGATCAACGCCTCCGGTTACGGCCTGACCCTCGGCGTGCACACCCGCATCGACGAGACCATCGCCAAGGTGATCGACAACGTCAACGCCGGTAACGTCTACGTCAACCGCAACATTGTGGGTGCGGTGGTCGGCGTCCAGCCGTTCGGTGGTGAAGGCTTGTCGGGTACGGGCCCGAAAGCCGGTGGCCCGCTGTACCTGTACCGTCTGCTGTCGACGCGTCCTACCGATGCCATCGAACAGTCCTTCGCTCGCGGTGATGCTGCCGTGGCGCCGGACGTTCGTCTGCGCGACGCCATGAGCAAACCGCTGACCGCCCTGAAAGCCTGGGCCGACAGCAACAAGTTCGCCGATCTGAGCACTCTGTGCGTGCAGTACGCAGCGCAGTCGCAAAGCGGTATCACCCGCGTACTGGCCGGCCCGACCGGCGAGAAGAACAGCTACGCGATCCTGCCGCGCGAGCACGTGCTGTGCCTGGCGGACATCGAAGGTGATCTGCTGACCCAACTCGCGGCGGTACTGGCTGTAGGCGGTTCGGCGGTCTGGCCGGAATCCGACACCAGCAAGGCATTGTTCGCACGCCTGCCGAAGGAAATTCAGGCGCGGATCAAACTGGTTTCCGACTGGAACAAGGACGACGTGGTGTTCGATGCGGTTCTGCATCACGGCCATTCCGACCAGTTGCGCGCGGTCTGCCAGCAGATCGCCAAGCGTGCCGGAGCCATCGTTGGGGTTCAGGGTCTGTCCCAGGGCGAGACCAACATTGCGCTGGAGCGTCTGGTGATCGAGCGCGCGTTGAGCGTCAACACCGCGGCAGCAGGCGGTAACGCCAGCCTGATGACCATCGGCTGACTCTCGCGAGATCGTTCCCACGCTCCGCGTGGGAATGCCTCAAGGGACGCTCCGCGTTCCAGCCACGCTGCCGATTTCAAGCCTGGCACCGATGGGACGCGGAGCATCCGGGGCTGCATTCCCACGCAGAGCGTGGGAACGATCAACACTCCGTCAGCAACATAAAAATGGGCGCCCTCACCGGCGCCCATTTTTTTGGCCTCTCCATCACCGTTATCAATCTTCCTGTTCAGGCTTTATTCGCACGCCTAGACTCGGCCCATTCCAAAAAAAGGTAGGCCGCCATGTCCGAGACGCTGCTCAGTTCCCGCAATCTGGCTTTCGAGCTGTACGAAGTCCTCGATGCCGAGGGCCTGACCCGGCGCGAGCGGTTTGCCGAGCACAATCGCGAAACCTTCGATGCCGCCATCGGCACGGCACGCAACATTGCCGAGAAGTACTTCGCGCCGCACAACCGCAAGGGCGACGAGAACGAACCGCGCTACGAGAACGGTCAGGCGATTCTTATTCCCGAGGTGAAACCGGCGGTGGATGCCTTCCTCGAGGCCGGATTCCTCAACGCGGCGCGCAGTTTCGACGCTGGCGGCATGCAACTTCCTACACTGTTGTCCCAGGCCTGCTTTGCCCACTTTCAATCGGCCAACGCGGCGTCGACTTCCTATCCGTTCCTGACCATGGGCGCGGCCAACCTGATCGAAAGCTTCGGCACCGAAGAGCAGAAACAGCGCTTCCTGCAACCGATGATCGACGGCCGCTTCTTCGGCACCATGGCCCTGACCGAGCCCCACGCCGGCTCGTCGCTGTCGGATATTCGTACCCGCGCCGAGCCTGCGTCCGACGGCACTTATCGCCTCAAGGGCAACAAGATCTTCATTTCCGGCGGCGATCACCCGCTCTCGGAAAACATCGTGCACATGGTGCTGGCCAAACTGCCGGACGCACCGGCCGGGGTGAAAGGCATTTCGCTGTTTATCGTGCCGAAGTTTCTGGTCAACGATGACGGCAGTCTGGGCAAACGTAATGACGTGTTGCTGGCCGGGCTGTTCCACAAGATGGGCTGGCGCGGCACCACGTCAACGGCGCTGAACTTCGGCGATAACGGCGAGTGCGTCGGCTATCTGGTGGGCAAGCCGCATCACGGTTTGAGCTACATGTTCCAGATGATGAACGAGGCGCGGATTGGCGTCGGCATGGGCGCGGTGATGCTTGGTTATGCCGGTTATCTGTACTCGCTGGAATACGCTCGCGAACGGCCACAAGGCCGTGTGCCTGACAGCAAGGATCCGACGACGGCGCCGGTGGCGATCATTCAGCACGCCGATGTCAGACGCATGCTGCTGACGCAGAAATCCTACGTCGAAGGTGCGTTCGATCTAGGCCTGTATGCGGCGCGATTGTTCGATGACACCACCACGCTGGAAACCGAGACCGAGCGCAAACAGGCCCATGAACTGCTGGATTTGCTGACACCGATCGTCAAATCCTGGCCCTCCGAGTTCTGCCTCAAGGCCAACGAACTGGCGATCCAGATTCTCGGCGGCCACGGTTACACCCGCGAATACCCGGTGGAGCAGTACTACCGCGACAACCGTTTGAACCCGATCCACGAAGGCACCCACGGCATTCAGTCGCTGGACTTGCTGGGACGCAAACTGGCGCAGAACGGTGGTGCCGGGCTCAAGCAGCTGATTCGCCTGATTGCCGACACCGCCGAGCGCGCGGTGGCGTACGAATCGTTGACCGCACTGCGTGAGCCGCTGGAGAAACTGGTGGCGCGCCTACAGACGGTGACCATCGGTCTGCTGACCGATCTGGCACAGGGCAAGGTCAACAGCAGTCTGGCGAACTCGGCGTTGTACCTGAAGGTGTTCGGGCATGCAGTGATTGGCTGGCGCTGGCTGGAGCAGGCGATTCGCGCCGAGGAAGGGTTGGCCAAAGGGAATGCGGCGGATGCCGACTTCTATAAGGGCAAGTTGCAGGCGGCGCGTTATTTTCTGACGTGGGAAGTGCCGGGGTGCCAGCATGAACTGGCGTTGCTGGAGGCGCGGGATGATACGTGTCTGGCAATGCAGGATGCGTGGTTCTGACCTCTTAATGATCGTTCCCACGCTCTGCGTGGGAATGCAGCCCGGGACGCTCCGCGTCCCTTTGAGATCGTGACGCAGAGCGTCACAGGAGGCATTCCCCCGCGGAGCATGGGAACGATCGGTGCCTCGACAGGGAACGATCAGTCAGCTCAACTTGAACCCACCCATCTGCCGCGCCAGATCATCCGCCAGCCGCTGCAACATCTGACAATCCTCACGACAGGCGCGGACCTCCCCCGCCGTCGCCCGGGCCAGATCGGAAATACCCTGCACGTTGCGGTTGATCTCCTCGGTCACCGCCGACTGTTCCTCAGTCGCCGTCGCCACCTGATGGTTCATGTCGCTGATGCGCTCGACCTGCCCGGTAATCGCAGTCAAAGACGCCCCGGTACGCTGGCTCGATTCGACTCCGGTGCCCGTCGCGGCCTGCCCGGTGCGCATCGACGACACCGCATTCTCCGCCCCCTGCTTGAGGCTGCCGATCATCTGCTGAATTTCGTCGGTAGACGCCTGAGTCCGGCGCGCCAATGTCCGCACCTCGTCGGCCACCACTGCAAAACCACGCCCCATGTCCCCGGCCCGCGCCGCTTCAATCGCCGCGTTCAGCGCCAGCAGATTGGTCTGCTCGGACACCCCGCGAATCACCGCCAGCACCTGATCGATCGACGCCACCTGGTGCGCCAGCTCACCCACCGCGCCGGCCGCGACGCCAATTTCATCGGACATGCTTTCGATATGGCGAATCGAACCGCCGACCACTTCCCGCGCCTGCAGCGCTTCATCGCGGGCGGTTTGCGAGGCGAGCGCGGCGTTGCCAGCGTTCTGCGCGATCTCCTGCACGGTCAGGCCCATTTCGTGGACGGCAGTGGCGACCATGTCGGTCATTTCCTGCTGGCGACCGGAGCGTTCGGCGGTGTTATCCACAACCCTGGCCACCTGGCCGACGGCAATGCGCAGACGTTCGCTGGTGGTCAGCACTTCGCCGATCATCCCGCGCTGGCTGTCGAGGAAACGGTTGAAGCCCCGGGCGAGGTCGCCCAGTTCATCGGCACGGCTGGAATCTAACCGGTGAGTCAAATCTCCACCACCGCTACCGATTGCTACCAGTGCAGCTGTTACCCGACGAATCGGTCGGACCAACCCCTGAGCCAGCCAGATCACCAGCGCCAGGCAAACCAGCGCCACCACCAGGCCGATGGCGCTGCTCATCCACATCGCCCGGCGGGCTTCGGCGTAGATCTGCGACTGCGGCACTTCGGCCACCAGGGTCCAGCCGAGGTCGCGCAAAGGCAGGCTGAAGGCGAGGAAATCTTCGCCGTCGCGCTGGAAGCTGCTGTTGCTCGCCGCTTTATGGCCCATGACTGCTTGTGCTGCCGAGGTGCCGATCTGCTCGCTCAAGGTGCGCTTGCCGCTGAACTGCGCCTCGGGATGGACCTGGATCAAGCCGTCGGAACGCACGAGATAGACCTTGCCGCGCTCCCCGAAGCTGAAGTTGTGGATCAGCTCCGACAGCTCTTTCATGCTCAGCCCGAGCCCCGCGACACCGACCACTTTGCCGGCCTGCTGCACTTTCAAATCGATAAACAGCGCCAGCTCTCCGGTGGCCCCGTCGTTGTCGATGTTCAGGGTTCGCTGCTGATTACTGTCGAGGAAAGAGTAAAACCACGCATCGGCCGGCTTGGATCGACTGAGGGTGCGATCCAGGCCTTTTTCGGTGATGTAGTGATTGGATTCAGTACCGATGATCAGCGCAGTGAACGCCTTGTGTTCGGCGCGGATGCCTTCCAGATACTGCGCAAAGCCTGCCGTTTTGCCGGAGTCTTCACCGTTGGCCAGCCAGTCGCGGACCATGGTGTTACTGGCGATGTCTTTAGCAGCGGTGAGGGGTTGAACGAGGATTCGTTCGATGTCGTTGCGCGTCGCTTCGATGCTCGACGGCAGCGCCTGTTCGACCAGATAGCTCTGGGCGAGGCGGTTGACCACCAGGGTATAAATGCCAACCACGATCAGAATGCTGACCAGCAGGGCGGTGCCCATACCGAGGATCAGCTGCCATTGAATACTGCGACGCCAGAACTGCATGGAGCACCCCCAAAGAATAAGAGGCTGAAACACTGCAACAGCCGTGCCGATTGTATACAGCGCAATCGACAATCTTATTCTTTGGTTGTGCGCAACCCATCAACCCTGATTGATGGTCTTGGCGATGGTCTCGACCGTGGCGCTGACTTGCTCTTGGTAACGCTCGAGTTCCTGCTGGTGCTGCTTCTTCATTTCAATCTGCTGCGAGCACAGATTCATCGCCGCCAGCACCAGCAGGCGGTCGCCGATCAGGGTCGGGTATTTCTTCTTGGTGTCGGCCAGTGCGGCCTTGAGCATCAACGCAGCGTCCAGCAGGGTCTGTTCTTCCCCGGCCGGTGCCTTGATCGAATAGTCCTCCCCCATGATGGAGATGACTTTTACCCCTGCTGTGCCGTGGTTCATGCGCTGACAGGACCTGCGTTGACGCGATCAACCAGGGCCTGGATGCGCGCGGCGGTAGCGCCGTGCTTTTCTTCCTGTTCCATCAGGCTCAGTTGCAGGCTTTCGTTTTCATCCTTGGCCTGGGCCAGTTCCGTGGACAGGGTCTGGTTGGTTTCCGACAGGGTCTGGTTCTGTTGCACCAGGTCGCTGACGAGCTGTTCCAATTGGCTGAGGGATGCTTCCAACATTTTGATCTTCCAGGGCTTTTTCAAAGGGCGCGTACGATAAAGAAAAGTCATCGTTGACGCCAGGGTTAAACCGGCGCAAGGCCTTGATTTTCCTGGCGGCCGACCGTTCTTGCGAGTGTTAGAGACTGTGATCTGCCGATCTGGTTCCTGCACTTCGTCGCCCGACGCCCCGTGCGACAAATACGCACACCGCCTCAAGACTTTAGTCGTATGACCGATAAGTCACCCAACAGCAGTCTCAGCCCGCACGGATGCGGCCCTTCCCTGGTATCCGCCTCCATGTCCCTTCGCAATATGAACATCGCCCCCCGGGCGTTCACCGGTTTCGCCCTGATCGGCGGCCTGATGCTGATTCTCGGCGTGTTCGCCCTGAATCAGATGAGCAAGATCCGCGCAGCAGGCGAAGACATCGCCACCGCCAGCGTGCCTTCGATCAAGGCCCTCGACGAATTCACCCAGTTGACCCTGCGCCTGCGCGTGCTGTCGTATCGGTTGCTGATCAACCGAGAGCCAGACGTCCAGCAAAAAACCATCGAACTGTTCGATTTGCGCAACCGGCAGATCGCCGACGCGCAACGCGCCTACGAGCCGCTGATCGATGGCCCGCAAGAACGCGCCGCTTACGATCAGTACGTGCAGTTGCTGGCGCAGTACCGTCAACTCGAAGACCGCATGAAAACCCTGTCGCGCAACAATCAGGTCGACGAACTGCGACAGATGCTCAACACCGATTTGCTCGCCAACTCCGAAGCGGTGAATACCGCCCTCGCGCGTTTGCTGGAGATCAACACCCAACAGATCGCCGAGACCAATCAGGGCGCCACTGATCAGTATTCGATGTCGTTCAATCTGGTGGTGACCCTGTTGGTGATTGCCACCGGCCTGACCTTGCTGTTCGCCTGGCTGTTGACCAGCAGCATCACCAAGCCTATCGCCAAGGCGCTGGATGCAGCGGAAACCATCGCCGAGGGCAACCTGACCCAGCCAATACACGTGGATGGCACCGACGAAGCCGGACGCCTGCTGGCGGCCATGGCCAAGATGCAGTCGAAGCTGCGCGACACGCTGCAGCGGATTTCAGGCTCGGCCACGCAACTGGCCTCCGCCGCCGAAGAGCTGAACAGCGTCACCGACGAAAGCGCCCGTGGGCTGACCCAGCAGAACAACGAAATCGAACAGGCTGCCACCGCGGTCAACGAGATGACCAGCGCCGTGGAAGAAGTCGCGCGCAACGCGGTCAGCACCTCGGAAGCCTCGAAGAACGCCACCACCTCCGCCGGCGACGGTCGTGATCTGGTGCAGGAAACCGTCAGCGCCATCGAACGCATGAGCGCCGACGTGCAGAGCACCGCCACCCTGATCGGCGATCTGGCCAACGAATCCCGCGACATCGGCAAGGTGCTGGACGTGATCCGTGGCCTGGCTGACCAGACCAACCTGCTCGCGCTCAACGCCGCCATCGAAGCCGCCCGTGCCGGTGAAGCCGGTCGTGGTTTTGCCGTGGTGGCTGACGAAGTCCGTGCACTGGCGCACCGCACTCAGCAATCGACCAGCGAAATCGAGCGCATGATCGGCAGCATCCAGAGCGGCACCGAACACGCCGTGGATTCGATGCGCAACAGCACCGAGCGTGCAGAGTCGACCCTGAACATCGCCCGTGGCGCCGGTCTGTCGCTGGACACCATCAACACGGCCATCGTCGAAATCAACGAGCGCAACCTGGTGATCGCCAGCGCCGCTGAAGAGCAGGCGCAAGTGGCGCGGGAAGTGGATCGCAATCTGGTGAACATCCGCGATCTGTCGGTGCAATCGGCGACCGGAGCGAATCAGACCAGTGCGGCGAGTAACGAGCTGTCGCGCCTGGCGCTGGATCTGAACAATATGGTTGGGCGGTTTAGCCTCTGAGATAGAAGCCCCCTTTTGATCATTCTCACATCGAGAGGTTGATCGTTCCCACGCTCCGCGTGGGAATGCAGCCCGGGACGCTCCGCGTCCCAAAAGCGGACGCAGAGCGTCCATTGAGGCGTTCCCACGCGGAGCGTGGGAACGATCGCCTCCTCTGGTGCAAAAGCTTTTTGACAGCATCACATTTCAACAGGTTAGAATCGCTGGCACGCAGACTGCATGGTCAGTTTGTGCCCGTCTTTCCGCTTCTGGAGTACTGCCTTTGAATGCGACGACCATCAACAGCCTGTTCTTGATCGGCGCGTTGCTGGTAGGCGCAAGTATTCTTGTCAGCTCCCTGTCTTCCCGTCTCGGCATCCCGATTCTGGTGATCATCCTCGCGGTCGGCATGACTGCCGGGGTCGATGGCGGCGGCATCATTTTCGATAACTACCCGACGGCCTATCTGGTCGGCAACCTCGCACTGGCAGTGATCCTGCTCGACGGTGGCTTGCGCACCCGGGTGTCGAGTTTCCGCGTGGCCCTGTGGCCGGCCTTGTCGCTGGCGACGGTCGGCGTCCTTATTACCACCGGCCTCACCGGCATGGCCGCCGCCTGGCTGTTCGACCTCAATCTGATTCAAGGCCTGCTGATCGGCGCCATCGTCGGTTCCACGGACGCCGCGGCGGTGTTCTCGCTGCTCGGTGGCAAGGGCCTGAACGAACGGGTGACCGCCAGCCTGGAAATCGAATCCGGCAGCAACGACCCGATGGCGGTGTTCCTCACCGTGACCCTGATCGACATGCTCGCCAGCGGCCAGACCGGCCTGCACTGGAGCCTGTTGACCCACCTGATCCGCGAGTTCGGCATCGGTGGGGTGATCGGCCTGGGCGGTGGCTGGCTGATGCTGCAACTGGTCAACCGGATCAATCTGGCGGCCGGTCTGTATCCAATCTTGGTGATCGCCGGCGGTCTGGTGGTGTTCGCCCTGACCAACGCCCTGCACGGCAGCGGCTTCCTCGCCGTGTACCTGTGCGGTCTGGTGATCGGCAACCGCCCGGTGCGCAGCCGCCACGGCATCCTGCACATGCTCGACGGCATGGCGTGGCTGGCGCAGATCGGCATGTTCCTGGTGCTGGGTTTGCTGGTCACTCCGCATGATTTGCTGCCGATCGCCGTGCCGGCGCTGGGTCTGGCGCTGTGGATGATCCTGTTCGCACGGCCGCTGTCGGTGCTGGTCGGGCTGCTGCCGTTCAAGGCCTTTCATGGCCGCGAAAAGGCCTTCATTTCCTGGGTCGGCCTGCGTGGCGCGGTACCGATCATTCTGGCGGTGTTCCCGCTGATGGCCGGGCTGCCGAATGCGCAGCTGTACTTCAACCTCGCCTTCTTTATCGTGCTGGTGTCGCTGCTGGTGCAGGGCACGAGCCTGCCGTGGGTCGCCAAGCTGCTCAAGGTGACGGTGCCGCCAGAGCCGGCGCCGATCTCCCGCGCGGCGCTCGAAGTGCACGTCACCAGCGAGTGGGAACTGTTCGTTTACAAACTCGGCGCGGAAAAATGGTGCATCGGTTCGCCCCTGCGCGAACTGAAAATGCCCGAAGGCACCCGTATCGCTGCGCTGTTTCGCGGTCAGCAACTGCTCCATCCGTCGGGTAGTACGGTGCTGGAAGTCGATGATTTGCTGTGTGTTATCGGCCATGAACACAACCTTCCGGCCCTCGGAAAACTGTTCAGCCAGGCGCCGCAACGCGGCCTCGATCTGCGCTTCTTCGGCGACTTCGTACTCGAAGGAGACGCCCAGCTCAAAGCGGTTGCCGCCCTGTACGGCTTGCCCGCCGAAGGCATCGATCCGGACATGACCCTGGGCCACTTCATTGCCCAGAAAGTCGGCGGTGCACCGATCGTTGGCGACCAGGTGGAATGGAACAACACCCACTGGACGGTTGCGGTCATGGACGGGAACAAGATCGCCAAAGTGGGCGTCAGATTCCCCGAAGGAAGTCGCCCGGGCCCCGGACTCTTCCTCTAAACTGCGTCCACTCTCACTTGCTTGACCGGTCTCTATGCCTACCCTGCGCTCCTTTTTCCTCGCGGCCCTGCTGGGCCTGAGTCTTTCCGTCGGCCCGCTGCAAGCCGCCGAACCACCGTCCAGCGACGCCGTGCAGGCCAGCCTGGACAAGCTCACCGACAGCAAACTGCCCGAAGCCGACAAGAAGGCCCTGCAGACAGTCCTGCAAAACACGCTGAACCAGCTCAACAACCGGCGTGACTACGAGCAGAAGCTGATCGACCTCAAGCAGCAACTGGCCACTGCGCCGAAGCAGACCATCGAGAATTCGCGCGAACTGACCCGCCTCAAGGCCAGCGCCGTGGTGCCGGTGGCGCAGCGCTTCCCCAAGGAAAACATCCAGCAGCTGGAGCAGATGCTCACCGAGCGCTCGACCCAGCAAAGCGATCTGCAAAAAGCCCTGGCCGACGCCAATAGCCTGATCATCACCGCCCAGACCCGTCCCGAGCGTGCCCAGGCCGAGATTTCCAGCAGCCAGACGCGCATCCAGCAGATCAATAACATCCTCAAGACCGGCAAGGACGCCGGCAAAACCGTCAGCGCCGAGCAGCGCGACCTGCTCAACGCCGAACTGGCCGCCTTGAACGCGCTGATCCCGCTGCGCCGTCAGGAACTGGCCGGCAACAACCAGTTGCAGGATCTGGGCAACAGTCAGCATGACCTGCTTTCGGAAAAATCCGACCGTCTGGACCGCGAGATCCAGGAACTGCAAACCCTGATCAACCAGAAGCGCTTGACCCTGTCGCAGGAAACCGTGACGCAGCAGTCGATCGAGGCCCAAAAGTCCGGCAGCAGCGCCCTGCTCGCCACGGAAAGCGCGGCCAACCTCAAGCTCTCCGACTACCTGCTCAAAAGCACCGACCGTCTCAACGAACTGACCCAGCAGAACCTGCAGACCAAGCAACAACTGGACAGCGTGACCCAGAGCGACTCGGCCCTCGACGAGCAGATCAACGTGCTCAAGGGCAGCCTGCTGCTGTCGAAGATTCTCTATAAGCAGAAGCAAGCGCTGCCGCGCCTCAAGGTCGACCGCGATCTGGCGGACCAGATCGCCGACATTCGCCTGTACCAGTTCGAAATCAACCAACAGCGCGAACAGCTGAGCAATCCGGCGACGTACGTCGACAACCTGCTGTCCACCCAGCCGCCGGAGCAAGTCACGCCACAACTGCGCAAAAGTCTGCTGGAGCTGGCCAACACCCGCGTCGATCTGCTGGAACGACTGAGTCGCGAACTGAGCGCGATGCTCAACGAGTCGATCACCCTGCAACTGAACCAGAAGCAACTGCTGAGCACCGCGCAAAGCCTGCGCGCGACCCTCGACGAGCAGATGTTCTGGATTCCGAGCAACAAGCCGCTGGACACCGAATGGATGCGCGGCGTGCCGGAGCGCCTGAAGCGTCAGATCGACACCTTGCCGCTGGCCTCAAGCCTCAGCGAACTGACCGACGGCCTGACCCAGCGACCGCTGTTGTTCCTGCCGCTGGCGCTGCTGATCGGCGCGCTGCTGTGGCGGCGCAAGCAACTCTATTCGCGCCTGAACAAGGTTCACCAGGACATCGGCCACTTCAAGCGTGACAGCCAGTGGCACACGCCGCAGGCGATCCTGATCAATATTCTGCTGGCGATGCCGGTGGCGCTGGGCCTGGCCCTGTGCGGGCTGGCGTTGCAGATCGACGCCCGCGGGCAGAACGCGAACATGGGCGCGGCGCTGCTGCAAATGGCCCAGGCGTGGCTGGTGTTCTACACCGCCTATCGGATCCTCGCGCCGGGTGGCGTGGCCGAATTGCACTTCCGCTGGGAGAAGCCGCAGGTCGAATTCCTGCAAGGCTGGGTGCGTCGCCTCGGACTGGTGGTCATGGCGTTGGTGGCGGTGGTGGCGGTTGCCGAACTGCAACCGGCGGCACTGGCCGACGATGTGCTGGGCATGCCGGTGGTGCTGACCTGCTATGCGCTGATGGCGTGGCTGCTCAGCCGCTTGCTGATCAGCAGCCCGACCCACGAAAACGCCTCGCTGTTCCGCAAGGCCGTGGGCGTGATGTTCACCCTGCTGCCCATCGCGCTGTTCGTCGCCGTGTGCTTCGGCTACTACTACACCGCGCTGAAGCTCAGCGACCGCCTGATCAACACGTTGTACCTGCTGATGTTCTGGCTGGTGATCGAAGCCACCTTCGTCCGTGGCCTTGCGGTCGCGGCACGTCGTCTGGCTTACCAGCGCGCCCTGGCCAAACGTCAGGCAGCCAAGGAAGCCGGCGACGGCGAAGCGGTGATCGAAGAACCGACCCTGGACATCGAAAAGGTCAACGAACAGTCCCTGCGCCTGATCCGCCTCGCACTGCTCGGCGGTTTCATCGCCGCGCTGTACTGGGTCTGGGCCGACCTGATCACGGTGTTTTCGTACCTCGACAACATCACCCTCTACGAATACACCAGCGGCACCGGCGCCAATATGAGCATGGTGCCGATCAGCATCGGCGACATGCTCGGCGCGCTGATCATCATCGGCATCACCTTTGCCCTCGCCCGCAACTTGCCGGGCCTGCTTGAAGTGTTCGTACTGTCGAAACTCAATCTGGCCCAGGGCAGTGCCTACGCGACGACCACGCTGCTGTCGTACGTGATCGCCGGGGTCGGTTTCGTCTCGACCCTGTCGACCCTCGGCGTCAGCTGGGACAAGTTGCAATGGCTGGTGGCCGCGCTGTCGGTGGGCCTCGGTTTCGGCATGCAGGAGATCTTCGCGAACTTCATCTCAGGCATCATGATTCTGTTCGAACGCCCGGTGCGGATCGGCGACACCATCACCATCGGCAACCTCTCGGGTACGGTGAGCAAGATCCGCATCCGCGCCACGACCATCACCGACTTCGACCGCAAGGACATCATTGTCCCGAACAAGACGTTCATTACCGGGCAACTGATCAACTGGTCGCTGACCGACACCATCACCCGGGTGACCCTGAAACTGGGCGTCGATTACGGTTCGGATCTGGATCTGGTCAAGGAACTGCTGCTCAAGGCCGCCCGGGAAAACCCGCGCGTGCTCAAGGAACCCGAGCCGCATGTGTACTTCCTCAACTTCGGCGAAAGCACCCTCGACCACGAACTGCGCATGCATGTGCGTGATCTCGGCGACCGCAACCCGGTGCTCGATGAGGTCAACCGCTTCATCAACCGCGAGTTCAAGAAGCAGCACATCAACATCTCGTTCCGCCAGATGGAGGTTTACCTGAAGAACCTGCACGGCCAGGAATACAAGATGGTGCCGATCGAGCCGGAAACCAAAACCATCGTGCCGGTCAGCGACGACCAGAAACCGTTGCAGGAACCGCCGCCGGCCAAACTCGACTAACCCGGCTAATCCCAGCAGAATGCTCGGACATTCTGCTGGAGCCGGTCCTTGAAAGCCCTCGACGAACTGACCTTCGACAACCGCTTCGCCCGCCTGGGCGATGCGTTCTCGGCCCATGTGCTGCCCGAACCGATCGACAATCCTCGGCTGGTGGTGGCCAGCCCTGCGGCCCTGGCGCTGCTGGATCTCGACCCGGCGGTGGCCGACACACAGGAATTTGCCGAACTGTTCGGCGGCCACAAGCTGTGGGCCGATGCCGAGCCACGGGCGATGGTCTATTCCGGACATCAGTTCGGCGGCTACACCCCGCAACTGGGCGATGGGCGCGGACTGTTGCTGGGCGAGGTCTACAACGCAGCCGGCGAGCACTGGGACTTGCATCTGAAGGGCGCCGGGCAGACACCGTTTTCGCGCATGGGCGACGGTCGCGCGGTGCTGCGTTCGTCGATCCGCGAGTTTCTCGCCTCCGAAGCGCTGCATGCGCTGAACATCCCGTCTTCACGCGCCGCCTGTGTGATCGGTTCCGACACCCCGGTCTGGCGTGAGAAACAGGAGCGCGCCGCGATGGTGCTGCGCCTGGCGCCGAGCCACATCCGTTTCGGCCACTTCGAATACTTCTATTACACCAAGCGCCCCGAACAGCAGAAGCAACTCGGCGAACACGTGTTGGCGATGCACTACCCCGAGTGTCTGGAACAGCCGGAACCTTATCTGGCGATGTTCCGCGAAATCGTCGAGCGCAACGCCGAACTGATCGCCAAGTGGCAGGCCTACGGTTTCTGCCACGGGGTGATGAACACCGACAACATGTCGATACTCGGCATCACCTTCGACTTCGGCCCGTTCGCCTTCCTCGACGATTTCGACGCGAACTTCATCTGCAACCACTCCGACGATCAGGGCCGCTACTCCTTCAGCAATCAGGTGCCGGTCGGCCAATGGAACCTCAGCGCCCTGGCCCAGGCCCTGACGCCGTTCATCAGCGTTGAAGCCCTGCGCGAAACCCTCGGCCTGTACCTGCCACTGTTCCAGGCCCATTACCTCGACCTGATGCGCCGCCGCTTCGGCTTCACCACCGCCGAGGACGACGACCAGCAACTGTTGGAACAACTGCTGCAACTGATGCAGAACAGCGGCGTCGATTACACGCTGTTCTTCCGCCGCCTGGGCGAAGAGTCAGCCGAACAGGCCGTCGCCCGCCTGCGCGATGACTTCGTCGATATCAAGGGTTTCGATGCCTGGGGCGAGCGCTATGTCGCCCGCGTCGCACGCGATGGCGCGGCCGATCAGGAACAGCGCCGTGCGCGCATGCATGCGGTGAATCCGCTGTACATCCTGCGCAACTATCTGGCGCAGAAGGCGATTGATGCTGCCGAGCAGGGTGACTATTCAGAAGTGCGCAGATTGCATGCGGTGTTGAGCAATCCATTCGAGGAACAGTCTGGAATGGAGAGTTACGCGCAACGGCCGCCGGAGTGGGGCAAGCATTTGGAGATCAGTTGTTCCTCATGAAGCGCACGGTCTCCTGTCTTGGAGCCGTGCACCCTCCCGTCAGGCAACCTGCTAGATGACAGCGCCGCCTGAAAAAGCCGCGCGACATGCTCAGAGTGCAAATGCCACGACTCTGAACACACTGGTTTCCTTTCAGATAAACACGTCCACAGGTAGCTTGAAGTGCTCGGCCAGCCAGCGGACCTGCCGCAGATTCAACTGGCGCTTTCCACTGAGGATTTCCGAAACAACAGACTGAGTGCCCACACCCGGCAAATCGCTCTGGGTCAAACCATGCTCACGCATCAAATACCCCAGTACTTCAAAACCGGGCGGTTTAGGCGTCGGGTGATGCACGCGATCCCATTCTTCAATCCAGTCACCGATGATATCCACCAGACTCATTAAAGGATGAGACTCATCATCGCCCGTCATTTCGAGCAGCTCGTCAAGGGCTTGAACGAGCCTGTCGTAGTCGTCTTCGCTTTTCGGCTTGCGCAGCAAAGGCGAAACGAACTCCCAGTGCTCAGCGGCTTTTTTGATCAGAACACTCATGCCTTAGCCTCCTTCCATTTACCGCGGTCATATTCGCGATGATCCAACACATGTCTGATGTACAACTTTTGAGGTCGATATCTGACATAGGCGATCAACCTGAGCTTGTTACCGCCAATATCGAAAACATGAAAGTCACCCACTTTGTCGACAGCTGGAAACAAGGCCTTCAGCGCCGCAAAATCTGGCGATTTGCTTCCTTTCGCCACTTCAAATCAGTGGTCCAGTGCTGTAGCTGCGCTGGGCCATTTGGCCTTCGCTTCTCGTATTCGTTTTCCAGTGATGACATGCATGCAACATCCTTATCGCATTCTGCTATGGGGAGTTAATCACAGATCAAAATTATCGCAAGTTGCGATATCACCGAGCAGACCAACGGGTCTCGACCGGTCCATCTCAGCCTAGGCTCACAGCCAAACACTGCACGATTGAAAATATGAGCAAACGTCTCCAACTAGGAGATATCAGCTTTCCACTGGATCCCGATCATGACCGACCCACTCCTCATCCCCTGCCCCTCCTGCAACGGCCTCAACCGCATCCCCGCCGAGCGCCTCAACGACCACCCGAAATGCGGGCGCTGCAAGTCCGAGGTGCTGTTGAACAAGCCGTTTGAGCTCAAGCAAGGCGATTACGCCAGTCAGATCAAGGGTGATCTGCCGTTGCTGGTGGACGTTTGGGCGGACTGGTGTGGGCCGTGCAAGTCATTTGCGCCGGTGTTCGAGCAGGCGGCTGCGCAGTTGGCGGGCAAGTGCCGGCTGGCCAAGCTGGACAGCGAAGCCAATCAGCAATTATCGGCACAGTTGGGGATTCGTTCGATTCCGAGCCTGATTCTGTTCCGCAACGGCCGGGAAGTGGCCCGTCAGAGTGGGGCCTTCCCGTTGCCGCAGTTGATGGCCTGGCTGCGCAGCCAGGGCATCTGACAAGGTTTCAGGCGTCTTCGAGCAGGTTGTGCAGTTCGACGAACTGCTGCGTCAGCTTGTGCCGTGGGTCGAGGTGGATCAGCGGCGTGTTGGCCTGATGCGATTCGCGCATGCGCACTGAACTGGCGAGGTAGACCGGCAGTACCGGCAGGCCCTCGGCGATCAGTTCGTCGAGGATTTGCTGCGGCAGGCTGGCCCGGGCCTGGAACTGGTTGACCACAATGCCTTCGACTTCCAGGCCTTCGTTGTGGTCTTCCTTCAACTCGTCGATCTCGGCGATCAGACCGTAGAGGGCCTGACGCGAGAAGCTGTCGCAGTCAAAGGGAATCAGTACCCGATCGGCGGCAATCAGTGCCGAGACCGCATAGAAATTCAGCGCCGGCGGCGTATCCAGATAGATCCGGTCGTAATCCTCCGACAACTCGTCGAGCAGCTTTCGCAGCTTGTTGATCTTGTGTTTGGCCTCGAGCTTGGGCTGCAGGTCGGCCAGTTCGGCAGTGGCGGTAATGATGTGGAGGTTGTCGAAAGGCGTTTCGTAGATATCCGCCTGGTTCTTTTTCGAGAACGGTCCGGAAGACAGGGTCTGCTTGAAGAAATCGGCAATGCCCATCGGAATGTCATCACCCGTGAGCCCGGTCAGATACTGAGTGGAATTGGCCTGGGCATCGAGGTCGACCAACAGCGTGCGATAACCCTCGCTGGCGCTTACCGCCGCCAGATTGCAGGCAATGCTGGATTTGCCCACGCCACCTTTCTGATTGAACACCACGCGCCGCATGACAAAACCTCCGTGTATCAAAGAATGACCGAGTGTAGTGGTGCCCGGTGCCGGTTCGCTACCTCGATGGACGCGGACTACAAAGTCAGGCGCCAATCTCCCAATGAATACGGCGGAAAGAGACCCGTTGATCGCGGATTCGCCTGACAGACAGCCACCCGACAATCTGGATAATGGCCAAGTGACAGCTCTTGCTGCGTACCATTCGGTTCATTTCGTCGTTCAAAACGTAACCAGCATTTGCTACACACTCGTCGCACCGGGATAATGCGCGCCACCCGGCGCCACGCGCCATGCCATTTCAGGCTAAATCAGCTCAGCGGCGACGTTGGCGAAACCGCGTCAACTCAGCCCGCAGGGGCGGGATAAATGTCCGTGATCAACTTCAACATCGCCCAATGGCGCGCCTGGGCTCCCGGGCTCGACAGTGTGGAAGCCTGGCAAGCCTGGAGCCGACAGCCGGTCGTGCTCGAAGGCAGCGATGCCGCACCCGATGTGTCGTTTCTGCCGGCCATGCAGCGCCGTCGTCTCAGCCGTCTGGCGCGGATGGCGTTCAGTGTCGGCTGGCCGCTGGCCGACGGTCGGGAAAATCTGCCGCTGGTATTCGTCTCCCGGCACGGCGAAACCCCGCGCACCTTTGAAATCCTCAGCGATCTGGCCAACGAACAGCCGCTGTCGCCCACCCAGTTCAGCCTGTCGGTGCACAACGCGATCATCGGCCTGTGGTCGATCATGCGTGGCGAAACCAGCGAAATGACCGCGCTCGCCGCAGCCGGCGACGGCCTCGAACACGGCATGCTCGAAGCGGCGACGTTGTTGAACGAAGGGGCCCCCGCCGTGCTGCTGGTGATCACCGAGGAACAACCGCCCGAAGCCTATTCGACGTGGATCGACGACGTACCGTTTCCCTACGCGGTCGGGCTGTTGCTCACCCCCGGTACCGACTGGCGGCTGACCCTGAACAGCGCCCCGCAAGCACGGTCAAAACCGCAGTGGCCCCACGCACTGAATCTGCTGCGAACCCTGCTCGGTCAGCAACCCCATTGCCAACATGCCTGGAAGACTCGTCTATGGACCTGGCAACGCAACCCGTGATCGGAAAAAACCGCGACGCCTATTACTGGCGTCTGCTGGCCACTGCCACCAGCTTCGCCCTGTTCGGGCTCGGTGGTCTGTGCCTGCGCCTGCTGGTATTTCCATTGCTCGGTTGCCTGCCGGGCGACGCCATTACGCATCGCGAGCGGGCACGCCAGACCGTCAGTCGGCTGTTCTGGTTTTTCGTCCGGTTCATGGCCCGTACCGGCGTGCTGACCTACGACATCCAGGGCGCCGAACGGCTCGGCCGTCCGGGGCAGATGATCATCGCCAACCACCCGTCGCTGATCGACGTGGTATTCCTGATCGGTCTGGTGCGCGGGGCCAATTGCGTGGTGAAGAAAAGCCTGTGGGAAAACCCCTTCACCCGCGGCCCGCTGCGCAGCACCGAATACATCAGCAACGACGGCAGCATGGACATGCTCGACGCCGCCGCTGGCGCGTTGCAGAGCGGGCAGACCCTGATCATTTTTCCCGAAGGCACCCGCACCCAGCCAGGTCAGGCGCCGGCCTTTCATCGGGGCGCGGCGGCCATCGCGCTGCGCGGTGCGAAAATCCTCACCCCGGTGGTGATCAAGGTCAATCCGACCACCCTGACCAAGGCCGAGCCCTGGTATCGCATTCCCAGTCGCCGCGTGCACTTCAGTTTTCACGTCGGGGCCGATATAGACCCACAGACTTTCGCCGCGCAGGGCCCCCCGCCCCAGGCTTCGCGCAAGCTCAACGACTATTTGCACCAATTATTTATCAAGGAGCTCGCCGAAGATGAGCGATCTAAACCGTGACATAAAAGAGCTGATCATCGACGCCCTGGGCCTCGAAGACATCAGCCCAGAGGACATCGGCGACGACCAGACGCTGTTCGGTGAAGGCCTGGGCCTGGACTCCGTCGACGCCCTGGAGCTCGGCCTGGCGATCCAGAAAAAGTACGGCATCAAGATCGACGCCGACGCCAAGGACACCCGCAACCATTTCACCAACGTGGCGAGCCTTGCGGCGTTCGTCACGGCAAAACAGGCAGCTTGAGACCGGACCATGCAAACTCGTGACGACATTTTCAATACCCTGCGCGATGCCCTGGTCGAGCTGTTCGAACTGGACCCGGCCCGCGTGAGCCTGGAATCCAACCTGTATCAGGATCTGGAAATCGACAGCATCGACGCCGTCGACCTGATCGATCACATCAAGCGCCAGACCGGCAAGAAAATCGCTGCCGAGGAGTTCAAGTCGGTGCGCACCGTCAGCGACGTGGTCGAGGCGGTCTACCGTCTGGTTCAACCGGCCGCATGAGCCGACTGATCGGCCTCGGCCTGCTGCTGGCAGGCCTGCTTTACCCCTTTGCGGTGTATTTCGGCATGGAGCATTTCGCACCATGGCAGTTCGGCCTGCTGCTGGGCGGCCTGTGGCTGGCCCGGGCGCTGACCGGCGAACGCAAGCCCGGCAGCCTGTGGATGGCCTTCGTGGCGATCGTGTTCTGCCTGCTGCTGGCAGTGTTCGACAGCCCTTTGCTGTTGCGCTGGTACCCGGTGCTGATCAGCGGCTTCATGCTGGTGCTGTTCAGCCTGAGCCTGAAATACGGCCCGCCGATGGTCGAGCGTCTGGCGCGCCTGCGTGAACCGCAACTGCCGCCCAAGGCGATTCGTTACACCCGCCAGGTCACCGTGGCCTGGAGCGTGTTTTTCTTTTGCAACGGTTTGTGCGCCGCCCTGCTGACACTGTGGGCGCCGCTGAACTGGTGGATGTTGTACACCGGCCTGATCTCCTACGGATTGATCGGCCTGATGTTTGCCATTGAATGGCTGATACGACAACGGGTAAGAGGTCGCCCATGAATTGGATAAAACTTGAGCAGCTGTTGCTCAAGGCCCTGCCGGCGCGTGCTGTAACAAGCGCACCGGCACTCGATCACGCACAACTGCGCGAACAGGCCCTGGGCCTGGCCGCCGGTCTGCAAGCCAAGGGCGTGCAGCGTCTGGCCGTGCATCTTGAAGATGCCGCCGATCTGGCTATCGCCCTGCTCGGTGCCTGGCGCGCCGGGGTCAGCGTATTGCTGCCTTCGGATCTGCAAGCGCAAACCCGCCAGCGCTGGTCGAACGACGTCGATCTGTGGCTGACCGATCAGGCCGGTGACGCTCGCCTGAGCGATCTGCTGCAACCGGCCCTGCCCGCCGCCGAACTGGATCTCGACCAGTGCCGCCTGAGTCTGTGCACCTCCGGCTCCAGCGGCGAACCAAAGCGCATCGACAAATCCCTGCGGCAACTGGCCAACGAAGTCGAAGCCCTTGAGCAACTCTGGGGCGCCGATCTCGGTGAGGCCTGCATTCTTGGCAGCGTCGCCACCCAGCACATTTACGGTTTGCTGTTCCGCGTGCTGTGGCCGCTGTGCGCCGGGCGTCCGTTCCTGCGCAAGCAACTGGCTTTCCCGGAAGACCTGCAACGCGCCAGCCGCGAGCACCCGGCCTTCGCCTGGGTCGCCAGTCCCGCGCTGCTCAAACGCATGGGCGACAACCTCGACTGGCTGGCGCTCAGCGCCGTGCGCCGGGTGTTTTCGTCCGGCGGCGCACTGCCGGCAGACGCCGCGCAAAGTTTGCATCAGCGCCTGGGACAATGGCCGACAGAAATCCTCGGCAGCTCGGAAACCGGCGGCATCGCCTGGCGTCAGGGTGAATCGTTGTGGCAGCCGTTTGCCGGTGTCGAGTTGAGCCAGGACAGCGACGGCGCCCTGCTGATCGCTTCGCCTTATCTGCCCGCCGGGCATGTCGAACACACCGCCGATGCGGCACGCATTCAGGCCGATGGCCGCTTTGAATTGCTCGGGCGGCTCGACCGGATCGTCAAACTCGAAGAAAAACGTATTTCCCTGCCGATGCTTGAACAGGCGCTGGTGGCCCACGACTGGGTCGCCGAAGCGCGTCTGGGCGTGGTGCAGGAAAATCGCGCGTCCCTCGGCGCTCTGCTGGTGCTCAGCGAATCGGGCCTGTTTGCCCTGCGCGAACACGGTCGGCGCAGCCTGACCGAAACCCTGCGCCGTCATCTCGGCGACCACTGCGAAGCCCTGGCCCTGCCCCGCCGCTGGCGCCTGCTGCGACAGTTGCCGCTGAACTCGCAGGGCAAGTTGCCTCAGGCCGACGTCGAAGCCTTGCTGCTGGCACCACGGCCGAAAGCGCCGGAGATTCTGGAACAGGCCGAAACCGAGGGCGAATGGAACCTGCAATTGAGCGTTCCGCCGGACCTGGCCTATTTCAGCGGTCACTTCCCCAAGGCCCCGGTGCTGCCCGGCGTGGTACAGGTCGAATGGGCACTGAACCTGGGTCGGCAACTGCTGAACCTGCCCGGCGCGTTCGCCGGCATGGAAGTGCTGAAGTTCCAGCAACTGGTGCGCCCGGGCGATGAAGTCCAGTTGCACCTGCGCTTCGATCCGGAACGCGGCAAGTTGTATTTCGCCTACCGCAACGAAACCGCCACCTGCTCCAGCGGGCGGATTCTGCTGGGGGCTGGCGATGCATAACCCTTGCGCCGTGATCCCGGTCTACAACCACGAAACCGCTATCGGCACGGTGGTCGACGCCCTGCTCGCCGAGGATCTGCCGTGCATTCTGGTGGACGATGCCAGCAGCAAATCCTGCGCGGCGGTGCTGGACGCGCTGGCCGAGCGCGAGCGGGTTTATCTGGTGCGCCTCACTGCCAATCAGGGCAAGGGCGGCGCGGTGATGACCGGTCTGCGTGAAGCGGCGCGGCTGGGCTTCAGCCATGCCTTGCAGGTCGATGCCGACGGTCAGCATGACCTGCAGGATGTCGCGCGGTTCATCGAAGAATCCCGCGCCCACCCCGAGTCACTGGTCTGTGGTTATCCGCTGTACGACGCCAGCGTGCCCAAGGGCCGTTTGTATGCGCGTTATCTGACCCACGTGATGGTGTGGATCAACACCCTGTCGCTGCAGATCCGCGACTCGATGTGCGGCTTCCGGGTGTATCCGCTGGAACCGACGCTGGGCGTGATCGACTCGGCGCGGATCGGCAAGCGCATGGATTTCGACTCGGACATTCTGGTGCGCCTGGCCTGGCGCAATCAGCCGATGCGCTGGTTGCAGACCAGCGTGCATTACCCGCTGGACGGCGTGTCGCACTTTCGCCTGTTCCACGACAACGTGCTGATCTCGAGCATGCACACGCGCCTGTTCTTCGGCATGTTGCTGCGCTTGCCCGTGATCCTCTGGCGACGGTGGCGCGCATGACCGTCGAGACCGACAAGAAGCACTGGGCCGACCGCGAAGAGCGCGGCAGTTTCCTGCTGATGAAATTCACCGCGTTCGCCGCCAAGGTCCTTGGCCGACGCCTGCTGAGCCCGTTGCTGTACGGCATCGTCCTGTACTTTTTCCTGTTCGGCCGCACCGCCCGGCGCAGTGCCTGGCAGTATCAGCAGCGCCTCGCCGACTGGAGCGGTCGCCACGAATTGCGTCCGACCCGCTGGCGGGTATTCCGCCAGTTCATGGCATTCGCCGATTCGCTGCTCGACAAGCTCGACGTGTGGAACGGCAAGCTGAAGATCGAGCAGATCGAAATCATCGACCCGGCGCTGTTGCGCAATCAGTTGCGCGGCTGTCGCGGGCAACTGCTGGTCGGCGCACATCTGGGCAACCTCGAGGTGTGCCGGGCGCTGGCGGAGCTGGGCGAAAAGGTCACCATGAACGTGCTGGTGCACACCAAGCACGCCGAGCAATTCAATCGCCTGCTGGGCGAGGCCGGCGCGACCAACCTGCGACTGATCCAGGTCAGCGAGCTGGACCCGGTGATCATGCTGCAACTGCACGAACGGCTGGAGCGCGGCGAGTGGCTGGCGATTGCCGGCGACCGCGTGCCACTGCATGGCGGGCGCAGCGTGACCGTGGACTTTCTCGGCCACCCGGCGCCGTTCCCGCAAGGGCCGTGGCTGCTGGCCGGCCTGCTGAAATGCCCGGTCAACCTGCTGATGTGCTTGAAACAGCCCGACGGCCACTATCGCCTGACCCTCGAACCCTTCGCCGATGCCGTGGTGTGGTCACGCCGCGAGCGCGAACAGGTCATTCATCAGTGGGCCACCCGCTATGCGCAACGCCTGAGTCACTATTGCCTCGAAGCACCGTGCCAATGGTTCAACTTTTACCCATTCTGGAAAACCGATGACAACGCCAACTCCTGAACCGGTCACCTTCGGCGAACGCCCTTTGCGCATCGAAGACGTGCTGGCCCTGGCCAACCGTCAGGCGCCCGTGCAGTTGCAGAGCGACGCGCCTTATCGCGAACGCATCGCCAAGGGCGCGCGGTTCCTCGATTCGCTGCTGGACAAAGAAGGCGTGATCTATGGCGTGACCACCGGTTACGGCGATTCCTGCGTGGTCGCGGTGCCGCTGCATCACGTCGAGGCGCTGCCGCGTCATCTCTACACGTTCCACGGCTGCGGGCTGGGCAAACTGCTCGATGCCCAGGCCACCCGCGCGGTGCTGGCGGCGCGTTTGCAGTCGCTGTGCCACGGCGTGTCCGGGGTGCGCATCGAACTGCTGGAACGCCTGCACGCGTTTCTCGAGCACGACATTCTGCCGCTGATCCCTGAAGAGGGTTCGGTGGGCGCCAGCGGCGATCTGACGCCGTTGTCCTACGTCGCCGCGACCCTGTCCGGCGAGCGTGAAGTGATGTTCCGTGGCGAACGCCGCCAGGCTGCCGACGTGCACCGCGAACTGGGCTGGACACCGTTGGTGCTGCGTCCGAAAGAAGCGCTGGCGCTGATGAACGGCACCGCCGTGATGACCGGTCTGGCCTGCCTGGCTTACGCTCGCGCCGATTACCTGCTGCAACTGGCGACCCGCATCACCGCGCTGAACGTGGTGGCGCTGCAAGGCAATCCGGAACACTTCGACGAGCGCCTGTTCGCCGCCAAGCCGCATCCGGGGCAAATGCAGGTCGCCGCGTGGCTGCGCAAGGATCTGGCGATCGACGCACCGACCGCGCCGCTGCACCGCTTGCAGGATCGCTACTCGCTGCGCTGCGCACCGCACGTGCTCGGCGTGTTGGCCGACAGCCTGAACTGGTTGCGTTCGTTCATCGAGACTGAGCTGAACAGCGCCAACGACAACCCGATCATCGACGCCGAAGCAGAACGCGTGTTGCACGGCGGGCACTTCTACGGCGGACATATCGCGTTCGCCATGGACAGCCTGAAAAACCTCGTGGCCAACGTCGCCGACCTGCTCGACCGACAACTCGCGCTGCTGGTGGACGAGCGTTACAACCACGGTTTGCCGAGCAACCTGTCCGGCGCCAGCGCCGACCGCGCGATGCTCAACCACGGCTTCAAGGCCGTGCAGATCGGCGCCAGTGCCTGGACTGCCGAAGCGTTGAAAAACACCATGCCGGCCAGCGTCTTCTCGCGCTCCACCGAGTGCCACAACCAGGACAAGGTGAGCATGGGCACCATCGCCGCCCGCGACGCCATCCGCGTGCTGGAGCTGACCGAGCAGGTCGCCGCCGCCACGCTGCTCGCGGCCAATCAAGGCGTGTGGCTGCGTGGTCGCGATGCAGACGCGCGTCCGCTGCCGCCATCGCTGGCCACCATGCACGAACAACTGGCCCAGGACTTCCCGCCGGTGATCGAAGACCGCGCCTTGGAAGGCGAATTGCGCCTGTGCCTGCAACGCATCGCCGAGCAACACTGGAGGCTGCATGCGTAGTGCCGGAGTGCTTCACGCCGATACGGAAATCCTCGTGCCGTTCTTTGACGTCGACACCATGCACGTCGTCTGGCACGGCCATTACGTGAAATACCTGGAAGTGGCGCGTTGCGCATTGCTCGACAAGATCGGCCACAACTACAACCAGATGGTCGACTCGGGCTATGCCTGGCCGGTGATCGACCTGCAACTGCGATACGTGCGCGGCGCGGTGTTCGGCCAACGGCTGAACGTGCGCGCCAGTCTGGTGGAGTGGGAAAACCGCCTGAAGATCCACTACCTGATCACCGACGCCCAGACAGGCGAACGCCTGACCCGCGCCAGCTCGGTGCAGGTCGCCGTCGAAGTGAGCAGCCGCGAGATGCAACTGGCTTCGCCAAAAGTCTTCACCGATGCCGTGGAAAGGATGCTGCGATGAATGTGTGGTTGAAATCCCTTGGGGCCGTGGCGCTGCTGACGCTGTCGTCGCTGGCCGACGCCTTCGACCTGCAACAGTTGAGCGAGCAACTGGCGAAGCCGGACGTGATCCACGGCCGGTTCATCCAGGAAAAACACCTGCGCGCCCTGCCCCAGCCGCTGATCAGCAAGGGCAGTTTTGTCCTTGCCAAAAACCACGGCTTGCTGTGGCTGCTGAAAACCCCGCTGCAACAGGATTACCGGATCAGCGCCAAGGGTATCGCCCGGCGTGATGCCACCGGCTGGCAACTGCTGCCGAACAAGAGCGCCGGGGCCGACCAGAACCGCTTGTTCCTGGCGGTGCTGCAAGGCGACAGCAGCGGTCTGCAACGGGATTTCGAACTGGCCCTGAGCGGCGATGCGCAGCAATGGCAACTGACCCTGACCCCGCGCTCGGTGCTGCTCAAGCAGGTGTTCAATCAGATCAACATCAGCGGCGGCGCGTTGGTGAACACCATCGAACTGCTGGAAACCCAGGGTGACAGCACCGTGCTGCGCATGCAGGACAGCACTGCCGGCCAACCTCTGAGCGACGCGGAGCAACATGACTTTGCCGAGTGAACGCAGGCTGCCCTGGCTGTTCCTGATCCTGCTGCTGGCGGTTGTCGCACTGGGCGCCTGGCAGTGGCGCGACGGTGCGCCGCTGTCGGCCAACCTGATGGAACTGGTGCCCGGCACCCACCCGGACGCCCTCGAACTGCGCGCCGAACAACGCATGCAGGAACCGCTCAACCGCGACATGCTGGTGCTGGTCGGCCACGCCGATCGCCAGCAAGCCGTCGCCATGGCCCAGACCCTGGGCGAGCAATGGCAGGCCAGCGGGCTGTTCGAAAAGGTCCAGTGGAACCTGCAGGCCGATCTGCCGGCCCTGCGCACGCAACTGCTGCAAGGGCGGCTGGCGATGCTCTCGGCGGATGACCGACAACTGCTGATCGAACATCCCGACGCCTTTATCCAGCAACGGGTACAGGCGCTGTTCGACCCGTTCACCGGGTTCAGTCTGGTGCCGAGCCAGGACGACTGGCTGGGCCTGACCGGACGCATCCAGAACAGCCAGCCGCAACATGGCGCGGTGCAACTGGACATCGGCAGCGGCGCCTTGATCGCCGACGCCGATGGCAAGAGCTGGGTGCTGCTGCGCGCACGCACCACCGGCAGTGCCTTCGACATGAATCAGCCGCTGCAAGTCGCCGCCCTGCTGCAACACAGCCGTGAGCAAGCGGCTCGCGCTGACGTGCAATTGCTGGCCGCCAGCGGCCTGCTGTACGCCGCCAACGGCCAGCAGCAGGCGACCCGGGAAATGACCTGGGTCGGCGGCGGCGCCACCATCGGCATCCTGTTGCTGTTGCTGCTCGCCTTCCGCCGCTGGCGGGTGCTGCTGGCGTTCATTCCGGTGCTGGTGGGCATGCTGTTCGGTGCAGTGGCCTGCGTGGCGCTGTTCGGGCACATGCACGTGATGACGCTGGTGCTCGGTTCCAGTCTGATCGGCGTGGCGGTGGATTACCCGCTGCACTACCTGTCCAAGAGCTGGAGCCTCAAGCCCTGGCACAGCTGGCCGGCGTTGCGCCTGACCCTGTCCGGGCTGACGCTGAGCCTGATCACCAGCGCCATCGGTTACCTGGCACTGGCCTGGACACCTTTCCCGGCCCTGACCCAGATCGCCGTGTTCTCCGCCGCCGGTTTGCTCGGCGCCTACCTGTCGGCGGTGTGCCTGTTGCCGGCGCTGCTGAAAAACGTCGAACTGCGCCCGGCGCAATGGCCCCTGCAACTGGCCGAGCGCTTGGTGCGGTTGCGAGAAAACCTGCTCGAACACGTCAGAACGCCGGTATTGCTGGCCCTGCTGATCGCCTTCTGCGTCGGTGGCCTGCTGCAACTGGAGAGCAGGAACGACATCCGCCAGTGGGTCGGTGCGCCGCAACGTCTGACCGATGAGGCGCAGACCATCGCGCGGATTACCGGCTATCAGCCGACCAGCCAGTTCTTCCTGGTGCGCGCCGCCGATCAGCAGCAATTGCTGGAACGGCAAGCAGCCCTGAGCGAGCGGCTGGATCAACTGGTCAACCTCGACAAGTTGCAGGGTTATCTGGCGCTCAATCAACTGGTCAGCCCGCCGTCTCAGCAGCAACAAGTGCGTGAGGCGCTGAGCAAGTTGCCGCAGTTCTGGCAGCCGTTGCTGGAGGTCGGCGTGCCGCTGGCGGCGCTGCAAACCGAGCTGCAACAGTTGCAGGCCCTGCCCGCCGAGGACATCGATGCAGCACTGGCCGGGCCGCTCGGCGAGCCCTACCGTACGCTGTGGCTCGGGCCGACCGAGGACGGCGTGGCAGCGATGGTCAGCCTGCAAGGCCTGAACAATCCGTCGCTGTTGCGGGTGCAGGCGCTGGATCTGCCCGGCGTGATGCTGGTGGACCGGCTCGGCGATCTGAACAAGGTGTTCGCCCAGACCCAGATCAGCGCTGCTGAGCTGAAACTCGCGTCCTGCGTATTGATCGTGCTGGTGCTGATGCTGCCGTTCGGTCTCGGCGGCGCGCTGCGGATCGTCGCCCTGCCGCTGCTCGCTGCGCTGTGCAGCCTCGCCAGCCTGGGCTGGCTCGGTCAGCCGCTGACCCTGTTCAGCCTGTTCGGCCTGTTGCTGGTGACGGCGATCAGCGTCGACTACGCGATCCTCATGCGCGAGCAGGTCGGCGGCGCAGCCGTCAGCCTGCTCGGCACCTTGCTCGCGGCCGCCACCACCTGGCTGTCGTTCGGCCTGCTGGCGGTGTCGAGCACCCCGGCGGTGAGCAACTTCGGTCTGTCGGTGAGCCTCGGTCTGGCGTTCAGCTTCATGCTCGCGCCGTGGGCCGGGCGTCAGGCCCATGCGGTTGCCGTCACGGAGCCTGCAGCATGATGGTGATGATTTTCTGGCTGATGGCCCTGGCACTGTTCTTCGTCGCCACCCGGGTCGGCCGGCATTTCGGGCTGATCCCGATCGTCAGTCAATTGCTGCTGGCCAGCTTCGGCCTGCCGCTGCTGATGTACTTCTGGATCGAACCCGGCTGGCAACTCAACGGCGCCGAACTGATCGCGCCGGGCTGGCTGAAAAACCTCTACAGCCTGAGCTTCGCCCTGTTGCTGGGGCACATCCTCAGTGACGTGATCGACCTGCGCCTGGACCGTCAGAGCGTGAAGATCGCCCTGCCGAGTTTCGCCGTGCCGTTCGCCTGCGGTCTGGCGACGGCGTACTGGCTGTTGCCGACGCAGCCGTGGATCAACTCGCTGGCGATCGGTCTGGTGTTCGCCATCACTGCGATCCCGGTGTTGTATCTGTACCTGCGTCACATCGACTACCCGCCCGCCGCCACTCGGCGTCTGGTGCAGACCGCGATCCTGATCGACCTGACCTGCTGGACCCTGTTCGGCCTCGCTCAGGGCAGCCTGCACCTGAGCAGTCTGTTGCTGCCGCTGGGGATGGCCTGCGTACCCGTGCTGCTGCGGGTGTTCGGCATCCGCCGTCCATTGACCTACAGCCTCGGCTTCTTTGCGCTGTTGGTGCTGGCCGAACACTACAAACTCAACGCACTGATTTTCGGCATCGGTTATCTGCTGTGCATGGCCGCGCTCAAGGTGCCATTGGTGTTGCCGCTGCCGGCGCACTGGATGAACCGCTTGCAGACGTGGGTCGCAATTCCGCTGATCCTGACTTTCGGCATCGTCCAGATCGACGTGCACAGCGCCCTTGCCAGCCTCGGTACCGTGCAATGGGCGGCGCTGCTGCTGTTGCCGGTCGCCAGCAAAATCCTGGGCAACTGGCTCGGCCTCGGCTGGGCCGGCGCGTCATTCGCAGGCGCCAGCCGCTGGCGCGAAAGCGTGCTGCTGAATATTCGCGGCTTGAGCGAAATCGTTTTTCTCAACCTGCTGTTGCAACAACAACTCATCAGCCCGGCGCTGTACTTTGCGCTGATGCTGATGGGTCTGATCGCGACGCTGTTGCCGGCCTTCATCGGCCTGCACCGGGCGTCACTGAACCCTATTGCCGTACCCAGGAGCTCACGTGCCAATCGTTGAAATGGAATCCCGTCAGGTCGTGATCATCGGCGCCGGCCCCTCCGGCGCCATCGCCGCCGCATTGCTCAAGCGCAAGGGGCACGACGTGCTGGTGATCGAGCGTCAGCATTTCCCGAGGTTCTCCATCGGTGAAAGCCTGCTCTGCCATTGCCTGGATTTCGTCGAAGAGGCCGGCATGCTCGAGGCGGTGAATGCCGCCGGTTTCCAACGCAAGAACGGTGCGGCGTTCGCCTGGGGCGAGCGCTACAGCGCCTTCGATTTTGGCGACACCTTCACCGCCGGCAAGCCCACGACTCTGCAGGTGCAACGCGCCGACTTCGACAAGTTGCTGGCCGATCAGGCGGCGTTGCAGGGCGCGGAAATCCGCTACGGCGACGCGATTGTCAGCGTCGACTTCGAGCGTCCGCGACCACAGCTGAATGTGCGCCGCGAAGACGGCAGCGAGTACCGCGTCGAAGCCGATTTTGTCCTCGACGCCAGTGGCTACGGCCGCGTGCTGTCACGCCTGCTCGACCTCGAAGCGCCGTCGAATTTCCCGGTTCGCCAGGCCATCTTCACCCACGTCGAAGACCACATCGATCACCCCGGTTTCGACCGGGAAAAAATCCTCATCACCACCCACCCGCAGCACCGCGATATCTGGTTCTGGTCGATCCCGTTCAGCAACGGTCGCTGCTCCGTCGGCGTGGTGGCTGCCGCTGAACATTTCGCAGGTCGCGATGCCGACCTCGACGCCTGCCTGCGCGGTTTCATCGCCGAAACCCCGAGCCTGGCCAAGGTGCTGAACAACGCCGTGTGGGACACCCCGGCGCGCACTCTCGGCGGCTATGCGGCCAACGTCAAAACCCTGCACGGCCCGGGTTTTGCGCTGCTGGGTAACGCGGCGGAATTTCTCGACCCGGTTTTCTCTTCGGGCGTGACCATCGCCATGCGTTCGGCGAGCATGGCCGCCGCTGTGCTGCATCGACAGTTGCAGGGCGAAACGGTGGACTGGCAACGGGAATTCGCCGAGCCGCTGAAACGCGGGGTCGACACGTTCCGCTGCTACGTCGAAGGCTGGTACGCCGGCACCTTTCAGGACGTGATTTTCCACGAGCAAGGCTCCCCGGAAATCCGCCGCATGATCTGCTCGATCCTCGCCGGTTACGCCTGGGACGAACGCAACCCGTTCGTCAGTGAAGCGCGCCGTCGGCTGAAGACGATCTCCGAACTCTGTGCAAGGGACGACACTTGAATTACTTGAGCGACAACTACGTCGAGGAAACCCGCTTCGGCTTCTGGTTCCTGCGCAGCCACACCTGGCAGCACCATGTGCTGCGCGTGGCAATCAACGATCTGCGCGGACTGTTCAGCGAATCGTTGCCGGCCAATCCGGTGCTGCTGGATGCCGGCTGTGGTCAGGGCAAGTCGTTCGGTCACCTGCGCCAGACCTTCGCGCCACAGCGCCTGATCGGCGTCGATGCCGACCCGCACAGCCTTGAACTGAGCGCCGCCGAGGCGGCGCGTCTGGGCTTCGACGTCGAGCTGATCGGCAGCGACTGCGCGACGCTCAATGTGCCGGACGCCAGCGTCGACCTGCTGTTCTGTCACCAGACCTTCCATCATCTGGTGGAGCAGGAAAAAGCCCTCGCCGAGTTCTATCGGGTGCTCAAACCCGGTGGTTATCTGCTGTTCGCCGAGTCCACCGAGGCTTACATTGATACGTGGGTGATTCGCTGGCTGTTCCGGCATCCGATGCACGTGCAAAAGAGCGCGGCGCAGTACCTGGAGATGATTCGCCAGCAGGGTTTCGAGTTCGGCGAACAGAACGTTTCGTACCCGTATCTGTGGTGGAGCCGGTCGAAGGATTTCGGTCTGCTCGAACGTTTTGGATTGCACAAACCAAAACCATTCGGCCAGCGGGAAGAAACCCTGGTCAACGTGGTGGCCCGCAAACCCTTGAACGAGGCTGTCTGATGTTGCGTGTTCTGCTGCTCGCCTGCGTCTTGCTGCTCGGTGCCTGCGCCAGTCAGGCGCCGCTGCCGGCCGGCAACCCGAGCCTGCCGCTGCCGATGCAATTGCATATCGAACGTCACCTGGCCGGGCAACAGCAAGACTGGTTGCTGGTGATCCAGCGCGAAGGGCCCGGCATCCGCTGGTCGATGATGGATCCGCTGGGCATTCCCCAGGCCCGTCAGCAGTTGATCGACGGACACTGGCAGGCCGACGGCCTGCTGCCGCCCAACCCGGAAGCCCGGGAGCTGTTCGCCGCGCTGCTGTTCGCCCTGACCCCGGCGGGCGAGCTGTCGCGCAACTACCCCGACGCGCAGCAACAGGGCGGCCAACGTTCCCTGCCGGCGCGCTGGGACATCCGTTACACCCAACCCTTGAGCTTCGAATTGAACCTGCCACAAGGCCCGCACTACCGCGTAACGCCACTCGGTGAACCGACGTCATGACCGCCTACCTCAATGCCCTCGGCGTGATCTGCGCCCTGGGGCGCGACAAGCCAGCCGTGGCACGCAACCTGTTTGCCGGCGACTGTTCAGGCATGCGCCGCGAGTCCGGCTGGGTGCCGGAGCGCGAGCTGCCGGTGGCCGCCGTGCACGGCGATCTGGCGCCGATTCCCGATGCATTGGCCGACCAGCGCAGCCGCAACAACCAACTGCTGCTGGAAGCCGCGTTGCAGATTCGCGACGACATCGAGCACTCCATCCAGACTTACGGCCGCGAGCGCATCGGCGTGGTGCTCGGCACCAGCACTTCGGGCATCGACGAAGCCAGCCGAGGCCTTGCGCACTACATTCGCGACCAACAGTTCCCGGCCGATTACGACTACCGGCAACAGGAACTCGGCGCCCCGGCGAATTTCCTCGCCGACTGGCTGCAACTGAGCGGCCCGACCTATGTGATTTCCACTGCCTGCACCTCCAGCGCACGCGCGCTGATGAGCGCCCGACGCCTGCTCGATCTGGGCCTGTGCGACGCGGTGCTGTGCGGCGGTGTCGACAGCCTGTGCAAACTGACCCTCAACGGTTTCAGTGCGCTGGAAGCGGTGTCGGACGAGCGCTGCAATCCGTTTTCCGCCAACCGCAACGGCATCAACATCGGCGAAGCGGCGGTGCTGTTCGTGATGAGCAAACAGCGCGGTGCTGGGCCGGGCATCGCCCTGCTCGGCGCCGGCGCCAGCTCCGACGCGCACCACATTTCCGCACCGGAACCGACCGGCCGTGGCGCCCTGCAATCGATGCAGAAGGCGCTCGACCAAGCCCATCTGCAAGCCGGCGACATCAGTTACCTGAACCTGCACGGCACCGCGACCCAGCACAACGACGCGATGGAAAGTCTGGCCGTCGCCGCGCTGTTTCCCGAAGGCGTACCGTGTTCCTCGACCAAACCGATGACCGGCCACACCCTCGGCGCCGCCGGCGCACTGGAAGCGGCGTTCTGCTGGTTGAGCCTGAGTGCCGACAACCCCGACCACGCCTTGCCGCCGCACGTCTGGGATGGCCAGCCAGATCCCGACCTGCCAGCGCTGAAGTGGGTGACCGCAAGCGAACGCCTGGCGTCCATTGCTCCCCGCTACCTGATGAGCAACTCGTTTGCCTTCGGTGGCAATAACGTCAGCCTGATTATCGGAGATGCCCCATGAGCCACTGGCCGCTCGCCGAACTGCTGCCCCACGCTGGCGACATGATCCTGATCGACCGGATCCTGAGCTTTGACGACGAACAGATCCACACCACCCTCACCGTCCGCCCCGGCGGCCTGTTCAGCCTGCCCGACGGCAGCCTGCCGGCGTGGGTCGGCATCGAGCTGATGGCGCAAAGCGTCGCCGCGTTCGCCGGCTGCCATGCGCGGCAGAAAGGCAACCCGGTGGAGCTGGGCTTTCTGCTCGGCACACGCAAGTTCGAATGCAATGTCGCGGCCTTTCCGGTTGGCAGCGAACTGACCATCCATGGCCTGCGCTCGCTGGAAGACGACAACGGCATGGGCGTATTCGAATGCCATATCAACGCGCCCGGCATCGAGGCCAGCGCCCGGCTGAACGTGTTCCGCCCGCCCCATGCGGCGGACTATCTGGAACAAACCCGCGACGAAACCAACAAGGAGTCGAACGATGACTGAATCAATACTGGTCACCGGCTCCAGCCGTGGCATCGGCCGCGCCATCGCCCTGCGTCTGGCTCAGGCCGGGCATGACATCGTCGTGCATTGCCGCAGTGGTCTGAGCGACGCGCAGGCGGTGCAGGCTGAAATCCAGGCCCTGGGCCGCCAAGCGCGCATCCTGCAATTCGACGTGGCTGACCGAGAAACCTGTAAAGCCATCCTCGAAGCCGATGTCGAAGCCCACGGCGCCTACTACGGCGTGGTGCTCAATGCCGGCCTGACCCGCGACGGCGCCTTTCCGGCTCTGAGCGACGACGACTGGGACGTGGTGCTGCGTACCAACCTCGACGGTTTCTACAACGTCCTGCACCCGGTGATGATGCCGATGATCCGCCGCCGCGCCGCGGGTCGCATCGTTTGCATTACCTCGGTTTCGGGGCTGATCGGCAACCGTGGCCAGGTCAATTACAGCGCCTCGAAGGCCGGTGTGATCGGCGCCGCGAAAGCCTTGGCGATCGAACTGGCCAAGCGCAAGATCACGGTCAATTGCGTCGCGCCGGGCCTGATCGACACGGCGATGCTGGATGAAAACGTGCCGGTGGAAGAACTGATGAAAATGATCCCCGCACAACGCATGGGCACGCCTGAAGAGGTGGCCGGTGCGGTGAATTTCCTGATGTCGGCGGAAGCGTCGTACATCACCCGCCAGGTGCTGGCGGTCAACGGAGGCTTGTGTTGATGAAGCGCGTCGTCGTCACCGGCATGGCCGGCATTACCTCGCTGGGCAGCGACTGGGACACCATCGCCGGCAATTTTGCCGCCAACCGCAGCGGCATCCGCCGGATGGACGAGTGGGATCGCTTCAGCGAACTCAACACCCGTCTGGCCGGGCCCATCGATGATTTCCAGGTGCCGGCGCACTGGACTCGCAAACAATTGCGCAGCATGGGCCGGGTCTCGCGCCTGGCTGTCGGCGCGGCGGAAAAAGCGCTGGCCGATGCCGGCCTGCTCGGCGACGAGTCGATCAAGGACGGGCGCATGGGCGTGGCCTGTGGTTCGTCCACCGGCAGCACCGACGAGATCAAGGCGTTCGGCAACATGCTGCTCAACTCGGTGGCCGAAGGCCTCAACGCCAACTCCTACGTGCGGATGATGCCGCACACCACGGCGGCGAACATCAGCATCTTCTTCGGCCTCACCGGCCGCTTGATCCCGACCTCCAGCGCCTGCACCAGCGGCAGCCAGGGCATCGGTTACGCCTACGAGGCGATCAAGTTCGGACGCCTGCCGCTGATGCTCGCCGGCGGCGCCGAAGAGCTGTGCCCGACCGAAGCCATGGTGTTCGACGCGCTGTACGCCACCAGCCTGAAAAATGATGCACCGCACACCTCGCCACGCCCGTACGACAAGGGCCGCGACGGTCTGGTGATCGGCGAGGGCGGCGGCATGCTGGTGCTCGAAGAGCTGGAACACGCCCTGGCTCGCGGTGCGCACATTCACGCCGAGATCGTCGGTTTCGGCAGCAACGCCGACGGCCAGCACACCACCCGCCCCGAACAAGTCACCATGCGCCGGGCGATGGAACTGGCGCTGGAAGACGCAGGCCTTGCGCCGGACGTCATCGGCTACGTCAACGGCCACGGCACCGCCACCGAGCAGGGCGATGTCGCCGAAACCCTGGCCACCAGCAGCTTGTTCGGTGAACGCATGCCGATCAGTTCGCAAAAGAGCTTCCTGGGCCACACCCTCGGCGCCTGCGGGGCGCTGGAGTCGTGGTTCAGCATCGAGATGCTCAACCGCGACCTGTATGTGCACACGCTCAACCTCGACGAGGTCGATCCGCACTGCGGCAAGCTCGACTACCTGCGCGGCGAGTTCCGCCAGATGAGCCACGAATACGTGATGAACAACAACTTCGCTTTCGGCGGGGTCAACACCTCGCTGATTTTCCGTCGCTGGTCACAACCGAATTAATCCAGGTCAAGGAGACCTCCATGCACTTCAAGAAACTCGCTGCCACCCTGCTCATCTGCGCCATGCCGGCCGTCAGCCAGGCCCGTGACACGGCGGTCTACCTGCCGTTCGACAAGGCCGTCGCCGAAGCGACCCGCACCGGCAAGATCGACGGCAGCGTGAAGTTCTATCTGGCGGGCAATGCCCCGGCCGGCAAAGTCACCGTCGTCAGCCCCGGCGCCGTGACCAACAAGAAGACCAACGCCTTCAACAAGACCGACCAGGAAGCCTGCGAGTGGGTCGTGCAATCGGCGATCATCAGCCTGCACCAGGCCGCAAAAAACGCCGGCGCCAACGCCGTGACCAACATCGTCAGCTTCTACAAGAGCAACGAGCGCAAGGATGCGAAAACCTACGAATGCCACGCGGGCGCCATCATGGCCGGCGTAGCGTTGAAGGGCGATCTGGCGACGGTTCAGTAACGGCCGGAAACGACATAAGGGCGCCTTTC